>NZ_JAJDJV010000009.1:88326-165607 GCF_020567625.1 Enterococcus sp. BWT-B8 | reverse complement strand
TAATTTTTAAACATAAGGCACACTCCTTTTTGGTTGAGTTTAGTCACTTTAATCTTATAAGGTCGTGTGCTTTTTGTATACCTTAAAATCAAAAAAAGTGGGACAATAATCAGATTTTTTTCTGACTATTGTCCCACACTCACTATTTTGCTGGTTTTACCAGCTGCAGTCTTTAAGCGAAAATGTTATTTCTAAATGTTATATGCACAAATGTGCTGATTTAAATAAATATTTTTTGTGGATATAAATTCCGGTCTGATTTAGAAGTCTTCTCATTCTAAAGGTATCATTTCTACTTTGCAAACACTTGAAGCGCTTTCTTCTGGTGATTATTATTAAGCAACAATAGATCATTTTAAGAAACAGAAGGACAGCTGGCGTGTAAGAATACTGAATAAAGGGTGTAAACACAGAAGCTTTAAGCAGAAGAAGAGATGGATGAAGCAAGAAGAAGAACCATTGCAGATTTTATTGTGAAAAAGATTGCAATATCTTTTTTTGCAGAAATGAATGTGCAACAGGATGTGTTATAGGACAGAAAAAATCTGTGCTATATTTTGTTTAAGCTAAAACGTTTACAGGGAGGAGGAATAATGAAAGAGTTAATTGAGAGGCAGCAGAAAATGATAAATATTCTGGCTTGGGATGCAGAGTTCATATCTGTAACTGCACTTGCTGAAAAAATGAATCGTTCAGTGCGTACAACCTATGATGACTTGAATGCAATCAATGAATGGATCAAAAGCAATGAGCTGCCTGTAAAGCTTGAGAAAAAAAGATGTTTGGGTATTCGATTGACCGGCTCTGTAGAGGCAATTAGAAATAGAAGCTTTTGCAGAGAAAAAAACAGTGATGGAATTGACAGAGAAAGTCCTGAAAATAGACAGTTTATGATTGCTTCAGCTATGCTCATTGATAATGAGACAATTACCTATCAGCGATTGATGGATAAATATTTTGTCAGTTCGACGTCAATTAAAAATGATTTGGAGAAAATCCAAGCTCAATACTGTATAAAGTTATCCAGTACGAAACGCGGAACGAGTATCCTTGCAGAAGAAGAGGAGATTAGAAAGAGTTTGTTTTTACTTGCTGAACAGCTAATGAAGAATCATAAGCTTGAATCAATGGAAGAATTTGAACGTATCGGACCAGAAATATTCGGAGAGTTGTTTGATAAAGAACTTACGAGGTATGTCTTCAGGAAAATGGCTGAATTATATGATGGAGATGAATTTTATTTTCCAGGGCATTATTTAAAATCTGCAACACTTCATGTACTGATCTACTTGTATAGAACTATACATGGGTACTTGCTGGAACGGGAAAGCAACTTCCTTTTCGAACAGATCAAATCAATAGAGACATACTATCTTTCCAATTCAATACTTGCAGAAGTTTCGTTAATCCATCCAATTAAGTATGCAAAAACGGAAATTGAAGGATTAAATCATTTACTTATTTCACAAGGCATTAAGTTAAAGGAAAAAGCGAGTAAGACAAACAGAGTAATCAATGAAAGCGTAGATAAGCTAATCAGAAATATGAGTGAGATTTTCGAACTGACATTTGCTTCCGACAATGAACTGAAGGAGAGACTAATTTTTCATTTTATACCAATGATTTACCGTGTGCAGTCCGGTATCACTATTAATAATCCTCTTATGGAAGAAATAAAAAACCAGTACACTTTGACGTTTAACTCTGTTCGTTTTGCACTGACAGATATTGAGACACAACTTCAATTGACTTTTAATGATGATGAGGTTTCCTTCCTGACTGTTTATTTTCAGGTAGCACTGGAAAAAATGGATTTTGGAAAAAGAATACTGATCGTTTGTCCTACGGGTATTGGAACCTCAGAACTGATTATTAATAAAGTCAGAAAAATGCTGCCGCAGAAAGATTCTTTGGAGGTAACAACGCTTAGTCAGCTGAAAAGGAACGATCTTTCAAAAATAGATTTCATCATTTCTTCGGTAGCAATTGGGGCAGTAGGAAAACCGGTTGTTCAGGTTTCGCCGCTAATCAGTCAAACAGATTTAAAGAATATCTCCCGACTGTATTCAGAAGTATTTTTGGAAGAATCTGCAGACAATGAGATGTTTACAGAAGATTTTACGTATATGGCTGATTTGCTGGATTCTGACTATATATTTTTTAAAGAAGATATTCGAGATAAAGAAGCTTGTCTGGATTTTATCATCAATAAGTTGGAAAAATCAGGTGATGTGACAGCAGCCTTTCGAACTGATGTATTTGAAAGAGAAAAATTAGGGGCAACATCTTTGGAAACAGGTGTGGCGATTCCACATGCTTCCCCCAAGAATGTTGTGCATTCAAAAATTTGTGTTCTTGTTTTAAATGGTGAAATAAGCTGGGATGCATATAAAGTGAAGGTTATTATCCTGATTTGTATTTCGGAAAAAGACCGAAAATATATTAAAGGAATACTCTCGGAAATATATCAGATTGTTATGAGCAGAGAGAAGGTTTTTGATTTTGTAAATAAATTATCCAATTGAAAGAAGGAAGACATATGGCAGAAGTGATTAATACAGAGTTAGTGGATTTATCGGTTGAGGGACTTTCAAGAAATGAAATTATCCGACATTTGGCAAATAAAATAGATTTGGATGATCGCATAAATAATTTTGAAGGATACTTTGACAGTGTGATTGAGAGGGAAGAATTAACCTCAACAGGTATCGGTTTTGGTATTGCAATTCCACATGGAAAGTGCTCGCATGTTAAAGCAACCACCGTTGCATTCGGCCGTCTAAAGAATGAAGTGGACTGGAACAGCTTGGATGGAAAAAATGTGACAATTGTTTTCCTTTTAGCTGTTCCAGAAGAATGCAAAGGAGATCAGCATTTGCGAATGATTGCCGGTTTATCCCGAAAATTAATTCATGATGAATTTAGAAATAAATTGGAAACAGCAGAAGACAAGCAGGAAATTGTTGAATTGATCAATGATAGTCTGACAAGCATAACAGTTTAGAAAATAGTAAGAAGGAGTGGAAGAAGATGAAATTAGTCGCAGTGACAGCATGTCCATCAGGAGTAGCCCATACGTATTTGGCAGCAGAAAGTCTGGAGGTTGCAGCAAAGAAAAATGGTGTGGAAATTTGTGTAGAAACACAAGGGTCAATAGGAATTGAAAATGAAATTTCAGCTGAACAGGTTGCGGCAGCCTCAGCTGTTATTTTAACCAATAATATTGGAATAAAGAATGAAGAACGATTCAAAGGAAAGCCGGTTGTTCGAGTGAGTGCGGGGGATTGTATAAACAAAGCAGAGTTGATAATCAAAAAGATTCAGGAAAAATTAGGATAAAAACTAGGAGGAGAGAATATGAATGAACTTATTTCTTTATTGAAAGATGCCAGAAAGCATATGATGACCGGCGTTTCTTACATGATTCCTTTTGTGGTGGCAGGAGGAATTATGCTGGCTGTCAGTGTGCTCCTCTCTGGAAATGCGGCTGTCCCAAGTGAAGGAGTTCTTGCAGATATTGCTAATATAGGGATTACTGGTCTGGGCTTAATGGTCCCTATGCTTTCCGGGTATATTGCATTTTCAATGACGGATCGTCCTGGTTTGGCGCCAGGAATTATCGGAGGGATGATCGCAAGCAATATTGGAGCAGGCTTTATCGGCGGAATTTTATCTGGGATTTTGGCAGGAATAACCGTTTCTTACTTGAAAAAAATTAAACTTTCTGCCAACTTGCGTTCACTGATGCCAATTTTTATTATTCCTTTACTTGGAACAATAATTGTCGGCGGACTGATGTATTGGGTGATCGGGCAGCCGATTGCTGCAGCGATGGAAGCAATGACTGCTTGGCTGGAAGCAATGGGAACGGGAAATCTGGTTGTACTTGGTTTAATTCTTGGTGCAATGATTGCTTCGGATATGGGTGGGCCTATTAATAAAGTGGCTTTTGGATTTGGCTCTGCTATGGTCGGAACTCTGGACCCTGTAACAGGTGTGCCAAGTGATACGGCATTGCTGATTATGGCCGGTATCGGAGTGGCGATTTGTGTTCCCCCGCTGGCTATGGGACTTGCTACACTGATTGCTCCTAAAAAGTTTACTGTTGAAGAGAAAAATTCCGGTAAAGCAGCTCTTGTTATGGGGATGGTTGGAATTTCTGAAGGAGCAATTCCTTTTGCAGCAGCTGATCCATTTCGGGTAATACCTGCCAATATTATTGGCGGAGCAATTGGTTCTGCTGCAGCAATGACTTTAGGTGCAGGAAATCCCGCACCATGGGGCGGATGGATTGTTTTACCAGTTGTTTCCAATCCGCTGATGTATGCGGCAGCAACACTTCTAGGTGCTGTGGTTACTGCAGTGATCGTTGTGGTGCTGAAAAAAGAGATAAAAGCGGAGGAAATGGAGACACATACAGGGCTGGATAAAGAGTTTGATTTAGATATTACAATTATGTAGTTTGATAAACGTGTAAATAAAATAAGGGGAGGTTGTGACAAAAGCAATCAGCTCCGAGAATTAAGAAGGAATATCCGAAAGTTGTCAAGGAACACTATTTATAGAATGAATAGCTGAGAATTGATACACTATACTCCGCTGTGCTTCGATCCCATCAATTTCTATGTATGAAACATGCGAGAGTTGGCAGGCTTCACTAGGATTGCTTTAGCAGAGTAGATGAAGTCCTGTTACCTATTCGGTGAAGGAACTGGAGCTCCTCATATTTTCAGGATCGTTCGGCTTAATTCGGAGGAGCTGCTCCTGCGGTTACTCGTCGCAAAAAGAATTTTTGCTTTTGTACTTCCGTTTATTCGGGGATAGATACGAAGAGAGTTTGGGGCTTTATTTCTGTCCCGCTCTCTCTTTTAAATTTATTTCAAACACATTACTTTGCAGGTAGTGAAGAATCAGCTGAAGGATCTAATCGTTTCTAAACAGTGATCAACTCTGTTTGTGCACTGATTCGTTCTCGATCTTTCTGAGAAATAAAATGATTGGTAATGACCAGATCAATTTCTTTCCATGAAGCAACCTGTACCAAAGAGGTTGACTCAAATTTTGTATTGTCCAGTAAAACAATTTTCTTTGCAGATTTTTTTAGAAGCTTTCTCTTTATTTCTGCATCAACCAAAGAAGACGTACAAAAGCCTTCTCTATTTTGAACGCCGCTTGAGCCAAAAAAGCATAGATCCAACTGAATATCAGGATAAAGCTCTATAGAGGTGTCGTTGTGAAAAGCCATATCATTAAAGGCATAACGTCCTCCAAAACAGTAAATCTGATGCTGGCTGTTCACCAGTTCTAAAATTGCTGCCAAGGAGCCTGTAAAAATTTGTTTTTCAGAAAGCTTCTGGATTTTTGCTGCAAGTAAAGCCACCGTGCTGCCCTGATCTAATCCGATGCTGCAGGAATGCTTGGGAATTTGTTCTGCTGCTTTTTCAGCAATCTGTCGCTTTTTATCTAGATGAATGGGGGTACGGTTGATTACTGGTGTCAGCTCTTCCTGTTGTACCAGTTCAGCTCGTCCATATTTTTTTATTAAGATCCCTTCATCTTCCAAATAGCTCAGATCTTTTCGAATGGTTTCATCTGAAACATTAAAAATAGCAACTAAATCAGTTACTTTCATCGTCTGATTTTGATACAGCAGCTCAGAGATTCGATTTCTGCGAGCAGTGATTTCAGAAGCTTTCAAATTAAATTCCTCCAATTATCAATTATTCATTTATTTTACACTAAAATAATACATTGATCCAAGAAAAAAATGTTTAAAAATTGGTTTTTGTAAATATTTTGATGGAATTCGTTTTTAAATCCAACAAAAACATGGAATTAAGCCTTTGTATATTTTATACTGGAAATGAGAAAAAGGAAGGAGGATTAATAATGTCAAACGGAGTTATCGAGAAAGAAAAAAATATTGTAAATGTAGTAATGAATGGAAATGAGCGGATTCAGCGAATGAAAGATAATCTGTTTAAAGAAAAAAGACGGATATCATTGGAACGCGCGCTTTTCTATACCGAAAGCTATAAACAAACAGAAGGACAGCCTGTTATTATACGGCGTGCAAAAGCTGTGGAACATGTTATGAATCACGTAAAAATCAGTATTCGTGAAGGAGAACTTCTCGTTGGAAATCGAACTGTTCGTCCTCGCTCTGGAATTCTTTCTCCTGAAATGGACCCATACTGGATTGTGAAAGAAATTGATACGATTGACACCCGCCCGCAAGATCAGTTTGAATTTACTGAAGAAGATAAAAGAATCTATCGCGAACAACTGTATCCTTATTGGGAAGGCAGATCAATGAAGGATTTTATCACCAGTCAGATTACAGATGAAATCAATGATGCACTGAAAAAGGAAGTTTTCAAACTGAATCAGACGGATAAAGGACAGGGTCATATAATTATGGATTTTCCGTCTATTCTGACTTACGGTATACAGCATTATATTCAACTTTTAGAAGAAAAAATGGCTGAGCAGCCTGAAAATGATTTTTTTAAAGCCGGACATATTCTCTTTAATGCCATGAAAGATCACTTTTTGAGATACAGTACTCTTGCAAAAAGAATGGTCCAGAATGAAACGGATGATACACGAAGAAAAGAATTACAAACAATCGCAAATATGTGTCTTAAGCTAAGTGCAGAAAAACCGGACTCCTTTTATGAAGCACTCCAATTATTATGGATGACAAGTATTGTTGGTCAATATGAATCAAATGCATCTTCGCTTTCACTCGGGAGAATGGATCAATACATGTACCCATTCTATGTGAAATCTCAAAAAGCTGGTATTTCGGAAGAATTTTTATATGAAGTACTGGGAGATTTTTACATTAAAACCAATGATGTTGTTTTGCTGAGGAGTGAGAGCAGTGCCAAGTGCTTTGCAGGATTTCCCACTGGATATACGGTTGTATTGGGAGGATTAAATGAGCTGGGACAAGCTTCTGTTAATCCATTATCCTATATCATGCTTGAGCTGTATCATGAAATTTTGCTGCCGCAGCCAAATTTATCTGTAAGAATGAATGAGCTTATTCCAAGGAAATTTTTATTAAAGACTTGTGAAACTATTCGTTTGGGTACGGGCATTCCCCAACTTTTTAATGATGAAGTGTGTATACCGGGATTTTTGAGCAAAGGGGTTTCACTGGATGATGCGAGAGATTATGCAACGGTTGGTTGTGTAGAAACGAGCATTCCGGGACGAACGTATGGTCTTCATGATATTGCACTGTTTAATTTGTTGAGAATTATGGAGCTCAGTATGTATAAATTGAGAAACAAGACTGATTTAACTTATGATGAATTGACGGAAGACATTAAATCCAGTATTTCTTATTATGTGGAATTAGTAGCAAAGGGCTCAGATATTGTGGATTTGGGTCATCGCCATTACGCGCCTACTCCATTTTTATCAGTATTAATTCAGGATTGTTTAATTAACGGGAAAGATGTAACAGAAGGCGGTGCACGGTATAATTTTTCCGGTGTACAGGGAATTGGAGAAGCAAATCTCAGTGATTCCATGTATGTAATCAAGAAAATGATTTTTGAAAACAAGGAAATGACTTTTTCAGAGTTGTTGAACGGAATGGAAGTTAATTTTGAAGGAGATTATGCAATCCTTCAAAACCATGTGATTCAGGACTTTGATAAATATGGAAATGATAATGATGAGATTGATGAAATTGCTGCTAAACTGTTTCGTCACTATGCGAAGGAGCTGGAAAAATATACGAATGTCCGTGGAGGGCAGTTTATTCCCGGAGCTTATACAGTTTCTGCACATATTCCTTTAGGAGAAGCAGTCGGGGCAACACCGGACGGAAGAAAGGCCCAGGAGCAGTTGGCTGACGGCGGTCTGTCGCCAATGGTCGGACGTGATCGACTGGGACCTACAGCAGTCTTGAAATCAGTCAGTAAGCTGGATAATTATCTGACTGTTAACGGCAGCCTGCTGAACTTGAAATTTCAGCCGAATACACTGAAAGGAAGACAGGGACTGAATAAATTTGCTGATTTTCTAATGGCTTATACAAAATTGAAAATTCAGCATGTTCAGTTCAATGTTCAATCTAGAGAAACATTGCTTGCCGCACAAAAAGAACCGGAGAAGTACTCGGGGTTATTGGTACGTGTGGCTGGTTATAGTGCTTTCTTTGTTGATTTAAATAAGAAAATCCAAGACGATATTATCGCTCGTGTAGAGCATGAACTATAAAAAGAGGGATATTCATGAAGAATAAAGGCTTACTATTTAATATTCAGCGCTACTCGATTCATGATGGAGGAGGTATCCGGACAATCGTATTTCTGAAAGGCTGTCCTTTAGCCTGTCCATGGTGTTCAAATCCTGAGTCAAGGTTGGCTGTTCAACCAACTAGTTGGGTAAAAAACGGCAAAAAGGAAACCGTGGGAAAATGGTATGATGTTGAAACAGTAGTTAATGAGGTGTTGAAAGATGAAATTTTCTATCGAACTTCAGGAGGAGGCGTTACTCTTTCAGGCGGTGAGGTATTGATGCAGGCAGATTTTGCTGCAGAACTGCTGGCAGAGCTTCATGATTTGGGGATTCATACAGCTATTGAAACAACAGGATGTTTTCCAGTTGATCGTCTGGCAAAGCTTTTGCCTTATTTGGATCAGGTGTTATTTGACTTGAAATTAATGAATGCCGCAGATGCGAAGCGGGTAATTGGTCTGGATGTAAATACTATAAAAGAAAATTTTGAACTGGCAGCGGCATACCGTGATGAAATTGATCTGATACCTCGTGTTCCTTTAATTCCCGGTTATACAGCTGTCCAAAATAACTTGTTGGAGATAATTGACTATTTAAATCGCTTAGATATAAAAGAAGTGCACTTGCTTCCTTTTCACCAATATGGCAGCAGTAAATATGAATATCTGGGTTGGAATTATGAAATGAAAGACAGTGAGCCTCTTTCTAAAAAAACAATAACTGAAATTAGAGAACTGTTTGAGAATAATGGTATTCATCCAAATGTTGATGGACTGGAATAAAAGGTATTTGGAAATTTTCTGTTGATGTCTCCTTGAATAGAACAAAAGAGCTCGAATCCATTTAGTGCACAAATGTGCACGTTTTGATAAGCTGCTGAGGATAACCTCTGATTTTACTGATTTTCGCAAACTTTCGTTGTGAGGATAAGGCTTCAGAGAGTTAGAGCTGATAAACTGAGGGTGTAAAAAAGAAAAGGAGTGACGTCAATTGGAATTTATGCTTGATACAGCGAATTTAGAAGATATAAAGAAATATAAGGAGATTGTTCCGCTGGCAGGTGTTACCTCTAACCCTTCCATTGTTAAAAATGAAGGAAAAATAGTATTCTTTGAACACATGAAAAAAATTCGTACAATTATTGGTTCTGAAAATTCTCTGCATGTTCAAGTGGTCTCTCAGGATTTTGAAGGAATGCTGGCAGATGCTGATGCGATTTTGAAAAATATTGATAAAAATGTTTATATTAAAGTGCCAGTGAATGAAGAAGGTTTGAAAGTAATCAAAGCGTTGAAGGAGAAAAAAATTAATGTAACTGCCACTGCTATCTATACTAAATTTCAGGCGTACTTGGCAATTGCCGCAGGAGCAGATTATATTGCCCCATATTTTAACCGAATGGAAAATTTGAATATTGATCCGTGCAAAAGTATTGCTGAGATGGCTAAAGAAATTGAAAGGACCCGCAGTTCTACGAAAATACTGGCAGCCAGTTTTAAAAATGTTGGTCAGGTAAATAATGCTTTAGAATGCGGAGCGCAGGCCGCTACAATGGGAACAGATATTTTCAAACAGGCATTTGGCATGCCTTCCATTCAAAAGGCTGTAGACGATTTTACTGCTGACTGGGAGCAAATTTTTGGAAAAGGGATAACAATCGCTGATTTATAATGAACAGCTAAAAACTGAGTAAATAGAAGGCCAAAGCCTTTTCGAAGGAGTTGCTCCTGCAGTTACTCGTCGCAAAAAGAATTTTTGCTTTTGTACCGCTATTTATTCGGGGTTAGATATGAAGAGAGTTTGGAACTTTGATTCTGTCCCAAACTCTTCTGAGAAGGCTTTTTCTGTTTAACTGCCCGCAGTTTAATCTAGGCTAATAGTACTTTTGATACATTTGTAAGCTAAGGAAATGTACTGGTAAATTATTATTCTGAAAAAAATGATAAAAAACATTTGACAGTATAAAAAAAATCCTATAAGATATTAATCAACACTTAATAATTAAATTCGATGAAGAGAAGAGTAAGTTTGAGCGGTCTTGCAAGAGAGTCTCCATTAGGTGAAAGGAGATAAGACAGGATAACTGAAGATGGTCTCAGAGGATAAGTTGTTGATAAGTAAGCAACTTCGGGCGGCACCCGATATCAATGCAGCAAGTTAGAAACTGACTTGTATTAGAGAAGAGACAGACGGATTTAAGTCACGTTTGTTTCAATGAAGGTGGTACCGCGGATTATTCGCCCTTTTACTGTATTTGCAGTAGAAGGGCTTTTTCTTTTTTTAAAATGGAATAGAGGAGTGGAAAAAGAGAAAAAGAGTTTTATCAAATAAATAATGAATGCATTGAGATGGAAAGTACAGATGGATTTTTATCAGACAGAGAGCCTGGGCAGCTGAAAACAGGTGATAAAAGACATGTGGAAAATGGCCATTGAGCAACATCCCGAGTGGAGACTTTCTTCATAAGGCGGTGACGGCAGCACCCGATATAGTGCAGAGGTATAAGTGATGAAAATCACCGTACCTGCAGAGGAGACTGCTGTGAAGCAGTGTCGAAAAGAGGTGGTAGCACGCAGAAGGCGTCCTCAAGTGTATAAGGAATTTGTACATTTGAGGATGCCTTTTTTCGTTGAAGAAGAGCAGCTGAAAAAAGAATTGAATGGTGGAGCTGAAAATAAGCTTCATCAGTCTTGTAAAAAATACGTGAGGTGAAATCTATGATTGAGTTGAAAAATGTGAGTGTGACATTTCAGGAAAAAAAGAAAAAAATAGAAGCGGTAAAGGAAGTCTCTTTGAAAATTGATAAGGGTGACGTGTTTGGTATTGTGGGGTATTCAGGTGCCGGAAAAAGTACTCTGGTTCGTGTTATCAATTTGCTTCAGCGCCCAAATATCGGGGAAGTGATTATCAATCAGGAAAATCTTCTGAGCTTTTCACCAAGGAGGCTGAGAGAACAGAGGAAAAAAATTGGGATGATTTTTCAGCACTTCAATTTGATGAATGAACGGTCTGTGTTTGACAATATTGATTTTTCTCTGAAGTATTCAGGGTTAAATAAACAGGAGAGAAAGAGAAAAATAAACGAACTGCTGCAGCTGGTTGGGCTGGAGGAAAAACAGGAAGCCTATCCCAGCCAGCTGTCAGGAGGACAAAAACAACGGGTAGCGATTGCAAGAGCATTGGCAAATGATCCGGAAATCCTGCTCTGTGATGAAGCAACAAGCGCTCTTGATCCTAAAACAACGATTCAAATACTTGAATTGCTGAAAAAACTTAATCAGGAGCTGGGTCTTACCATCGTTTTAATCACTCATGAAATGCAGGTTGTCAAAGAAGTATGCAACCGTGTTGCGGTAATGGAAGATGGAAAGGTGATTGAGGAAAATGATATTGTAACAGTCTTCAGTGATCCCAAAGAAGAGTTGACGAAGGATTTTATTCGAACTGCAGCACATATTGATCAGGCACTGCAAACCATCATTGAACACCCAACATTAACTAATTTGGCTGTTAATGAAGAACTTGTAGAATTGTCTTACGTTGGAGAGCAGACGAGTGAGCCGCTGATTGCCCAGCTGTTTAGTAAATATCATGTGATCACGAACATATTATATGGCAATGTAGAAATTGTTCAGCAGGTGCCGATTGGACGCCTGATTGTCGTTTTATGCGGTGAAGAAAATCAACGTGTGAAGGCCAGAGAGTTTTTGGCAGAGCAGCAGGTGAAGGTCAGCGTACTTGAAGAGATAAATCAGAATAAAGAAAAACGGAAATTACAGGTTATATAGGAGGAGACGAGATGCAGCAATTTTTACAAAACTATTTTCCAAATGTCATTCAGCTTAAGCAGGAGTTTATCAATAGTACAATTGAGACGCTGTACATGGTATTTTGGACAGCTTTGGGAGCTGGAATTTTAGGAATTATCTTAGGGGTCATTTTAGTGACAACAGCTCCAAAAGGAATTTTTTCAAATCAGCTTGTTTACAATATTTTGGAGAAATTCATAAATGTTTGTCGTTCCATTCCCTTTATTATTATGCTGGCACTGATTCAGCCGATTACTCGTATGCTGACAGGAACGACAATCGGAACCACGGCAGCTCTGGTTCCATTAATTGTGGGAGTAACGCCATTTTTTGCCAGACAAATTGAAAATGCGCTGCTGGAAGTGGATCAGGGGATCATAGAAGCAGCTGAAGCGATGGGCACCAGTCCTTTTGGCATCATTGTTCGAGTTTATTTGATTGAGGGTCTGCCCAGTATTATTCGGGTGTCAGCAGTAACAGTGATCAATTTAATCGGCTTAACGGCAATGGCTGGTGCTATAGGTGCCGGAGGATTGGGAAATCTGGCAATTACCAGAGGCTATAATCGATTTCAAACAGACGTGACTATTGCAGCAACGGTGATCATACTGATTTTGGTTTTTCTGAGTCAGTTTATCAGTAATTTATTAATAAAAAAAACATCACATTAGAAATGGGGACATAAAAATGAAAAGAACAGTTAAATTTTTAGCAGCAATTGCTTTAGCAGGAATCGTATTGGCCGGATGTTCATCAGGAAGTGCCAAGATAGACAAAAATGAGGTAGTCAAATTGGGTGTGGTTGGTGCCAACAATGAGGTCTGGGAATCGGTAAAAGACCGGTTGAAGGAAGAAAATATTGAGTTGGAAATTATTGAGTTTTCGGATTATACGCAACCAAATGCTGCTTTGGCAGAAAAAGAAATTGACTTAAATTCATTCCAGCATCAGATATTTTTGGATAACTACAATACCGAACATAAAACGGATCTTGTTTCAATTGGAAATACAGTCAACGCTCCTTTGGGTGTTTATTCTGAGAAGTTAAAAGATATTGAAGACATAGAAAACGGCGGAGAAATTGCCATCCCAAATGATACAACAAATGGCGGGAGAGCTTTGTTATTACTGCAAAGTGCAGGATTAATAAAAGTTGATCCAGGAGCACAGCAGACTCCGACAGTTAATGATATTACGGAAAATAAGCGAAATCTGAAAATTACTGAACTGGATGCCGCTCAAACTGCTCGTGTCCTTCAGGATGTGGATGCGTCAGTTATTAACAGCGGAATGGCTGTTGATGCAGGTTTTATTCCTACCGAAGATGCAATCTATCTAGAGCCGGTGGATGATACGTCAAAACCCTATGTGAATATCATTGTGGCGAGAAAAGAAGATGAAGACAATGAGCTGTATCAAAAAATCGTCGATGCTTATCAACAGGATGAGACAAAAACGGTGATTGATGAAAGTACGAAAGGCTCAAGTATTGCTGCGTGGGAAACTTTTGGACGCAAGTAAACTAATGATTGAGGAAAATGGAGGAAGGAACTATGAGTACAGCAGTGAAACAAAATATACGAGATGAAGTTCTGGCAGGAAAAGAGGAAGTAATCTCTTTACGAAGATATTTTCATCAGTATCCAGAAGCCAGCTTAAAGGAATTTCAGACGATTAAAAAAATCAAAGAAGAGTTAACAAAACTCGGAATCTCTTATGTTGAAGTAGGAGAAACAGGAGTGCTTGGAACGATAGAAGGTAAAAAAGGAGCTGGTAAAACGATTTTACTGCGTGCAGATATTGATGCATTGGAATTGGAAGATAAAACCGGGAAAGAGTATCAGTCTAAAAATCCGGGATTAAATCATGCCTGCGGACATGATGGACATGCTGCGGCTTTACTTGGAGCTGCCAAAATCTTAAAAAATCGTGAAAATGATTTTACAGGAAAAATTCTGTTGGCTTTTCAGCCGGCAGAGGAGATCGGGGCAGGAGCCTGCCAGTTTGTGGATGGCGGTTTTGTAGACGAGGTAGATCGTGTGTTTGGTATCCATCTGGATTCTAGTGTTGAAGTTGGTAAGTTAGTGGCAACAAAGGGACCGACGAATGCCTCCTGCGATATTTTTAAAATTGAAGTGGAGGGCTTCAGCAGCCATGTGGCACAGCCTGATGTCGGCAGAGATGCTGTATTGGCAGCTGCCAGCATTGTGGTTGAACTGCAGAAAATTGCAGCAAGAGAAGTTTCCCCTCTGGATACTGTTGTTGTCGGAATTGGTGTACTGAACGCCGGAACACGGTACAATATTGTTGCCAATCATGCAGAAATTGAAGGAACTGTTCGAACATTCAGCCATGAAACGAGGGCGTTTGTTTTAAAACGAGTGAAAGAAATTGCAGAGCAAATCGCAGCAGCCCATCGTACAAAAATCTCGGGATTTTCTATCTATGACGCAGCAGGACCGCTGATCAATGAAGAGGAGTCAACCCAGCTGGCTCAAAAGGTTGCAGCCGAAATTGTTGGAATCGAAAATGTAATAACTGATAATCAAAAAAGTCTTGGAGCAGATGATTTTGCAGATTTCCTGAGTAAAGCTCCCGGCGTCTATGGACGGGTGGGGACTCGTAATTTAGAAAATCCAGATACTCAGTACGGCCATCACCATGAAAAATTTGATATTGATGAAGATGGACTGGCGTATGCGACAGAGTATCATGTGACGTACGCACTAAGTTATTTAGCAGAGTAAAAGTTGTTCTCCTGACTAGAGTATTGGCCGAATTAAAACTAAGCTATGCTTCTAATTCAAGAAACGTGCAGCCAGTGTGGGAGCAACTCGGCAGAAAACGCTGAGTTCATCCCTAACTAGAGTCAAACTAGCTGTAAAGTCGTACAATATTTAACTGAGCTCGCTTCAATAAGTATTCCTTGAATAGAGGCTCGCTCATCTAGGAGCATTAGCAGGATGGTATATAATGCTCTGATGGGGATAAATTTGTCAAAATTTATTCCATATACAAAGAGATAGCTGTATAGGAACAGCATTCCTTTTTTAAACGGAGTTGACGCCTCCCGTAGTTACCTCTTTGAAATAGAGTTTTCAAACAAGTCCTAATTCCTCGGAGCAGTTCAGTAAATAGAAAAATCAGCAAGACTTTTCTCGAATGAGGAGAGGCTTGTTGATTTTTTTATGGAAATAATTTTTGAGAAATACGACTATTAGAAACGAACTTCCTACCTAAAAAATAAGCAAAATATTGAACAATAATTTATAAAACTGCATAATTTAAAGAGAAAAGTATCGAAAAAAATGAAAAATTATTGATAAGGGCATAGGTCTGTCTAAACAAATATGCCGATGACTTCTACAGCATCGGCATAAAATATTCAATTATTCTTTTACAACAAGCACAGTACAAGGTGCATTCTGGACAACATAGTTCGTTGTTGATCCGACAGTTGTTTCAGTCAGCCGTCCTTTCCCTGTAGCCCCTATAACGATTAAGTCAATTTTTTCCTCAGTTGGAACCGTTGTTGCGATGTAGTGTTTCGGGTTGCCGATTTCAACAATAGGGGTGACATCAAATAAATTATGTTCAGAAGCATAAGCAAGGTGTTTTGCCATTTCGCTTTCAACCAGCTCTTTTTCTTCTTCCAGAACTTTTGAAAAGGCAAAAGAGCTGTGGCTGATGGCATTTTTATCAATGATCGCCAGGACATATAGTGCAGCACCATTTTGAGCAGCAATTTCAACAGCATGTTTCAAAGCGAGTTCAGAGTTTTTGGAACCATCTACGGCGACTAGGATTCTTTCATAGTTTTTCAGCATGGTACTCATCTCCTTCTTGTTCATTTAAGTATAACATGTACAAAATTTAAAAAGAAATGGAAGGCTGCTTTATGCCAGATGAAAATGAAGAAATACATGAGCTGCTGATCAGGTGATTGGGTCAGCCTCATTCTATTAACAAAAAATAATTTGAAGCAGTTTTTGCGTACGTTTATTTATATAGTAAAATGGAAAATAGGGATAATAAGGCAAATAATTATAGTACTTATCGATTAAAAATAAATTTCAGAAAGAGCAGGACCATAGAATGAAACTATATTTAAGACAGGCAACACTTGAAGAGCTTCAACAAATCATGACAATTATCGAAACTGCCCGTGTGGAGTTGGCGAACAGAAAAATACCGCAGTGGCAAGCAGGGACTGGACCAAATGAGGAAATGTTGAAAGCAGATATTCTTTCAGAAAATTGCTATGTCCTAATTCTGGAGAGCGAGCTTGTTGGTATTGGTGTAATTTCTGAGGAAAAAGATCCCGCGTATGAACAGATTAAAAATGGGCAATGGGAGACGAAAGCAGCAGGTTATGCATCCATTCATCGAGCAGCTGTCAGCAGTGAGCATCAGGGGAAGGGACTGGCTGTTATGATGCTTCGCTTTCTGATAAATGCTGCTGTATTAAAAGGCTTTGTAGATATTCGTATTGATACTCACCCTAAAAATGAGATCATGCAGAAGGTCATTCAACGGGCAGGATTTGAGTTTGCTGGGGAGATTGAACTTGAAGTTCCAGATGGAGAAAGATACGCATATCAGATTTCACTGAATTAGTTCAAAGGGAAAAGCAGTCTGCTTTCTATGATTAATAGCAGGAACGAAGTAAGGAAATAATGAATGATGATCTATATTGTAAACTTTTTATTAATAGCGAGCTAAGCAGACAGAGCGTAATTGAAAGGAGTACAGATTTTCTGAATATGAATTTTTCTGAAGAGTAGATTTTTAAGAATTAAATACTCTGCATCGAAAGTTGAAAAAATGAGAAATACGATGAGAATCACTTAAAAGAATTTTCTAATGATTTTCTATTCTACCCTTATTATATAGTATAGATAAATTTGACTTTACCCATTTTTCACTAAAAACTCTATTATATCAGTAGTTGTAGATGCTGTTTTCTAAACAAATGAAGTACGCTTCGCAATACTGTCAGTTCAATGCTTTTCTGTATTAATTTCAAAAATTTTGAGTAAATTCAAAGAGATAAAGAATGGAAACAACAGTATAAACAAATGCTCCAACAATTGTTGGAGTATTTGTTGTTGTAAGGATTTCAATATGCGGTAGTGTGCTGTTTCGAAGGAAAACGTCTCTTTAAGGGAGGATATAAGACCTATCAGATCAATGATTAACGAGTACTAAAAGAAAAATCGGAAAATATTTTTCCGGTTTTTTTCTTTTTTCTTGATAAAGATCAAACGCTGTATTATAATAATGTTAATTAATTTTAGGTGTACCTAAAATTAAAGAAAGGGCGATGCTTAAATGGATAATAATCTATTAATCAATCATCTAACGATTTCCTATAAAAGAAAAATAGCTGTTCAAATTGAAAATCTGATTATTACCAAAAATCAGCTGACTGGTATTATCGGACCCAATGGTGCAGGAAAGTCAACGTTGTTAAAAGGAATGCTTGGATTGATTCCCATAAACAGAGGAGAAGTAGTCTATAAAAACCAGCCAGTAAGCCGACAATTAAATAAATTTGCTTATGTGGAACAAAGACAGGAGATTGATTTATCCTTCCCGATAGATGTTTTTGGTGTTGTTCTACTGGGCACTTATCCGAAAATCGGTTTAATTAAAAGACCGGGTAAAAAAGAAAAGGAACTGGCGTGGAGCTGTCTGGAAAAAGTGGGTATGGCTGATTTTGCTCATAATCAGATTGGCGAGTTGTCAGGCGGACAACTACAACGGGTCTTTATTGCCCGGGCATTGGCTCAGGAAGCAGAATGGATTTTTTTGGATGAACCTTTTGTTGGAATTGATGCTACGAGTGAAAAGATTATTATTGATTTGCTTAAGCAATTAAGAGATGAAGGAAAATCTATAGTGATTGTCCATCATGATCTTCACAAGGTCAGGGATTATTTCGATCAGCTGGTTTTATTGAATAAGCAGGTCATAGCTTTTGGCTCTGTCGATCAGGTGTTTGAAGTTGATAATATGAAAAAAACGTATGGAGAAGAAATAGCTGAAATGCTGAGGCTGGGAGGGAAATAGATGATTAACAATTTTATTGACGGACTGATGAACTATCAGTTTTTGAAAAATGCTCTCTTTACTTCTGTAATGGTAGGAATCATTGCAGGTGTTATCGGATCATTCATTATTTTGCGGGGAATGTCTTTGATGGGAGATGCGATTTCTCATGCTGTCCTTCCTGGGGTAGCTGTGTCGTACATGCTCGGTACAAGCTATATTATTGGCGCTACCTTGTTTGGAATTGGATCAGCTGCCTTGATCGGATTTGTCACAAAACACAGCAGATTGAAAACAGATACGGCGATTGGTATTGTCTTTAGTTCTTTTTTTGCCTTGGGAATTGTCCTGATTTCATTTGCAAGGAGTGCCACAGATCTTTATCATATTCTGTTCGGAAATGTTTTGGCAGTCAGAGATTCAGATATGTATTTAACCGCAGGTGTCGGTTTTGTAGTTATAGTCGTAGTGTTGTTGTTCTATAAAGAATTAAAAATTACTTCATTTGATCCGATAATGGCTCAGTCTTATGGATTAAATGTGAGCTTTATTAATTATCTGCTGATGTTTCTTTTGACTCTTGTGGCTGTTACTTCGCTGCAGACAGTAGGTACAATTCTGGTTATTGCCATGCTGATTACTCCGGCTGCAACTGCGTATCAATTAACAAACAGTCTTCCGAAAATGATTGGTCTTTCTGTATTGTTCGGAGTGTTAAGCTCTATCATCGGACTTTTTTTCAGCTACAGTTATAATCTGCCATCAGGAGCAACCATTGTTTTGACGGCAGCAGTGTTTTTCATTTTAGCATTTGTATTTTCGCCAACGAAAGGAATGATTTCCGAATTAAGAAAGGAGCAGCAGGATGAAGCATAAATTAATTAAAGCAGGATTGGCAGGACTTGCAGCTGTTATGTTCTTAACCGCTTGTGGAAATAAAGAGGGGAGTAGTAGCCAGGCGGAAGATCAGAATAAACTGACGGTAGTTGCTACAAATTCAATCATTGCGGATATGGCTGATGAAGTCGGGAAGGATTTGGTATCCATACACAGTATTGTCCCTGTAGGAACAGATCCTCATGAGTATGAGCCTCTGCCTGTAGATATTCAAAAGGCCAGTGAAGCAGAAATCGTTTTATATAATGGACTAAACCTGGAGACAGGAAACGGCTGGTTTGAGAAGTTAATGGAAACATCTGGTAAAGAAGAAAATCAGGATTACTTTGCAGTCAGCAAAGAAGTTTCTCCAATATATTTGACCAGTGAAGGTAATACAGATCAGGAGGATCCGCATGCCTGGCTGTCAATTACAAACGGGATCGCTTATGTCAAAGAAATCGCAAGAATTTTTGAAGAAAAGGACCCGGAACATGCCTCTGTTTATAGAGAAAATGCGGAAAACTATATTGAGCAGCTGGAAGAACTGAATGAGAAAGCAAAAAATGAATTTGCTGATATTCCTGAAAGTAAAAAGCTGCTGGTTACCAGCGAAGGAGCTTTTAAGTACTTTTCGAAAGAATATGGACTGAAGGCTGCTTATATTTGGGAAATTAATACAGAAAGTCAGGGAACACCGGAGCAGATGAAGTCAATTATTGATACAGTTAAAAAATCAGATGTTCCTGTGCTGTTCGTTGAAACCTCTGTAGATGCGAGGAGTATGGAACGACTGTCCAAAGAAACAGGATTGCCGATTCACAGCAAAATATTTACTGATTCCCTTGCGGATAAAGGTAAGGATGGTGATACATATTACAGTATGATGGCATGGAATCTTGAGAAGATTCATGAAGGACTGTCGGAATAAAAGAAGGGGTAGAAACAACTGAAAAATGATCTTAGTAAGATGGCATTCATCACCAAGATCATTTTTTTTATCTGTTGCTTAATTATTGTTTTTCAACGACTGCCTGCCAGATGCCCTTAGAACCAGTTCTAAGGTAAAATGGAGGACGGTGCAGAGATTCAAGCGATTAGTAATGGCGATTTTCCAGGTTGTACAATGCTGGAAAAGGTTACAGAGTTTTCTATTTCCTTGAAGGGAAAACCTTATATGTATTTTAGAATGGCCAGTCGAAACAGATAAACAGAAATTTAGGAGGGAAAATCATGAGCTTTGATCGTTTGGCAAAAAGCTATTATTGTAAAAGTCGGCAGTGAAGAAAATATTTTTTCGATTGTTCCATTATTGCTATCTAAAAAGCTTTAAGAAATTTATCAATGTTTTTCTTTGTTTTAAGTCACTGCTGAGCCAAAAATTAAACCAGTTTGTTCATCATTGACAATCAAAGATAAGGATGATAGTATTAGTGCCGTTACAAAATATCAAGTTGTTTGAAGCAGCTTCTTACTTGTAACCTGGGTTCATCAACCATCCCCAGTAAAAAAACTAGGAGAAAGAAGGAGAAATTATGCAATCATCTGTTTCATCAGGTAAAAAACTGCGAGTAGTCACACTGAACGCAATTATTATGGCACTGTATTTGGCGTTAACATTGTTTGTTGCTCCTGTTGCTTCCGGTCCGATTCAATTCAGAATTTCAGAAAGTCTGAATCATTTGGTCGTTTTCAACAGAAAGTTGATGTGGGGCGTTTTAGGCGGCGTTATTTTTTATAATATTATTTTTGGGTACGGTGTCATTGACGCTTTATATGGCGGAGCACAGACTTTCGTTTCTTTAGGTTTGACCGCTTTACTCTATAATAAAGTAAAAAGCGAGAAAATACGACTTGTCTTAAATACTTTATTTTTTACAGTATCAATGGTATTTATTGCGGTCATGCTGGTAAATACAGGCGGAGCAGAAAACGGCGGATTCTGGACAACCTATTTGTTTTTGGCTCTTAGTGAATTTATCGTTATGGCGTTATCAGCACCATTGATGTATTTCTTAAATAAAAAGATCCATTTTGAATCACGAATCTAAACAGATGTGTGATGTCAAAGTTTGGATAGGTTTTGAATTTTTAATCAAAGGACAGGACAATTAGCAGATTGTTCTGTCCTTTGTTTTTTGTCTGACTGTCTTAAATATTTTTCTGTCAGTTTTACCTTAGTTTAATAGGCAATTAAAAAAATTTTCCAAGTCACTGTTATTTTAACAAAATCTGCAGTAAATTAGTATTACATGAAACAGTGGCTGTTCCATAAAAGTGATTGGGTCCTTTTATCCCCAAAAAAAGTTCTTTATACTGAACCTTGCATGACTTATCCAAGACCAATGTAAAGGATTTTTTTGTCATGGAATAGGTGAAGAGTTTAATGCAACAACAGTGACATTCAGTATAAAATATGAAAGGCTATTTGGTGTTGCGTCTGATTATTTCCCGCTTGCAAATAAATCACTTATTGCATATGATAGTGTATTTCGGCTCGTCAACTATTTGCTAGATATTTTTTATTATATTATTATGAAAAATACAGAAAGATTAAAGTTAAGATATTTCTAATGTTATTTTATAAGTAGTTGTTATAGGTTTGCGCGCGACATTATAGTTGCTAAATATAAATATTGGAGGGGTTTAAATGAAATTCAAATTATCTTCTAAAATATTATTTTTAGGTGTTATTGGTCTATCTGGGTTAATTTTGGGTACGGTTAATGTCAACGCTGCTTCTTTTGAAGATATGAAAGAACATGTTGAAGCTGGTGAGGGTCAGGTGTATAATCCAATCTCAAATGAGATTATGGATGAAGAGAAATCGTTAGAGTATGTTCAATATATTGAAGAAGCATTGGAAGGTTAAAATAGCGAAGAAATCCCAGAGGAAATACAAATAGAAGCTTTTATAGAAACTAAATCTGAGGAATCACCGCAATCAAATGTTGACGATATGTTCCCACCAATATTAACACGAGGAACAACGCCACCGACTGGGACACCTAGAATTGTGGATGATTTCGTAAAACCATATGAATCAAATCCTTTTTCTGGTAGTGGTTGGCATTTCAGCGGATTGAGATTTACAGTGAGAAATGTAAAGCTTAACCCATATTTTGGTATAAGAGCACACTTAGATTCATTCAAATTTTTCAACGGTATGCATGATGTAGTTGCACCAGTTAGCAATAATTTTACGTATACAGTTTCAAATTTTAGAGGTACGCCATTTATCGGTTATTTTGCTACTTGGAATCCAGTAACAAATAGTCGTTATCATATCTATTAATAAATTTCTAATATTAGTAAAATCAGAGTGCAGTTAAAAATTGTTCTCTGTTTTTTTTATTTCTTAAATATAAAAAATAAATTACTATTAAGTGAAACCTTTCAGTACATTTTTTTCTCTAATAAGTATAGGGAGGAGGAGGCAAAAGAGTTTATGAAAAATGAGTTACAAGTGAGTTTGGTTGAGAAGGCCAAAAAAGGTGACGCTGAGGCGTTTGTAGAGCTTTGTCGATGTTATCAAAGTGTCTTGTATAACTCAGCGTACAAGTTACTTCAAAATAACGAAGATGTCTCGGATTGTCTACAAGAAACTGAAATAATTGCGTGGAAAAATATTAGTATGCTTAAGAACTCAGCTGCATTTAATACTTGGATTTTTAGGATTATGATAAATGTAGCAAAGGCTATTGTAAAACGAAGAATTGATATGGTTCGGATTGAAGAAAATGATGTGTTTGTTGAAGAAAAATATTATGGAGAATCTGAACTAGGGCAAATATTTGATCTGTTGCCTGAGAAATATAAAATTCCCATAATATTACATTATTACGCAGGTTTCAATATTAAGGAAATTGCCAGCCAACTGAATTTACCTAAAAATACAGTGAAAACTAGGTTAGCACGTGGAAGAGAGAGGTTAAAAATTTTATTGGAAGGAGAACAAAATGGCTGATAAAAACATGAACTTTATTAGAAGTGAAATAGAAATTCCAGAAGAAGTGTTGAAGGATTTAGAGAAAAACCGACAAAGAATACTAAGTCACGAGGTGGAGCAGAAAATAAATACGAAGAAACATAAAAAAACAGTGATTTTAGCAGTTCTAGCAGTAGCGGTAGCAATGATTCTTTTTGTTAATCCGCAAGTTAACTCGGCTATAAGGAATGCTTTGGGGATAAGCAAAGATTCGGGTGTTGCAGCAATAGAAGATAAAGGGATAGAAAACAATTTGAATCTAGTAAGCAAATCAAATGACATGGAAATAACGTTAACAAAATTTGTTTCGACAAAAAGAAAAATGGCATTTGAGTATCAATTTAAAATGGATGAGGAATTAAAGACATTATTGGAAAAGAACAGTAAAACAGAAGATCCGTGGGCTAAGACATTTGAATTTATAGATGTTTCGCTCTATGTTAATGGGGGAACGAAGGATATCTATGGTGGAGTATCAGGTAGTTCAACCAGTCGAGTTGAGGGAGATATGTTTTACGGGTCTGTATTCTCAACTTTTGATAAGGAAATTATTCCTGAAAATGCCAAATTGACATTACATATCACTCGGTTAGCTTGGCAAGATAAGGAAGCTGCAGCAGCTGAGATATCGAGAGCAATGGAGAATCCAGACCCAACGGCAACGTTTACAATAGAGAATGCTATTGAATATGAGGGGGATTGGTCTTTCGATATTGAGTACAAACCATTGATGCAAACAGCTGCCCCAGAAATCAGTAACATAAATAATATTAGTGACATTCAAGTGAAGAGTGACGCATTACAAACCGTGGTGAAATTCAAGGCACCAGTCAATGAAGATAGCAGAACAGCGGTAACAATTTACAAAGATGGTGTTAAATTAGATGGTGTGACACATATGGGAAGTCAACAAATTGACGAAATCAGTGTTACTTTCAGCTTAAGTGCATTGGATAAAACAAATTCTGTTTATACGGTCCAATTAAATAAGATAGATTCTTTTGGTGAACCGATTGAAGAAATAGGATACTTTGATCTGAAAAATAACTAAAATGTTAATATTTCAAATTTTTACCTTTTTTATAGGAAAACTACAGATTAGTCAATTTGAATCGGATGGGTCGGGACTGTGACAAAAGCAGTCCTAAAATAATTAAAAAAGAAAAATGGCAATCGAAAATTTGTTGAAAGCTTTCGATTGCCGTTTTTCTTTGTCTTTTCCCCGTGCTCTGGCAGCTAATTCATCATGCTTAAAGCTAAAATGACAATCCCGGATTCTCTCCGAACCTTCTCCATCCCCTCTACATGATAACGGGTGAAACCCAAACAAGCCTGCTCTTTTTTCTTAAACATCTATTTTACAGTACCAGATTCAGTAAATAATATGACTATTTTTTTGTATCGCCGATAGTAAAATTAAGCTAGATAACTAAAGTAAGTCATTTGTGCTACACTCAAAATAGTTCTGACCAAAGACTTATAAGGAGTGAAGTCAAGCATTTCCTATTTCATGCTCTGTCAGGACACTCTATCGTAAGTTCAAAGCCAATCAATTTGAGTGCATAAAATTCCCAATGAAGGGAAAAAGAAAGCCCAACAGGTATAACGAGCGTCGCAGAAAGCAAGCGTTTAAACGCACTATTTCAGAAAGAATTAATGACTATCCTGAATTTAACCAGGAATTTGGTCATTTGGAAGGCGACACAATTGTCGGCGTTCATCATAAAAGTGGCGTCATCACGCTGGTTGAGCGCCTGTCAAAAGTGATTATTACGCTGAAACCAGACAGTCGCAAAACAGTAGATATCGAAAAAGCAACCACTAAATGGTTACAAAATATTCCAAAGAACTTATTTAAATTCATTATCTTTGATTGTAGAAAAGAGTTCTCAAATTGGAAAGATATGAGTAATGACAATGATAGTTCGATCTATTTTGCAGATCCTGGAACACCGTCACAACGGGGATTAAATGAGCATTCAAATGGCTTATTGCGTAAAGACGGTCTACCTAAGAGCATGGATTTTAATCAAGTTGACCAAGCCTTTGTTTCAGCTGTCGCCTCCAAAAGAAATCATATACCAAGAAAATCATTAAATTATCAAATACCAATAGAGGTATTTTTGAGTTACATAAGTGAAGATCATTTGTCTAGCTTAATTTGACAAATAAAAAGGAGAAAAGCATGACTAAAAGACCATCATTAGACAAAAACTTAGATAGCAAAATATTTCGTGATTTCTATTATTTGAAAAAAGAGTTGGTAGACTTTTGTAGAGAAAATGGCTTGCCTGTTTCGGGAGGGAAAATAGATATAACAGATAGGATAGCCTATTTTCTTGATTCTGGTAAAGTGCTATCTGCAACACCTAAAAAGAAAAAAGCAACAGTAATATCCAATATTAGCAAAGACACAAAAATTGAACCTAATTTTGTATGCTCCGAACAGCATAGAGTATTTTTTTAGGAATATATAGGAAGTGGTTTTTCATTTAATGTAACATTTCAAAAATGGTTAAAAAGTAATGAAGGAAAAACGTATCAAGAGGCAATAATAGCCTATCATAAAATTCTTGAAGATAAGAAAATGGGAAAAACGAAAATTGACAAACAATTTGAGTACAATACCTATATTAGAGATTTTTTTGCAGATAATAGGGGAAGTTCTTTAGAAAAAGCGATTAAGTGTTGGAAATATAAAAAGCAATTACAAGGGCATAATCGATACGAAAAATCAGATCTAATAGCGATAAACTGAAAGATTCAAATTTGAATTTTTAGTATGGTCTTAATGATGTATTACCGAAAGGGAATGGGAGAACACAGCGTAAAGTTATTCGGGTTTTAATGTTGGCTAAAGGGTGCGTGGTGTTGATTAATGTTGATGGTCAAGATGAAGTTTATAAGCAATATATGGATGGAACAGTTTATTCAGATATGAAATTTGTGGAGAGATTGGTCAGTTCTTTAATGGAGAAAATAGTTGAATAATAAATTTTTTATGAGATAAAGACAGAAATACTTTGAATGAGATGTTTTTGTCTTTTTTACTATCGGCGTAACTAAAAATCCAAGTTTTATTTATCTGAAAGGAAACATGACTTTTAGTATAGGGATATCGGTTATAATTCTTAGAGAAGATGCTGGATACTTATTAAACGTTCGCCCATGAAAGTCATATTTTTATACACCGAAACTTATACCGGTTGACTTCAAACATGAGAATCCTCTTCGGATCATTACGAATCGGCACGATCTTAATGTACAGGTGATTGCGACCTTGTTGACTACGCTTATTAAGCTTAAAATAGGGATAAAGGAAAAGATGTTTCAGATCAAGCGTTTGTTTCACCCGCTGTGCCCGGACTTTCCTTTTTGATTTTTTTGGAAAAAGTAAGTAATCAGAATATACTGACTACATTTATACAGCACTGATGACTTATTATAAAAGTTTACAGGTCATATTTCTTTTTTTAGTTTACAAAAGCGCAAGGAAGCGATAGAATACGGAAATATGGGAACAAAAAAAACAGATCAATCTACTGATGTTATATTAAAGCTATCAAAGTCATAGATTAGTGATAAATAGGAGAGTTATGGAAATGTATGAATTTAAGATTGGCGTTAATCCTGAAGAACATGATCAGTTTGTAAAAGAACATCCGTTGTGTAATTTGCTGCAGTCGTCTTCCTGGGCTAAGGTAAAAGATAATTGGGATTCAGAAATAGTCGGCGTATATAGTGATGGAAAACTGGTTGCATCAAGTTTGGTACTTATTCAGTCTCTTCCGGCAGGGTTTACGATGCTGTATACCCCCAGAGGACCAATTTTAGATTATACTAACAAGGAGCTTGTTCACTTTTTTCTGACAAATCTGAGGAAATTTGGAAAGCAGAAACGGGCACTTTTTGTTAAAATGGACCCGACAGTAATCCATAAGAATATTTCACTGACTCGTGAAGAAACGCTGAACTCTCAGGCTGAGGAAATTGTTCAAAATATTGAAGCTAGTGGGGCAAGGCATCAGGGCTATACAATGGAAATGGATGCGACCATCCAACCTCGATTTCAGGCTAATATCTATAAAGAGAACTTTAGTGAAGAGCAGCTGTCCAAGAGTACGAAGAAGATGCTGAAGCAGGCAGAAAAAAAGGGAGTCGTTGTCCATATGGGGCATCAGGAGCTGGTTTCTGATTTTGGGAAAATGGTTCAGCTGACGACAGAGCGTCAACACATCTCTTTGCGGAATGCAGACTATTTTACCAAGCTGATGACTATCTATCCTGAAAATTCATTTATTATGCTTGCAGAGGTAGATTTAAAAGCTCGTTATGAAGAAACAAAAGCTCGACATGATAAAAATAAAGAAGAGCTGGCTAATTTGAAAGAGAATCAAGTGAAGAAACGTCATAATTTAGAAGAGCTGGAATTTTCTTTGATAAGAGAATTAGCTGAACTGGAAGAGCATATTGCTGACTCAGGAGATAAGGCTGTTGTGGCCGGAACATTGGCTTTGAATTTTGGTTCAACCAGTGAAATTCTATACGCAGGAATGGATGATCGTTACAAACGCTATATGCCTGCATACAAAGCGTGGTATGAGTCCATTAATGAATGTTTTAACCGCGGCTGCCAAAGCTGTAATATGGGGGGATTAGAAGGATCATTGAATGATGGTCTGTTGAAATTCAAATCTAATTTCAATCCGACAATCAATGAATTCATTGGAGAATTTGATTTGCCTGTGAACAAGCTGCTGTTTAGAGCGAGTCAGTATGCCTATAAATTGAGAAAAGGCAGAAAATAAAAAAGAGTGTAAACCAAAAATTTAAATACCGCTCCAAAATCAGACAGAAAATCTGACTTTGGAGCGGTATTTTTTTTATCTTATGATACAAACTTTTCTACAATTTTTGTGTGGTATTTGTTTTTGTTAATCGAAGCAAGACCGCTGCAACCGCAACTGTGGCAAAGGCCGCCACAAGAGCTTCGATAATTCCGCTCGTAAAAATGATTCCCAGAATAACAGAAAATACTGTTTCGATATCAATGTCCATTGCCTGAGCATATGCATCTTTAAACAACAGGAAAATCCCGCCCATTACTAAAATAGTATTGGTTGCTGAACCGCAGAAACCTGCTATAAAAAGTCCGACTGTCTGCAAAGACTTATTATTTTCCGCTTTTGTTTTAAACAGCTTGTAAACATAGTAGGGAACAACCCCAATTAATATTCTTGGAATGAAGGCTATTAGAACTGCTTTCCAGCTTCCCTGATCTGTCCCAATAACAGGAATTACTGGTGAAAAAACAAAGGAAAGAGGAGAGATAATGATTGTACTCCGAATCATACTGATGATGCCGAAGACGCCTCCCAGAAATCCGCCAATCTTAGGTCCTAAAATAATCGATGCAATGATAACAGGAATATGCATAGTTGTTGCATTAATTGGGCCGATTGGTATAAACCCCAGAAATGGAACGACAGCGAGTAAAATAAGGATCGCTAAAAACATTGCTGTTAAAGTGAAATTTTTTGTGTTTTTCATTTATTGACTCCTTTCCTGAGAAGATGATTTGGACTGCTGTTATCATTTTGAAAGAATACATTAATATCAATTCTTATGCAAATAACAGCAGCATTGTTTAAGATCTGTCTGAAAACGCTGGTGGCAAGTGTTTTTGTAGTTTTATGGATATCATCGGCATAAATCCTCACTTATGAACTATACAAGCTGCCCTTTTTCATGGACCTCCACCAAAATCGCTGAAAAACTCATTTTCCCAATAGTCTTCAGATTGGTCCTAGTGAACATTATCCAGAATCTGGTGTACATAAGCAACGATCTCATCTACCTCTGCCAGTGCACCTCTGCCAAAATCTCCACAGGCAAGTAAAGCTTCCCGCGGCTCAAGCTCCTGATAGCCGATTTCCTTCAAGGTATTCAAATTGCGCTGCATGATCAGATTTTGATACATATACGTATTCATCGCTGGTGCAATAACCTTAGGAATTTCCTCTTTCAGAGCAAGGGCAATAGTGGACAGCATATCATCTGCAATCCCATTTGCCAGCTTGCCAATAATATTAGCAGATGCCGGAGCAACAAGAAAGAGATCAGCTTTTTTGGCAAGCTCAATGTGATTAATCTGTTCAGGGTAAATTTCTTCCATTACTTCAGTATGAACGGGTCGTTTAGATAAAGCCTGCAACGTCAACGGTGTAATGAATTTCGTACTGTTCGTAGTCATGATAACTTCGACGGAATAGCCAAGTTTCATCAGTCGACTGGTGATATCAGCTGCTTTATAAGCGGATATACTGCCTGAAACACCTAATAAAATTGTTTTCATAATAGGTTGCCACCTTTTCTTTTGTTAAGAAACCAAATGTTAGTATTATTCTAACAGAAAACAGCTGTTTAGTGATGATACAGCAATTATTTTTTCAGTATTTGTGTGTTTATGCGTGTTGCCTGATTGCTTTGCCAGTATGATCCCTCTGCTTTTAATTTGAATAATATAATCGAAAACCTTAAAAAATTTGTTGCAAATGAATCAGAATCGACTAAGTTTTTCCACATTTTTTACAATCAGCTGTGCAATTTCTTTTTTTGTATCAGCTGTTTCTACATGATGATCTGCATGGATTAAAAGTCCACGGTGATTATTTCCTTGAATATTTTCTAAGTCATTTGCCAGAACGAAATCACAGTGATTTTTTTCAAGTGTAGCTGTTCCTACGTTGATCAGCTCATTGTCTGTAACACCTACAAGCAGTTTGAATCCTACTAAAATAGTATCGGGCTGATGTTCACGAATCATAGCAATTATTTTAGGGTTTTTCTTTAAGAAAAGCAAGAGTCGATCTGTATTGGAAGAAATCTTTTTTTCTGATTGACTTTGCTGACCAAGCGAATCTAGGACAGATTTTATGATTTCACTAATTTTCTGTCCTGTAGACAACTCTTCTTTTTGCAGTTTTTTTGTCAGATTCTGAATTAATTCTTCCTCAGGAATACTGATTTCGCTGGAGAAGTCGCTGACTGCCATACTATGAATAATACTGTCAAAATTGTGATTGGATAATAGCATCTTCATCTGCTGCTGAAGTTCAGCTGTTGTTTCTATTTCTATTACAGTCAGCTGTTTATTTTCAGCAGGACGAACAGCATAAGGGGTGGTCAGATAAATCACCTGATGCCCTTTTTCTAAAAAGATTTCCGCAATTGTTCGCCCTAAACGCCCTGTGGAATGGTTGGTAATGGAGCGGACGTTATCAATTTTTTCTGATGTACCTCCAGCTGTAATTAATACCTTCATTAACGATCTCCTTAATCGAATTTGATAATGGTTCTTCCGATGTGCTGCCCTTTTTGAAGAGAGGTGAATATTTCCGGTGCCTGACCCAGTGAGATTTCAGCAGCTAATGCCTGCTCAGTGATATTCAGGTCAGTTGCCAGTCGATTCCAAATGGTCAGTCGTTTCTTCATATCAGTATTCACAGAGTCAATGCCCAACAGATTAATTCCCCGCAAAATAAATGGCAGGACAGTTGTTTTTAGATTAATTCCTCCGGCATTTCCGCAAATAGCGGCACTTCCTCCGTAGCTGATTAATGGCAATACAGCAGACAATGTCTCGCCGCCCACAGTATCCAGAACAAAATCATATTCCTGTTTTCCAAGTGGACGGATTTTCTCAGGAATAAACTCATCTAATAGAAGGACATTGGAAGCTCCCAGCTTTTCTAAAATGGCAGCAGATTCTTTTTTTCTTGTTAATGCAGTGATGTTTTTGTATCCAAGCTTATTCAGCATGGCAATTCCAAGACTGGCCACACCGCCTGAAGCCCCTGTTACTAAAATATGTGCCTCTTTGTTTTCAGATAGTCCATGCTTTTCAAGACCATCTACACATAAAGCGGCAGTAAAGCCGGCTGTTCCTATAATCATCGCATCCTTTACCGACAGCTGTTTAGGTAAAGAGACAACCCAAGAGGCAGGAACACGTACATATTCAGAAAATCCTCCAGTATGTGCAACGCCTAATCCATAGCTGGTGACAATGACTTTGTCTTTTGGCTGAAACTGATCACTTTGGGAAGAGACGACTTCTCCACTGACATCAATTCCCGGAATCATAGGATAATTGCGGATGACACCGCCGTTTTTGAGTACCGCCAAAGAGTCCTTATAATTAATTGAAGAATAATCAGATTTGATTAGGACTTCGCCTTCGGATAATTCTTTTTCTGAAATTTGTTTAATTTCAAAGACAATTTCACCATTTATTTCTTCAACCACAAGCGCTAAAAATTTTTCCACAATGTTACCTCCGTTATTATGCTGATTTATTGTTATCATCATATCACATTATTTGTTTTTTGTGAGAAAGTGTGTAAGATAGAGCCTTTAAGATTTACTGATACCGCCTGGGTTTGTCTGTCTTTAAGTTAGAAAAAAATGTGACGAGAACTGTTTTCTGAGCAGCCTCTTTCTTTATAGAAATTTCTCCTTAAAAATCCTAAAAAAATAGTTGCTATTTTTTGAAAAATTTGTATACTGGAAAAGGTGTAATTAAACTACTAGTTTAGTATTACCAAACTTTTTTGAAAGACTAAATGATTTGAGTGAGGTGAGAATATGGAGATTGGTGATAAGCTGAAGAATTTGCGTGTTCAGAAAAATTTAACTCAGGAAGAGCTTGGAGAACGGACTGATCTGACAAAAGGCTACATTTCACAGTTGGAAAGGGATTTGAGTTCACCGTCAATGGAGACGTTCTTTAATATACTGGAAGTTCTGGGAGTGACACCTGAAGAATTTTTCAGTGAAGATAGTGTGGAACAGAAGGTTGTATATGGGGAACAGGATTGCACCTATTATCTTGATGAAGAAAACGGGTATATGCTGAAGTGGCTGATTCCTGAATCGAATGAAATGGATATGGAGCCGGTATTACTGACATTTGATCGAGATGGAGAGTATAAGACCTTTGAACCATCCTTATCAGAAACCTTTATTTATGTTCTGGAAGGGGCTGTTTCTTTAGTCCTTGGAGAAAACGTACATGCAGCTAAAAAAGGAGAAGCAATCTATTATGAAGCCTCCGAACCTCATCAGTTAAAAAATAAATCCAAAGGGAAAAGCAGAGTGCTGATTGTAGCAACTGAATCTTATCTTTAAAATGGGGGAATGAACGAGTGGGAAAAACAATTATTTCTTTTGATTCTGTAGCAAAACAATACGATGATGAAACAGTATTAAAGAAAGTCAGCTTTGAGATTGAAGAAGGAAAGTTTTATACGTTACTTGGTCCTTCAGGTTGCGGGAAAACAACGATATTGAGGATTCTAGCAGGCTTCACAGATGTCAGCGAGGGCGATGTCTACTTTGAAGGGAAAAAGATCAATGCTGTTCCTGCAAACAAACGCCCGGTCAACACTGTTTTTCAGGATTATGCCTTGTTCCCTCATATGAATGTTTTTGATAATGTGGCATTCGGTCTTAAAATAAAAAAAATGCCTAAACAGGAAATTGAAAAAAAGGTCAAGGATGCCTTGAGAATGGTTCAGCTGCCTGGCTATGAAGGTCGGGAAATTAGTGAAATGTCCGGGGGACAGCGTCAGCGTGTTGCGATTGCCCGTGCAATCGTAAATGAACCGAAAGTTCTTTTGCTGGACGAGCCGTTGTCTGCGCTTGATCTGAAGCTGCGGACAGCTATGCAGTATGAGCTGCGGGAGCTGCAGCAGCGGTTGGGAATTACGTTTATTTTTGTTACTCATGATCAGGAGGAAGCACTTGCGATGAGTGATGAAATATTTGTGATGAATAAAGGAAGAATTATTCAAAGCGGAACGCCGGTAGATATTTATGATGAGCCGATTAATCACTTTGTTGCTGATTTTGTTGGAGAAAGCAACATTGTTGATGGGACAATGATTGAAGATAATCTGGTGGAGTTTGTTGGAAGACAATTTGAATGTGTGGATGGCGGTATGCGGTCCAATGAACCGGTTGAAGTCGTTATCCGACCGGAAGATCTGTCCATTACAACTCCTGATAAAGGAAAACTGGTTGTTACTGTTGACACCCAGCTGTTCAGAGGAGTTCACTATGAAATTATTTGTTTTGATGAACAGAAAAATGAGTGGATGGTTCATTCCACAAGGAAAGCAAAAGAAGGCTCTCAGGTAGGGCTGTTTTTTGAGCCGGAAGATATCCATGTTATGCGATTTAATGAATCTGAAGAAGACTTTGATGCACGTCTTGAAAGCTATGAAGAGTAGAGGAGGCAGGAAATGAAAGCAGTTCGTCGAATTTATTCGATTCCTTATACATTATGGCTGCTGTTGTTTGTAATAGCACCGGTTTTATTAATTATCTATCAATCTTTTTTCGATATGAACGGGCAGTTTACACTGGAAAACTACCAGATTTACTTTACTTCTGGAACTTATCTGGCAATGACGTTTAATTCTGTCTGGTATGCCTTTTTGATTACTGCAGTGACGTTGCTGATCAGCTATCCGACAGCTTATTTTCTGACAAAACTGAAGCATAAGCAATTATGGCTGATGCTGGTTATTTTGCCGACATGGGTAAACTTGCTGTTGAAGGCTTATGCGTTTATCGGAATTTTCAGTGTACATGGAACAGTCAATCAGTTTTTAGGCTTCATTGGCATCGGGTCGCAGCAGATTCTCTTTACAGACTTTAGCTTTCTGTTTGTGGCTGCCTATATTGAACTGCCATTTATGATTATGCCGATTTTTAATGCATTGGAAGAAATGAATCCTTCGCTGATTAGTGCCAGCCGGGATTTGGGTGCGAACAATACTGAAACGTTTCGCAGGGTAATTTTTCCATTGTCATTAAATGGTGTAAAGAGCGGGGTTCAGGCCGTATTCATCCCGTCACTTTCGTTATTTATGCTGACTCGTTTGATTGGCGGAAATCGTGTCATTACGTTGGGAACAGCGATTGAGCAGCATTTTCTGGTTACGCAAAACTGGGGAATGGGCTCGACCATTGGTGTTGTTTTGATTGTTGCAATGGTAGCGGTGATGCTCTTGACAGGTGAAAAGAGAAAAGGAGGGCGGATCAAATGACTAAAAAGCGTTTTAAGTGGTCAAATATCTATTTGGTTCTGGTTTTTCTTTTACTGTACGCACCAATTTTTTATCTGATCTTGTACTCATTTAATGATGGAGATACAATGAATAATTTTACCGGCTTCACTTTTGACAATTACAGGGCTGTGTTTGAAGATACACGCCTCCTGATTATTGTGTTGAATACATTTTTGCTTGCTTTTTTATCTGCGTTGATTGCGACTGTTATTGGAACTTTTGGAGCGATGGCTATTTACTATACGAGAAGTCGCAGAAACCGAACAGCCTTGATGAGCTTTAACAATATTCTGTTGGTATCACCAGATGTTATTATCGGTGCCAGCTTTCTGATTTTCTTTACTGCTGTGGGCTTTATAAGTTTAGGGTTTACCAGTGTTCTGTTGTCTCACATTGCTTTCAGTATCCCTATTGTCGTTCTAATGGTTCTGCCAAAGCTTCAGGAAATGAACGATTCCATGGTGGATGCTGCCAGAGATTTGGGCGCAAGTAATTTTCAAGTATTAAAAAATATCGTATTACCTTATCTGTCTCCTGGGATCATTGCCGGTTATTTCATGGCGTTCACGTATTCTTTGGATGATTTTGCTGTAACGTTTTTTGTGACAGGGAATGGTTTTACGACTCTTTCTGTTGAAATTTATTCTCGGGCAAGACAAGGGATTAGCCTGGAAATCAATGCGCTGAGTGCTCTAGTCTTTCTATTCTCAATGATTCTTGTCATTGGCTACTATTTTATCAGTCAGGACAATACCTCTAAACGATTAAAAAAAATTCGACGCGAACAAAGCGAGGTGGCTAAACTGTCATGAAAAAGCTGAATTCTTTATTTGCCGGCATTCTTGTGATTATTTTACTGTTGTTTATCGGTGTTGGACAGTTGGAACGTGCAAGCGGGATGGCTGGTGCGGATACTCTGACTATCTACAACTGGGGAGATTATATTGATCCGGCTCTGATTAAGGCGTTTGAAAAAGAAACTGGCTACAAAGTGAACTACGAGACATTTGATTCAAATGAAGCAATGTTCACTAAGATACAGCAGGGGGGAACTGCATATGATATCACCATACCATCTGAGTATATGATCCAGAAAATGATAAAGGAAGAGATGCTTCTGCCTATTGATCATTCCAAACTTAAAGGGCTGGAAAATATTGATGAACGTTTTCTGAATCTGGATTTTGATCCGAGTAACCAGTATTCTATTCCTTATTTCTGGGGAACATTGGGGATTATTTATAATGACAAGTTTATCAATGAAGAAGAGATGCAGGAGTGGGATGATCTGTGGCGTCCGGAATTGAAAGACAATCTAATGCTGATTGACGGGGCGCGTGAAGTGATTGGCCTATCGTTGAACAGTCTGGGCTGCTCGTTAAACAGTAAAGATGATCGAGAACTGTTCGAGGCTTCGGAGAAATTAAATTCATTAACAACAAATGTTAAAGCGATTGTGGCAGATGAAATCAAGATGTACATGATTAATGAAGAAAGTGCTGCGGCTGTTTCATTTTCCGGTGAAGCTGCTGAAATGCTGGATGGCAATGAGCACCTTCATTATGTTATTCCTTCACAGGGATCGAATTTGTGGTTTGATAATATCGTTATTCCAAAAACAGCTAAAAATGTTCAGGGAGCCTATGATTTTATTAATTTCATGCTGAAGCCGGAAAATGCAGCACAGAATGCTGAATACATCGGCTACTCAACACCGAATAAAAAAGCCAAAGTGCTTCTGCCCGAAGAAATCTCAGAAGATGAACAGTTCTATCCAAGCGATGAAACAATCTCTCGCTTGGAAGTTTATGAAGATTTGGGACAGGAATATTTAGGTATTTATAATGATCTGTTTCTGGAATTTAAGATGTATCGGAAATAGGATGGAATCTTCGGTAAAAATGAACATCATCAAAATTTTTGAAACAGTTTTACCTATTATTTTTATTGACAGATTCACAGTTTAAAAAAAGCGACTATTTAGTCGTTTTTTTTATAAACCTTAATGAGTGGAAAGTATTCAATAGCCAAAAGTCAACAAGGGCTAATCTGCAAACTAGCTTCAGAGCACTGCCCCCACCTAGTTATAAATTTTTTTGTAATACTATGAAAAATATGTATTTGGTATAATTATAGTATCAAAATAATTTTGAAATATAAAAAAGAAAAAAATACCATAAATATGTAACCGCTTTCTTTAAAATATTTACTATTGAAAGAACTATACTGGATTTATAGAGAAAGAAAGGGAGGAGAAGCTTATGAAAATTGTAGGTATAACTGCGTGTACTGCTGGAATTGCTCATACGTATATTGCAAAAGAAAAACTTGAAAAGGCAGCAATCAGAGCAGGGGATGATGTAAAAATTGAAACGCAAGGGTCAATAGGTGTTGAAAATGAATTGTCTTCGGAAGAAATAAAGCAAGCAGATGTAGTTGTTATTGCCACAGATATTTCAGTCAGCAGGGATCGGTTTAAAGGGAAAAAAGTAATTGAAATACCTATTAGTTTAGTGATGAAGTCACCCGAGGGAGTTATAAAAAAAATCCATGAAAAATTGGTTAAAGGATAGGAGTGAAAACCATGAAGGGAAAATTTGCTATTAAGAAGCATGTAATGACAGGGATTTCCTATATGATCCCTATTATTGTAGCTGGCGGTATTTTAGGCGCTTTAGCTAAAGGATTTGGTGGGTTTGATATCGGTGATCTAATTGAGCCCGGGGCAACACCCTTTACAAATATGAATCCGTTTACTTGGGTTGGTTTCTGGTGGGGAGTGAATAAAATCAGTTCTTATGCAATGAGCTTTGCCGTAGCAGTAATGACGGCTGGGACTTCCTATTCTATTGCAGGAAGACCAGCAATAGTTCCTGGGCTTGTATTGGGGTTTGTTGCTACAGAAACGAAAGCTGGTTTCATCGGCGGAATTTTGAGTGCATTTGTTATTGGCTGGTTTGTTAATTGGATGAAGAAATGGAAAGTTCCTGAATGGTTGAAAGGATTGATGCCTGTATTGCTTATACCAACATTAACTTCATTTGTTTGTGGAATGCTCTTCTTAATTGTACTATCTCCTCCTTTAGCGTACATAATGGATAAATTCCAATTATGGATTATTTCTCTAAATGGTGGAGCGAAATCAGTTATCGGTGCTGTTATTGGTGCAGGTATGGGCTTTGATTTAGGTGGTCCAATCAATAAGACTGCTTCTTTAGCAGCAAATGCATTGGGGGCTGACGGTATCTATGGACCGATGGCAGCAAAGATAGTTGGTGGTATGACACCAGCGATCGGAGCATTTATAGCAACCTTGGTTGCAAAAAATAAGTTCTCTCAAGCACAAAAAGAGACTGGGAAAGCGGCGTTACCGCTGGGTTTATGTTTTATTACTGAAGGATGTTTACCATTTGCAGCGGCAGATCCGCTTAGATTCATTTTTAGTTCAATGTTAGGTTCTTCTATTGCAGGAGCAATCGCTACTGGAATGGGGGTAGAATCTGTTGCTGGCCATGGAGGTATTTTTGTTGTTCCGATGATGGAAAAACCAATATGGTTCCTAATTGCTTTATTTGTCGGCTCACTTACAACTGGTATTGTGTATGGATTAATTAAAAAGTCAAATGAGCAGCAATCTGAATCAGAAGAAAATGAAGCAGATCTGGATGATATTGATTTTGATATAACCGTAGAATAAAAACGAGGTGGAAGAATGTTAGTGACAATGAAATCAATTCTTGATGATGCAAATAAACATCAGTATGGCGTTATGGCGATGAACAGTATAAATATAGAAATGGTACGGGGCGGAATTTTAGCAGCAGCTGAAGAAAATTCTCCGATCATTATTCAATTTGGTCCGGGACAGATGAAAAAGCATGCACATAAAGAAGAAATGTTTCCTGTAATAAAAGAACTGGCTGAGAGAGTTCATGTACCAGTTGCATTGAATTTGGATCATGGAATGGACTTTTCTGTAATCACTGATTGTATCAATATGGGGTTTACAAATGTTATGTTTGATGGATCTAGTTTGCCTTATGATGAAAATATGAAGAAGACCGAGATTATCTGTAGTCTTGCTCATAGTAAAGGGTGCTCAGTTGAAGCTGAATTGGGTCATGTTGGTCAAGCTGCCCAGGAGGATGACAGCGATGAGAATTTATATACAGACCCTAAGATAGCACAGGATTTTGTTAAATATACAGGTGTTGATGCACTTGCCGTAGCTATTGGAACAGCTCACGGAAATTATCCGAAAGGAAAAACACCCAAATTAGATTTTGATCGCCTGAAAGAACTAAAAGAGATTCTTCAAATTCCTTTAGTACTGCATGGCGGGTCAGGATCTGGCGAGGAAAACTTACGAAAAGCAGTTGCTTATGGAATTAATAAAATCAATGTTGCCACTGATGCTTTCTCGGCAGCAAAAAACGGGATGGTTAAAGCTTTAGATCAAGATCCAAGCATCGATTATTTAGAGCTGTGTGTAATTGCTGAAGAAAGTGTCAAAAAATTCGTGAAAGATTATGTTCAGATCATTGGTTCTTCAAACCGATATGTCTTCAATACAGAAAATATTACTATTCATGAGTAAAAATTGATTCGAATCAGATAGACAAGGAGGCGGCAGTATGGATAAGAATCAAATATATCAGAAAAAGATATTAAAAATACTTCTTGATGCCCCTTTGATTTCTGTGAAAAGAATCTCAAAAAAAATTGGTATATCTGAAAAAACAGTTAGAATTCAAATTAACTATTTAGAAGATTATCTTGAAAATGAAAAAATTGGGCATATTGATAAGATCCCTAGTAAAGGGATTAAACTAGTTCTGAATTCTGGTATAGACAAAAATGATTTAAAAGAAAGTAAAGTAGTGGAAGTCTCTACTGAAAAAGCATTTTTTCATATTCTTAGACGGCTTTTGTCCCTAAAAAATAAAGAATATGTTACACAATCAGAACTTTCAGATGAAATATATGTTAGTTTGCCTACGTTTAGAAAGCAGCTGGAGGACATAAAAGCTTGGTTAATAGAAAGAGATTTAGAGCTTGAAATTGTACAAAAAAAAGGAATGCGCATAAAAGGAGAAGAACTTTCTATTTGGAGGGCAATAGGAAATTTGATATTGAAGAGCGGACTTTACAGTATTAGAGAAAACTTAGCATTTTTTGTTAGAGGTCTGGATATAGAACTGGTAAGTAAGGTAATAAGATCATCTGAAAAGAGCTGGCAAATCCAATTTAGCCGTGACTCTTTCAGTAGAATTTGGGTAATGCTTTCTCTTTCATTATACAGACAAACACCAAGCAATCTTAAGCGATTCAATAATTTAGATTGGGTAGAGAAATATAGTGAATACAATTTCGTTGAGACGTTAGAGAAAAACTTGAAACAATACAATTTGGGAAGAAGCTTGTCGGAAATTGATAAAAAGATCATGGCACATGAGATTCTGATTTCAAGTAAATTAGTTTGGACGACTGAAAATGAGAATAGAATGCAGAACAATCGACCAACCAATTTGGAAAACTTCGTGAATGATTTAATTGAAGTTGTTTCAGATATTTTACAAGTGGATTTAAGGGGCGATTTGATTTTAAAAAAAGACTTAACTGAACATTTAAGATCTGCTATTTTCAGAATGAAGTACAGCAAAGCAAATACTTCCAGCTTGAGCAAACAACTTAAAGAAGAGTACGGTAAAGTTTATCTCAGTGTTTGGTCAACCAGCCAATTATTTGAGGAATATTATGATATCCAGGTTACGGAAAATGAAATCTGCTATATTGTGATGTACATTGAAGCTGCTTTAATGAGGATCAAAAATATAGTTGACTTACTTTATATAACCGATCAAACAAGATCTCATAGCAGCTTTATAGTTGAAACGATAAAACACCACATTCCTGAAGTGGAGAGTATAAAAATTGTGAGAAACAGTGAGACTTCAAATAGAGTTTACGATCAGGAAATAGCTATTTCTGATTGTCTCCCTGAAGATAGAGGGACAATATCAATTTCCAAAATACCGACTGATCAAGAAATTAGCAGAATAAAGAATACTATCCATCATTTTAATGGAATTGAACACCAAAAAATTCAATTCTCAAATTCTATTCAAACATTGTTTGATCCTCAATTGTTCTTTAGTAATATGAAGGTTTCTAACAAAGAGGAACTATTAAAAATGATGTGTCATTACTTAGAAAAAATGGGCTATGTTACCTCAGATTTTTTTGAGACTGTATGGGGAAGGGAAAAAGAAACTTCTACCTGTGTAGGATTTCAAACTGCAATTCCTCATGGATCGATGAATGAAGTAAATGAACCTAAGATAGCAGTCGCAACCTTGGAACAGCCCATTCTGTGGTTTGGGGAGGAAGAGATTCAGTTCGTATTTTTGTTAGCTGCAAAGATGAATACAAAGGTTAATATCAATAAAACCAAGCAGTTCTATACAGATCTAATCACACTAACTGAAGACAAAAACTCAATGAACAGGTTTAAAAAATGTGAAGATGGAATAAAGGCTTATGGCTTCTTGTTTCATTAGTTGGGAGGATGGCTTGTGACTGTAGATATTAAAGATATTTTAGATAGAAAGCTCATTAATTTAGAACTAAAAGCAACTAACAAAAATGAAGTAATTGAAGCGTTAGCGAAAATGCTGTCTGAAAAGGGAACAATTTCAGATTTAGAGACATTCATAAAAGATGTTTATTTGCGCGAAGGCGAAGGGATTACCGGACTGGGAAATAATGTTGCAATTCCCCATGGGAAATCAGAAGGTGTACGAATTCCCAGTGTAGCAATTGGCCGGACAGAAAATTATATTGATTGGGAATCATACGATGATAAACCAGTACGCTTATTTTTTCTATTTGCCGTACCTGATGGTAATGAAGGCGCAGAAGATCATCTAAGATTACTATCCCAAGTAGCAGCTAAATTGGCTGATGATGATATTTTAACTAGATTGAAAGAAATAAGAAATGAAGATACCTTCATAAATATTTTACTAAGTTCATAAAAAAATTTCTGAATTTGAAAATGGGGATATTTTTTGAAAGTTTAAAAGAATAGTAGAGGCTGATTGAAGATAGGAGTTCTTAACGTTGACATGTATGCCGTAGGAGTCTTCTACATATAGAGGCTAGTAGATAATCGAATTATAACATGTGGGAGATTCCTTTTTGTGTTGTCCAAAAGTATGTAAAATAAAAAAATAGTAGAAAATTATGGAAATTATCGAATACTGTTTGTAAATGCAGCTACTGTGATCTTTTTGAAAGAGAGATGAAATAATATGGAATTCAAGCTCTACCCAGTTATTTGCTCTAAGAATAATTTAAGGGATTTTTTTAATGAAACTGCTAATGAGAAAGATTTGATTATCACTAATAAGTTCATTTTCATGCCTCAAATGGATAGCCAAGAATTAAAAGGTCATATTCTATTTCAAGAACAGTTTGGAACAGGAGAACCGAATGATGAAATGATTCGTGCAATGTTTCAAGAAATGAAAGGGAAGAAGTATGAACGAATTATTGCAATTGGCGGGGGAACAGTAATTGATATCTCCAAACTTTTTGTTTTTGGAACAGAGTATACGCTCAAAGAAATTTTTGAAAAGGGTGCAACACTTCCAAAAAAGAAAAAATTGGTCATTATACCAACGACTTGCGGCACAGGAAGTGAAGTGACCAACATTTCAATTGCAGAGTTCAGAGAAAAGAAAACCAAAATTGGCTTAGCTGCAGATCAATTATATGCTGATGAGGCGATATTGATTGGCTCATTGTTAGAAACGATTCCTTTCCAAGTTTTTGCAACAAGTTCAGTAGATGCGTTTATACATGCCATTGAATCCTATGTTTCTCCAAAAGCCAGCTTGTTTACCAAAGCGCTAGGTGAAAAAGCTATGCGTATTATTCTTAAAGGGTATCAAGATATTGTTAGCAAGGATAAATTAGAGCTTCCGGACAATCTCCAAGTCTTTCTCGAAGCAAGTACGTTAGCTGGCATCTCCTTTGGCAATGCCGGTTGTGCGAGTGTTCATGCGCTGTCATATCCTATTGGTGCAAATTATCATGTTCCTCACGGGAAATCTAACTACTTAGTTTTCCATGCCGTATTTGAAAAATATAGAGAGATGAACGCAGATTTGATTGAGCTTGAAAAGTTGCTTAGTGAAATTCTTATCTGTTCTCCGGAAGCTGTTTGGGAAAATTTAAGAAAATTGATTGATCAAATTATTCCAAGAGAACCTTTACATTCTTTAGGAATTACTAGGGGAGAGGCAAAAAAAATGGCAGAATCGGTTTTCAAAAATCAACAAAGATTATTAGTGAACAATCCCGTGCCTTTCACAGAATCTGATATTTACGATGTGTATCAAAAATGCCTTTAAGCAATAAGAAGAGAGTGAACAGAATGAATGATGAAAAAAAATATCAATTTTATGCGACAAAAATTAGGATTGAAGCAATGAAAGCTTTCGGAAAATTAGGCTTTGGCCATATTGGCGGTGTTATGTCGGCAGCTGATTTATTGGGTGTTTTGTATGGTGGGGTAATGAAGGTTGATCCGAAAAATCCAGATTGGAACGAGCGAGACTATTTTGTTATGTCTAAAGGGCATGCTGGACCGGGGTTATATGCTGCACTTGCACTAAAAGGTTTTTTCAAGATAGAAGAACTAATGACAATCAATACTAATGGGACCCGCTTACCTAGTCATTGTGATCGCAATAAGACACCTGGAATAGACTATAGTACGGGCTCTTTGGGACAAGGAATGTCTACAGCTATTGGAATTGCCTTAGGTAACAAGATTCTTAACAAACAGAATTATACTTATTTGCTGATTGGTGATGGAGAATCAGATGAAGGTCAGATTTGGGAGGGAGCATTATTCGCACCTCATCACAAATTAGGGAATTTGATTGCATTTATCGATTACAATAAACAACAACTCGATGGCTATACAGATGACATCTTGAATTTGGGTGATTTACGACAAAAATTTCAAGATTTTGGTTGGTATGCAATCGAAGTAGACGGTCATGATGCAATAGCAATAAAATCGGCAATTGAGTTGGGGAAAAGAGAAAAAAGAAAACCAAAAATGATTGTTTTAAATACTTTAAAAGGAAAAGGAGTCTATTTTGCTGAAGGACAAAAATATAATCATCACATGACCTTTACATCAGAGCAGTGTGATCAAGTAATTGAAGAGCTGCAAGTGAAACTGGATGAACAAACAGGAGGTGAAAACGAATAATGTCATATGGAGTGCTGAGAGATTTAACGATTGAAAAAAGAGCAATGCGGGATGTATATTGTGATACGCTAATCGAATTAGCAACTGAGAATGACAAAGTCATAGGCTTTGATGCGGATTTGATGAATTCTGTCGGAATGGTGAAGTTTGGCGAGACATTTCCTGAACGTATGATCAATTGTGGAATTCAAGAAGCTAATATGATTGGTATGGCCTCAGGGAGTTCCGCTGTAGGCTTGATTCCTTTTGTGCACACCTTTGCTTGTTTTGCTGCACGTCGCACTGCAGATCAGGTTTTTGTGTCTGCAGCTTTCGCACAAGCTAATATTCGTATCATCGGGAGTGATCCTGGAGTTACTGCAGCATTCAATGGAGCAACGCATATGCCGTTTGAAGATGTAGGGATTATGCGTGGATTCCCGACCGTAACCATTATAGAACCTACAGATACTGTAATGCTGGCAGATGTCATACGCCAACTTGAAAAATTGATTGGAGTATATTATATACGCCTCTCACGTAAAAATGTTATAGGAATTTATGAAGACGGCTCTACTTTTGAAATTGGGAAAGGTGCCCTGTTGAAAGATGGGATGGATGTGACGTTGATCGCCAGTGGAATTATGGTCAGTGAGACAATGAAGGCAGCTGAAAAACTAGAACAATTAGGGATATCAACTCGAGTCATCAATATTTATACGATTAAACCAATTGACAAAGAGATTATTATCACAGCAGCAAACGAGACTGGAGCAATTGTTACAGCTGAAAATCATAATTATATCAACGGATTGGGGAGTGCGGTAGCAGAAGTTTTAGCTGAAAATAGACCAGTACCAATGGCACGTATTGGGGTAGAAGATCAATTTGGACAAGTTGGAAGTGTTGAATACTTAAAAGAGATTTATGGACTTACTGCTGACAATATCGTTGAAAAAGCATTAAAAACAATTAAACGAAAGTAAATGAACGGCAAACGAGAGAATGTAAGGAATAACGGATTATCAACAAATTAATGAGGTACTAAATGAAAAATTTTCTTTTTAAGCAGGAAAAATCATAAAGGAGCCTTTAAAATGAATTCATATTTACAAAGAAAACCTAAGAACAAAAAAATTTCTGATGGTGTAATTTTACAGCATGAAATTACTGTTGAAAATTCACCGTTTGCTTATGTAGGATTTAAAAAGCTCGACATGGATAAAGGAGCAGAATTTGAAGAAGATACAATGGATAAAGAAGCGTGTGTGCTTGTACTGACCGGAAAGGTAACAGTTATAGAAGGAGACAATGTTTTTGCACACATTGGAAAAAGAAATTGTGTCTTTGATAAAAATCCTACAGACAGCGTCTACATTTCTAATGATCATACTTACAAAATTATTGCTGAGACTCCGGCAGCTATTGCAATTGGCTATGCTCCTTCTTCTAAGCAGTTACCAACTAAATTAATCAAAGCTGAAGAAAACAGTGTTGTTGAACGTGGGAAATATTTGAATAAGCGACTTGTAAACACGATGCTGGATGATGAATCATCAATTGCTGACAGTCTACTGATGACCGAGGTTTATACAGCAGCAGGGAATACGTCAAGCTATCCGCCGCATAGACATTCATTTAATAATTATCCAGAAGAAACATACTTAGAAGAAAGCTATTACCATGAAATCAATCCTCAGCAAGGCTTTGTATTACAGCGTGTTTACAATGACGATAGAACAATTGATACAGCATTTGGAGCGGAAAATGGCGATGTCATTTTATGTCCGGAAGGCTATCATCCAGTAGCTGTACCAGATGGCTACGAATCTTATTATTTGAATGTTATGGCTGGTCCCGTCAAATCATGGTCATTTTATAAAGATCCAGCCCATTCTTGGATTGATGAACGTGAATAAAAAGTTGCGGCTCATTTTTAGCTATCTATACACAAAGCATAACTAAATACCAAAATAAAAAGAAAATTGTTCGCACATGATTATCAGGGAATGCTGCACATGTATAAAGAAAAACTAAGTCTTTTCGTGGTCCGAGTAGTCGCGGAAGCAGTTCGTGTATGATATCCGCTTGGTTCTCAAGGCTGAACGCTTTTTATAAAAAAATTCTCCTAAAAAAAGCAAAAAAGATCTTCTCTTGTGTTTTAAAGAAAAGCTCTTTTTTGGCTTGTACCATAGTGATATTACTTATTGAAATACTTCTTTTTAAATACTCTTCTCCGCGTTTTAAAATAGTAATATTTTTCCTTTAACCTCCTATAGATAATTCGAATTATTAAGTGGACTGTTGCGATAATTTCTCTTCGTTTCCCTCGGTTTTTCTGTATTTTTAATAATAAGAAGGATTGGATTCTTTCTTCCTTGTGTGTTACAGCTTCTTCCCATAATAATGTAAAGAACTGAGAAAGTTCAGAGGTTAATAGTCGATTTCTAAGCTAAGGTCATCACCATTTGAAGCAATCACTCGTTTGTACCAATAAAATGATTTTTTTGGATAACGATTTAAGCTTCTTAGATCATGCTCCTCTCGATCAATATAGATGAAGCCGTAGCGTTTTACAAAGCCTTCTCTTGTGCTGTGAAGATCAATTGCTGACCATGTGAGATAGCCGATGATTTCAACACCATCATAAATCGCTTCTTTAACTTTTTTGATATGATCTGCTAAATACTTGATTCGATAATCATCGTGAATTTTATTATCACTATCTAACTCCTCCGTATGCGCAATACCATTTTCCAAAATCAATATCGGAAGCTGATATCTTTGGTAGATTTCCATTAATTGAATGTATAAACCAGCTGGATCAATCGTCCAATTCCATTCGGTACGATCTGTATAAGGATTTAGTTCTTCACCGGAGCGATATTGAACCAGCGCCCCTTGAAATTGTTTAGGTTCAGGATAATTTGCCTCAATATCTTCTTTGGGAAGCGGAGCAGCCCGAACTAAACTTGAGAAATAATAAGTAGATGAAATATAATCTGGTTTCGCTTCTTTCATTTTTTTTTCATCATCCTTTGTAATGACTGGAAGAGCATCCATTTTATCTAGCTTATTAAGCAAATACTTTGGATATTCGCCACGACAATAAATATCCAGGTAGGCAATATTTGTCTCATAATAGCTTTCGGCAGCTGCTAAACAGTCAGCTGGGGCGCAGGTGGCAGGATATAGCATCTGAAACGCGCTATTTGGTCCAATTTTTGCTTGAGGATCAATGCGGTGACAAGCAATACAAGCTTCAGCATAGGCAACTGTGAGGTGATGCTCAGCCTGCCATAGTTGTTTTTTTGTTAAATCTTTATTTCCAGCAATGTATTCGCTATCTAAGTGAAACAAATTAGGTTCATTAAATGGAACATAGTACTTAATTCGCCCCTTAAAATGTTTAAAGATGGTAGATGCATAGTGGTTATAGTCTTGAATACATTGCCGATCCAGCCATCCACCATATTCTTCTAAAAGATTTACAGGCAGATCATAAGCATAGAGTGTACAAATCGGTGTAATTCCCTTTTCAATCAATTCGTTGACGATAGTGTCATAGAAAGCTAGACCTTTTGCATTGGGTTCGCTATTGTTGCCAGTGGGAAAAATTCTTGCCCAGGACATAGAGAAGCGATAAACAGTGAACCCCATTTCAGCGTATAATTCGATATCTTCCTTATATCGATGATAGGCATCACTGGCAGTTTTAAAGTCTGAATAACCATTTTTTAGCACACGTACGTCAGCAATAGTCGCGCCTTTGCCATCTTCATTCCATCCACCTTCATACTGTTGTGCATTGGTAGAACTACCCCATAATATTTTTTCCATAGCAGTATTCTCCTTACAATTATTTATAAAAATCAAGTTCTCTAAAAATTGCGCAAGTACTCATACAACAACGGTCATTTGTTTAATTTCACTCTTGGTAGGACTAATAGGTCTTCTAGACATAAATATAGTAGCTTTCGTGACTTTTTGTGTAAACGATTACTCAACTTTATTATGGAGAGAGAAAATGGAAAAGTCAAGGATTATTCTGATTTTTTTCTATAAACTAAAGGATTCTTGTTTGAGCAGCTATTTTCAAGGGCTGTTTAATTTAGCCTTGACAAGATAAATCAGATATTTTATACTTTTGTTAGGTAAACGATTACACAATTTTCACATTATTTTTTTCAGGCATGGGTAAACGATTACACGGAGGGGTGATAATAATGTCAAGTAATAGTGGAAAAGGGTTCATGGATAAAGTTGCTGATTTTACTATGAAAATCTCGGGTCCTTTAGGTAAGTTTGCAAATTTGGATTCAATTTCTTCAATCGTCAATGGATTAACAGCTGTAATGCCAATTATAATGATCGGCTCCATTTTCCTCATTCTATATGTATTGGGGTCTCCGGATATTGGTACAAGTGGCAAGGCGCTTATTCCTTTTTTAGCACCTCTGGCAGGCAAGTTTGCTTGGATGAATAGCTTAACATTGGGGTTTATGACTTTATATTGTTCGGCTGCTATTCCATTTAGTTATGCAGAAAGAAAGAACGTCAACACAAAAAATTCGATGTTAATGGGGCTTGCTACGTTTATTATCTTTACAATTGGTGGTTTGGATGAATCGGGTGGAATCTTAGTTGAATCTTTCAGTGCAACAGGTCTGTTTGCTTGTATTATTACTAGTTTAGTTAGTGTAAGAATCTATAAATTTTGTTTGGATCATCATATTACCATCAAGATGCCGAGCTCTGTTCCACCAAACGTAGGAAATGCTTTTGGAGCACTTATTCCATACACTGTTTCATTTTCTCTAGCCTGGTTGGTTAGAACTGCCTTCAATTTTGATTTTGTATCATTCTTAACTACGCTATTGGAACCAGTTATTTCAGGATCTGACTCTGTTTGGACCGCAATTATCGCAGCGTTTATTCCATTACTATTGTGGAGTATCGGGCTTCATGGGGATAATATGTTCTTGACATTATTTACTCCTTTTGGATTAATGTGGATTGATCAGAACGCAGCAGCGTTGGCAAGCGGAACGCCTGCAAATGAGCTGCCCCATGTATTGGCAGGTCTGGGGCAAACTGGATTGATGAGATTGACCGTTTGGACTGCTGCTGTATGGCCATTGATTTTTCTAATGATCATCTCAAAAAATAAGTTTTTAAAAACACTGGGATGGACAACCATTGGACCAGGGATATTTACAATTGTGGAACCAGTGATCTATGGGCTCCCGTTAGCGTTGAATCCCTATTTGATGATTCCGTTTGTACTAAGTGGAACAATTTCTACAGGTGTCAGCTACCTTTTGATGGCTAGTCCGCTATTGGGGAAGTTTTATGCACTGATTCCATGGGCGACACCACCATTTTTACTAGGCCCATTAGGAACTGGGGACTGGAAAACATTAATTATCCCGGTTATTTCTTTCTTGATAGGACTAGCCGTGTATCTTCCATTTTGGAAAGTCTATGTTAAAACCTTGGAGAATGAGAATAAGATTGAAACTGCAGATGAATAAAAAAAGAAGCTCAGGCCAAATTGTACCGAACGCCAAGTGTTAGATTTTAGGTCTAATATTAGGGGCTCACTACAAATCGCTTGGGTTTCTTTTTTTCACAGCTACTGGATTCTTTCATGGGTAATCGTTAACTCGCTGCTTTCATGGTTACCCTGAAATTTCAAGAGTGTACTAGCTGATTTGGTAGATTGAAAGAAAACGTGATATTAGTCTTGAAAAGCTATTTATCCATGATAATTTTAGGTTGAGGAAACGATTACTCGATAAGAGGGGGAACTATGATGAAACGCTTACTATGCTCTTCAATGATGTGTGCAAATTTTGCGAATCTTCAAGAGGATACAAAAGCTCTTGATGAAGCCGGTATTGACATCTTTCATATTGATATTATGGATGGAATATTTGTACCAAACTTTGCAATGGGCTTACAGGATTTACAATTGATTCGCTCATCTACTAAAAAAAAGGTTGATGTCCATCTGATGATTGAAAACCCTGGAAATTACGTTGATTTATTTAGTCAGATTGGAGTAGACATCATCTATATCCACCCAGAAGCTGACAAGCAATACGCACGTACCTTGGACATGATCAAAAGCAAGGGGATGAAAGCTGGAGTAGCAATCAATCCGGGAACGTCATTGGATACCATAAAAGAAATTTTTTCGTTGATTGATTATCTGATGATCATGACTGTAAATCCTGGATTTGCCGGTCAAAAGTATCTTGACTATGTAAATCCCAAAATTGAAGAAGCGGTCAGCTATGGTAAACTGTTTTCATTTAATGTAATGGTTGATGGAGCACTTTCTCCTCAAAGAATTGAGGAATTACATGCAGTTGGAGTAACAGGCTTTGTTTTAGGAACGTCAGCACTATTCGGTAAAGAGAAAAGCTATAAAGAGATTGTAAAAGAATTAGGAGGACAACTAGTATGAACATTGCAATTGGCAGCGATCATGCAGGGATAGAATTAAAATCAACGATTATTTCCTACTTAGAGGAATTAGGATATGCTGTGACTGACTTTGGACCTGATTCGGCAGAAAGAACAGACTATCCAACGTACGGCAAAAAGGTGGCTGAAGAGGTAGCCGGCAAAAATTTTGATTGCGGCATTTTGATTTGTGGAACAGGTGTTGGTATTTCGATTGCAGCAAATAAGGTCCGCGGGATACGGGCGATTGTTTGTAGTGAACCTTACTCAGCCCAATTATCCAAACAACACAACAACACCAATATTTTAGCTTTTGGCTCACGGGTAGTTGGTAGTGAACTTGCAAAAATGATTGTAAAATGTTGGCTAGATGCTGAGTTTGAAGGAGGCCGTCACCAAATTCGTATTGATATGTTAAAAGATATTGAAGAAAGACAAAAGGCATAAAATGGACTTAAGAATGATTAATGACTTGAACCTTGACTATTCGATCAAAACTATTCACAAGCCCGGCGGATTTATGAGGATTCATTGAAGAAATGGAAAAAAAGACAATCAAGGAAGTGACAAAAATAGGAGGAGAAAGAATGACAATTCCAGAAAATTTTTTATGGGGCGGCTCCATTAGTGCAGCACAATGTGAGGGTGGATGGAATGAAGACGGTAAGAGTCCTGTTCAAGTGGACTTTGGAGATGCTGGAACTACGAATGACAGACGATACATTCACTTTCAAAATTCGGATGGAACAAGAGGAAAAATGAGACAGTTTGATCATTTACCTGAAGGAGCAAAATATGCTTTATTTGATGATATAAGATATACCAATCATATCGGGATTGACTTCTATCATAGGTATAAGGAAGATATTGCACTATTTGCGGAAATGGGATTTACAACCTTCAACACAACTGTTTCCTGGGCTAGAATCTTTCCGCTTGGTGTAGAGGGTGGCGTAAATAAAGAGGGGATAGAATTCTACCGCAATGTATTTAAAGAATGCAGAAAATACGGAATGGACCCAGTGATTACATTATATAAGTATGATGAACCGGTTTATTTAGAAGAAACATACGGCGGCTGGACAAATAGAGAAATGATTCATCAATTTGTAGAGTTTGCGAAGGTATGCCTTAGTGAGTACAAAGATTTAGTGGATAAATGGTTGACGTTTAATGAAATCAATATTTTGCTCCATTTTGAAGGGAAAGAAGGTGGTCAAGCTGCCTTTACTGAACTGCATAATCAAATGGTTGCTTCGGCACAAGCGGTTAAAGCAGCCCACGAAATTGATAAAAATATCAGTGTTGGATGTATGGCAGCAGGCTTCTGTATCTATCCATATACCTGTGATCCAGAAGATGTACTGGCAGCCTATAAAGAATTCCAAAATAAATTTGGCTATTGTGCTGATACAATGATTAGAGGGTATTATCCTTCTTATGCAAAAAGAATTTGGAAAGAGAAAAATGTTGAATTAGAAATCACAGAACAGGATAAAAAAGATTTAATTGAAGGTAAAGCAGATTTTTTAGCGTATTCATATTATATGTCTAGTGTCACAACGACACATAAAGATGAAATTAAGGAGTTAGCGACTGCTGGAGGACAAGGGGATTTAGCTAATCCATATCTTAAAGCTTCGGATTGGGGCTGGCAAATTGATCCAACAGGCTATGAATATTTTTTACATTTCTTAAATGATCGCTATCAAGTTCCAATTTTTGATGTAGAAAATGGTTTAGGGGCTTACGATAAAATAGAAGAAGACGGCTCAATCCATGATAGTTATCGAATTGATTACTTGAGAAGTCATATCAAGAGTCTAATGAAAGCCAGAGAAGAAGGAGTCAATATTTTCGGCTATACGACCTGGGGACCTATTGATTTAGTATCATTCACAACTGGACAGATGAATAAACGTTATGGTTTTATCTATGTTGATATGGATGATGATGGAATCGGTGATTTGCATAGAATGAAAAAAGATTCATTCTATTGGTATAAGAAAGTTATTGCTTCCAAAGGGAAAGATTTAGATTAGCAAAAATAGAATGTCTGGGAGTGTGGCAGAAGTTGTCCGCATTCCCTTAAAATCGTATAAATGAGCGTATTCTCAAAGCTAAACACTTCTATCCTGACGTCCGTTTAACCTCTAATTTAGTATGATCAGTGCAAGGATTTTCCAGATAGAACTGCGAAATGTGATTATAGAGACTGTTTGTGATTCAGATGGCTTTGATCATCGGGAAGTCGTTAGTCATTTGTAAGCCTGAATTGCTCAATGAAATTGAAGCTAAAGCAAAAGAATATTTTATTTTCCCGGATTATTTAAGGGTTATTCCCGCTGAATTTCAGGATAGTGCAAGGGTGATTAGTGCAGCGTTACTGTCCAAATTTTTTGGACAGTAGGAAACAGAGAACTTTCCCACAGGAAAAAATGACCGCTTTTTTAGAAGGGCTTTGATAGACTTCTAAGCAGCGGCCATTATTTTTCGTGAGTTTTCGAAGCGGCTCCGTTGTCCATTTCTCAGGAGTCAGCTCTTTCCTATCGTATCCGTTCCCGGATATATTGATTCACGCAATACTAGATCAACAGGTATAAGGAAGGATTTTCCGATGTTTATTGAGTTGGGCTTACTGATTGTTTCCAATAGATTATCAACGGTAACCTGAGCAATTTTTGCTGTATTCTGCTTTACTGATGACAGCGCAGGATAGGAGTATTTATCTTGCGGCGTATCATCAAAACCGATAATTTTTATTTGCTTTGGTAACTTAAAGCCCAATTTCTTCAGTACAACAATCAATTCTAAACCGATATTATCATTAATAGCAAAAATTCCATCTACATTGTCTTGCTCCTCAAAAAATTGTTTGACTGATTCTTCGAAATTATCATCGTAAATATCTACGTTTAGTTTACTTTTTTCGCGGTCAAATATGATACTATTTTTTTTCAGAGCATCAAAAAATCCGTTTTCTCGTTCAAGTGCTGATGGCGATCTCCTTGAATGCATGGCAATTACAGGGTTTTGACAACCAGCGGCAATCAGCTGCTCAGTCGCTTCAAATGCACCTTGGTAATGGTTTGATGAAATGAAGATGGTGTCTGACTTTACTTTCGGCTCTCTGTCAATACAAATATAGGGAATATTCTTTTCTGGTCTGGAATAATTAAAAGAGAATTCTTCGGCTCCCGAAATAACGATTAAGCCATCCACTCCTTTACTTTCAAGCATTTGCAGATAGGCAGTCTCTTTGGTGCTGTTCCGAGCAGTATTGCAAATAATTGTAGAATATCCTTTGTTGAAAAGAATTTCTTCGATTTTTTGAACGACATCAGCAAAGAAATAGTTGCTGATGTCTGGTACAAGAATGCCTATAGAAAAGGACTTGTTCATACGCAGACTTTTAGCACTATAATTCATTTGATAACCGGTTGATTTGATAACCTCTAGAATTTTATTTTTAGTTTCTTCTGAAAATCGTCCATTATTATTGATAACTCTGGAAACAGTGGCAACTGATACACCACTTAATTCAGCGATATCCTTGATTGAAATTTTCTTCATAGCTTCGATCCGACCCTTTCGTGAGTAATCGTTAACTCGATATTCTCATATCTATTCTGAAATTTCAAGAGTATACTAGCTAATTTAGTAGATTGAAAGAAAAATACGATATTAGGCTTGACAAAACTATTTATCCGTGTTGTTTTCCAGACGAGGAAACGATTACCTAACTGGTTAAATAATCAATGCGCTTGGCAAAGTGATGCCATCATTGAGTGTTCTAGTGATAAAAAGCATAGCAAAAAATGTGCCAGAACAATTATTGCAGCTCAACGCTGCTCAGTGTAAAGTACTTGCTTTGCCACCTATGATAACATAATCAAATTGTTATAATGGGAGGGAGAATAGAAGCAGGCTATGAATCCTTGTACATTAAGGATTTGGAGGTTTCAGGTGAATATATTTTGGATTACCACAAAATAAAAGAGAAGATGTTTATGAAAAAAGAATCCTTAATTAGCTGTTTTATTGGGAATTTTAGCTTTTTCGGGAGATTGATAGTTATACAGTGACCCTTAAAATTACTCCAAACATAATTGAAGGAAAAAATAAAAGTACCAACATTTTTATTTTTTCCTTGACTAATCATAGGAAAGGGGAAGGTGTCAAAAAAGAAAAACAGCAAGCAAAATTCTTTTGAAAGACTTTGATTGTCGTTTTTCTTCTTTGCTTTTTCTCCATTTAAAGCAGTAATAGTTTTTTTATGATAGGTTTCGTTTATCACTTTTTCCTCATCTTTCCATTTGCAACGAGGTCGGGACAAAAGCCTGTTAATTTTCGCTTCTGGGCTTTATTTAAGATGGACCGCTTCTGTTTGACGGGATTAGGTGATATCTTCCTAGTTCTGCTGACTTCTTTCTCAAGCTCTTCCAGGCGCAATGATATGTGTGTTAATCTTTCATAAATCATTTCTAAAAATGATGAAGATCCGTCTGGTATGCGTTTGCTTTGATAAGCTTCATTTACTTCACTCATCAATAGAAGAATATTTTCTCGATCTTCTTGGAGCAGTACTCTTTTACCAGGGGCTCTCCCGCCGATGCTCAATTTATATTATTTATTCGGACGGTTTATTTTTCCCTAAACCGTAGAAATAGAGGAGACTGACGAAAACAGCACCGCCGACAATATTGCCGAGATAAACTGGAATAAAGTTGCTGATAAAGCCGCTCCAAGTAGCACCGCCTTCAAAAATCGCAGCACTAATAACAAACATGTTTGCTACACTATGCTGAAATCCAATAGCAACAAACGTCATTACCGGAAACCAGATAGCCAGGATTTTTCCTGCATCAGACTTTGCACCGTAGCAGAGCCAGACAGCTAAGCCGACAAACCAGTTACAGCCGATTCCGGAGAAAAATGCCGCTGCCGGCGGTGCACTGATTTTTGTCTGTGCAATCAAAAGGGTTTCCTCCAAATAAACACCTGCACTTGTCAAGCCGGCAAGATGACTTAAAAAATAAGAAACGAAAAGGGCTCCGGCAAAATTGGCCAAGGTGATGATTGTTAGATTTTTAACGAGATCGATGAAGGAAATTTTTTTTGAAAACCAGGCAGCAGAGACCGCCATCATATTGCCGGTGACCAGCTCTCCGCCGCCCAACAGAATCACGATTAGTCCCACTGGGAAAACCAGAGCACCAATAAATGAGGCAAAGCTGCCCCAGTCATGTGCAATTGAGGAAATCACACGGATATAAGCAAGATAGCCAAGAGAAATCATTGCACCCCCGATGAAGCCGAGTATAAGTTTTTGCTGCAGTGTTTTTTTCGTTTTTTTGTATCCCATTTGTGTGCTTATTTCCATAATTTCTTCAGGTGAATGCATAGTAACCTCCAATAATTGACTAGGGCGTGTCTGAAAAATTCAGGATATCTGAGTTTTTGTGAAAATTATGAGAGAAGCCGCAGCTTATGCAGTGCATACACAAGTAGTCCTGACGACAAGTTCATAAAGAATTACAAAAATATTTACCGCTGGAATTTCCAGAAACTCCCTAAGTTTTTAAAAGAAAACACACTCAAATTTACGAAGGAGCAGAGTCATTTAAGTGTGTTTCATTATTTAATTGAATAAACTGCTAATTGCCTTGTCAACAAGCTGCTCATCTGCTAAATAAGGAATGGTGATATGATCTGAGCCTGCCCGTGATTTGTTATATTCGATTGATGTCTCAATCGCATGCTCATTTCTGGCCCAATTACGTCGGGCAACGCCACCCATAGTATCCCAGGCAATGGCAGATTTAATGATTTCATCACATAACTCGCTGCCATCTAAAACAAGACCAAAGCCGCCATTGATTGACTTGCCAATTCCAACACCGCCGCCATTATGCAAGGCGATTAAGCTCATACCTCTTGCTGCGTTCCCTGCATAACACTGTGTTGCCATATCTGCGGTAACATTACTGCCGTCTTTGATATTGGATGTTTCCCTAAATGGTGAATCTGTACCTGACACATCATGGTGATCTCGCCCAAGCATTACTGGACCGATCTTGCCTTCACGAACCATTTCATTGAATTTTAGTGCAATATTCACACGTCCCATTGCATCCTGATAAAGAATTCGTGCTTCAGTCCCTACAACCAGCTGATTTTTCTCTGCATCACGAATCCAGTTGTAGTTATCACGGTCCTGATAGCGACGGGTTGGATCAATAACCTCCATTGCTGCATGATCCGTTGCAACTAAATCCTCATGTTTTCTACTCAGACAAACCCAGCGGAAGGGTCCATAACCATAGTCAAACAGCATTGGGCCCATGATATCTTCAACATAGGAAGGCCAGATGAAGCCATCCTTATCATCTACACCATTTTTAGAGATCTCTTTGATCCCGGAATCATAAATTGACTTCATAAATGCATTACCATAATCAAAGAAATAAGTCCCTTTGCGAGTTAATGATTTAATGACCTGATAATGACGAGCCAAAGTTTTATCCACAAGTGTTTTAAATGTTTCCTGATCTTCTGCCAACAATCGAGTACGCTCTTCAAAAGAAACACCCACTGGGCAATAACCGCCTTCATAGACATTATGACAAGACGTCTGATCCGATAGCAGATCTACATGAATGTTCTTTTGATCGATATATTCCAGCAAATCAACAATATTGCCCTGAAAAGCGATCGACGTTGATTCCTGCTTTTCCAGATATTCCGTTGCAAGTATCATGGTTTCTTCAGGTGTCTCAGTAACATTACTGATCCAACCCTGTTCAAGCCGCGTATCAATTCTTGAACGATCCACTTCTGCAATAATTGCTACAGCATTCGCTATCTCTCCGGCTTTTCCTTGTGCGCCGCTCATACCGCCCAAGCCGGAAGAAATGAATAGTTTTCCCTTTAAATCGCCTTCATCGGAAATCCCTAATTTCAACCGTCCCGCGTTTAACAGCGTGTTGAATGTCCCGTGAACGATTCCTTGAGGACCAATGTACATCCAGCCGCCTGCAGTCATTTGTCCATAGTTAGTAACTCCCATCTGTTCTGCGATTTCCCAGTCCTCGATATTATCATACTCACCGATCAACAGACCATTAGTGATGATGACACGCGGGGCATCTTTTTTAGATTTGAACAGGCCTAAAGGATGCCCCGATTCAACAACCAATGTCTGTTCGTCGGTCATATTCTCCAAGTAACGCTTAATTAACTGATACTGCATCCAGTTCGAGCAGACTTGTCCCGTTTCGCCATAGGTCACCAGCTCATAGGGATACAAAGCTACTTCAAAATCCAAGTTGTTATCGATCATTACCTGCATAGCTTTTGCTGCGACACAGTGTCCTTTATATTCATCGATCGGCTTCCCGTGGATGCGTTCCTTTGGATACCAGCGATAGCCGTAGATTCTGCCCCTTGTTTTCAGCTCTTCTAAAAATTCTGGGATTATTTCTTCGTGGTACTTTGGATGAACATAGCGCAGTGCATTCTTCAATGCGGTTTCTGTCTGTGCCCTGCTCAAGCGGAAGCCTCGATCTGGTGCACGACGAATCCCTTCTTGAAAAACTGTTTTTTCCGGTAGTACGTCATCCAGCTTGATCGTCATTGCTGCCTCGATTTCTTTGTATAGGACCATTGTTTTTCTCCTCCTAGTTGAACTCTTTATATTCTCCCTGGAAAAACCTCCAAGGCTGGTTACTTCCCTAGTGTAAACGGTGCTTGTCAACGAAATGTCTATAGATATTATTATAAAGAAAGACTGCTGTTTAAAAAGCGCTTTCTTTTTTTTGACAGAAATTAGACACGAAAATGATTCAATGAGTATAAATCTTACTAGAGAAAGAAGAGCGTATATGTATGGGAGCAGATAAAATTTTATGTCATTTTAGTCAAGTCTTTTGTCCGGTAGACAAAGGGCATCCGCTTAGAGGTGCTGAGATGTCTGAGGGAACGCTCATTGATAATGGTTATATTGCCATTAAGGATGGGGAAATTCTGAAGGTCGGAAGTGGCGAACCGGATAGTACCTTGGTTGATTCGGAAACAGAAATAATTGATTATACAGGGAAATTTGCTGCACCGGGCCTGATTGATTGCCATACTCATTTGGTTTATGGCGGTAGTCGTGAAAATGAGTTTGCAAAAAAACTAGCGGGTGTCAGTTATCTGGATATTCTCGCTGGAGGTGGGGGGATTTTAAGTACCGTTCGTGCAACCAGAGCGGCTTCTTTTGAGACCTTATTGAAAAAATCTGAACAGCTTTTGAATCAAATGGTTGTTCACGGCGTTACAACTGTAGAAGCAAAAAGCGGCTACGGCTTAGATTGGCAAACAGAGAAACGTCAGCTTGAGGTTGTTAAAGCTTTGAATGATACCCATGATATTGATTTAGTTTCAACCTTTATGGGTGCCCATGCGGTACCTCCTGAATACAAGGAAAATCCAGCTGGCTATTTGGATCTGCTGATTGATGAGATGCTGCCGAAAGTAAAAGCTGAGAATTTGGCAGAGTTTTGTGATATTTTTTGTGAGACCGGGGTATTCACGGCAGAGGAATCAAAACGGTTGTTGACAGCAGCAAAAGAGCTGGGCTTCAAGTTGCGGATACATGCAGATGAAATTGATTCGATTGGCGGAGTGGATGTGGCAGCTGAGCTTAAAACGGTCAGTGCTGAGCATCTAATGAAGGCTACAGATGCAGGAATTGAGAAAATGAGCAAAAATCACGTTATTGGCAACCTTTTGCCGGGAACAACCTTTAGCTTGATGGAGGATACTTATGCACCGGCGCAAAAAATGATTGACAGGGGGATGGCAATTAGTCTGTCGACCGATAGTAATCCTGGCAGCTGTCCAACAGCCAATTTACAATTCATCATGCAGCTTGGCTGTTTTATGATGCACCTGACGCCAATTCAGGTCTTTAACGCAGTTACGATTAATGCTGCATATTCTGTTGCCAGAAATGAGACAGTCGGCAGTCTGGATAGGGGGAAGCAAGCCGATATTGCTATTTTTGACACACCCAATATTGATTTCCCATTGTATTTCTTTGCGACAAATTTAGTTTCTGAAGTCTACAAAGCCGGAAAACTTATTGTACGGGAACGGCAGCGGGTTAATTCATAAAACAAAGATCAAAAGGGTTTTCTCCTGAAGTTCTGAAGAGAAAACCTTTTTGATTGGGTTTACTTTATGAACGGGTTTTAACATGCTGTCTTTTCTGTTTGTTTTGTCGTAAAATAAACAGAAGAGACTTGGAAAAGAAGGTGAATAGGATGAAAGATACAGTATATTTTCAATTATTCGGTACGCCCCAGATTTTTTTGAATGGACAGCCCATTCTTTTTTCGTTCTCTAAAATAAATGCGCTTCTTTATTATTTGGTTGTGAATAAAACAGCTAGCAGAGATGAGGTTGCCGGACTTTTATGGGTAAATAAATCAGAAAAAAGTGCCAAAAAGAATCTACGCAATACAATCTATCAAGCTAATAAGGTCCTTGGTGATGACTATATTGTTTCTCCAAACAAAACAATTTTGACCCTGAATGAGTCATTGGAAATTGAAAGCGATATCAATTCTTTTTTATCAAATCCTGTTGCGCATTTCGATTTGTATCAGGATGATTTTTTGAAGGGATTTTTCTTAAAGGATTCCGAGGCATTTGATCTATGGGTCGTAAAAATGCAGAATTTTTATGAACAAAGGTTTGTTCAAACCTGCTATCAAAAAATTGAACAGGATCTTCATAACAATGAATTGACCCATGTAGAAGAAAATATTCGACGGCTGATTGCTATTGATGAATTTGACGAGCGAAACTATCAGCTGCTCATGCAGTATTATCAAGATAATCAGCGCTTTGGAAAAGTCATTGAAACTTACTATGAGCTGTCCAGCTTATTGGAACAGGAACTGGGAATTTTGCCAAATAGCGAAACAAAAGCAATTTATGAAAAGACACTGGCAATTGTTAATCATAAAAAGCAGCATAAGATAAGGAAGGCATCGACGCTATTTTTTGGGCGTACGGCTGAAATTGAACAGCTGGAAACAAACTTTAATTTATTTTCTCAAGATCAGCCCTATCATTCTGCACTGATCGTCGGCGATGCCGGTGTAGGGAAAAGTGCCTTGAGTAAACGAGTACTCACAAATGTTCAGGAGGATTTCCATATTCTGGAAGTCTCCTGTTATCAAGCTGAAAAAGATCATTTGCTGCGTCCTTGGCGAGGGCTCATTGAACAAATTACACAAATCATCGAAGAGGAATGCTTAGTTGACTGCATCTTATGGCAGGAAACAGTTGCCAAATTTTTCCCAAGTTTAACAAATGCTCCACAAGAAGCCGACTATATCGAGACAGAAATAAAGAGTAATATCAATTATTTATCACAGGTTATTTTGGAAGTACTGCAAAAAATCAGCAAAACAAAAAAAGTGATTATATTTATAGAAGATATTCAATGGATGGATGTGCAAAGTATCGGGTTGCTGACCAGCCTAATGCTGCATGTGAAGCATGGGGAAGCTCTATTCCTTTTAACCTTACGGACTGGGTATCAAACGGATATCGAAAATTTCATGGCAACTGTTATCAATTATGAAAAGCTGCTTACGATTAGGCTGGCACCATTTTCTAAACAGGAAACCATAGCATTTGTCCAAAAGCAGCTGGGCAATCTACCGATTGATACCATGACGATGAACCATTTGTTCGATTATACCGAAGGGAATCCCTTCTTTTTAGTTGAGTACATTGGGCTGTTAAAAATGAACATGAATCTGGATGTTATGACTGTTAAAATGCAGGACGCCATAAAAAATCGTTTTTCTTATTTATCCCCTGTAGAAAAAGAGGTGGTTGATATTGTATCTTATTTCTATGATATGGCCCCGATTTCATTGATCGCTCAGCTCTTGGGAAAAGATCAGCTGGTCATTATCGATGCCATCGATAGATTAGTTAATAAAAATATCTTGGAAGAAAAACTGTATGAGGAAGAAAGTCACGCCAGCTTTACACATGTAAAGCTGCGAGAGTTTATTTATCTGAATCAGTCGGTAGCTAAAAAAAGAATCCTTCACGGAAAAATTGCGGTGATTCTGGAAGAGCAGGTTCCGCTAGAGTCAAGTGATCCGCTGCTGTTATCAAAAATTGCCTATCATTATCGGAAAGCAAAACAAGAATTAAAATCGCTTGAGTATGAGTTGGCTTATTTGCAGAATTTTTTCAAATTTCAGCATGAGCTGTTTCCTGTATACAATCGTCAGGAAATCCGAGGGAATAGGACAATAGATGTAGAACAGGAATATACTTTTGAGCGTTTTAGGAATATTCGACAGCAGCTGGCTGACCTTGAAGCGCACCATGAACAGACCGAAAAATATCAGCTGTTATTGGTTAAATTTTTATATTTAGAAGGTCGTTACCTCATTCATTGCGGTGATTACAACCAAGGGATCGAAAACATCCAACGGGTGATTTTCAAATCCAAAAGCTTCCATAATGAAGAATACTTACTGGAAGGGTATCGCCAGATGATTTATTATTACATTCAAACAGATAATGCTGTTGATATGTTTCATTATATCGAATTGGCAATGAATGCCTCTATTAAAGCAAACAACCATGAATCTATCGGAATATTATTACGTCTAAAAGGATTGTACTACTTGATGAGCGGTGATAAAGAGCAGGCAGAACGACTTTTTTATGAGTCGATTACCACCTTTACGATCACCGAAGCCATTAAGAAGAAATATGCCGTAAATATTGCTGCAGCTTACGACTACCTGGCTGAAATTGAACGATTACGTGGAAATGTCAACCAATCTGTGGCTATTCAGGAAAAGGCACTGGCTCTTTGTGAAGGAACTGGAGTTTATTCTAGTTTGGTTGTATTTTATGTTGACATGGGCATTGCATTATTTGCACAAAAAAACTATATGCGTGCAAGGGAATATTTTGAAAAAGCTCAAAATTTGTATACGAAGTTGCCCTCCTTGTGGAAAAAAATACAGCTAAATGCATATACTGCTCTGATCGATTTGCAGGAAGAAAATTACGAAGCAGTCCATAAATTTTTGATAAACTCTAAAGAATATCTAGATACCTTTTCAAATCCTCGAGATGCCGGTATCGTCTATTTCGTGAAAGCTTTGGTCAAGCATCAGCTAGTCCATCAACAAATTGCAGATAAACCACTGGCAGTCTTATTAGCACATAGTGAAAGCTACTACTATGAAAAAGCAACAGCCAGTCTGAGCGTTTATCGCGATCGCTATGAACTACAGGTGCTAGAGGAATTGTTTACCAAGCTGTTACCATCTACTTCTGTAAATGAATCAGTCTGAAATATAGGTAAGCAAGTATTAAATTTGAATAAATATTGGGATAAAAGAGAGAGACTGTGACATAAGTATATCTGAGATCCCTAAAACCGAATAAACGGTGTTCCAGAAGCTGTCTCTTCGGAAATAAGTCGAACTATACTGAAAATATGAGTAGCTATTTTCGTATAGTTCGACTTATTTCTTGAGACAGAACACTTCTGTCACAACCTCTCTCTGATTTTTTAGGAAAAGGTTTATAACTGATAATTAAATAGTATGGTTTATCCCTCAGAAGCTAATATTTTAATAAATTACTTAGGAAAACAGGGAGTTATTATCTTTTAACGAATAACTGCTAGAAGCTTCCTGTGTTTGACGAAATAGTATAGGTGATTTGGAAATAGACAGTTGAATATTTTCCCTTTTTACTTATGGGAAATGAATTATGGCAGTCCTCTCTTTTTACGTAGTTAACAGTGTCTCCTAATTCACTGATTATTGTTTGTTGAATCAACTATATTTATCGCCAGAGAAGTATCAGTCTTATTAAAAGTTGCCCTATGAAATTAAATAAGAGCATTTTCTATAATGAATTTAGAAGATGTACTGCCAAAATCTGCTAATAAAATCATTTTTTTTGCTGATCCAATGATCATTCTTTACGGATTTTTGTGTAAATAAGATTAAAATTTGGTTAAAAATAAATAAAATTTCACTTATTTTTAGGGAGTTCAAGTAATCTATTAAACGTCAAAATACATGATAGAACCTGATTTTTGGTTTAAAGGAATCTGTCCTTCTTTTTTTCTTAAAATCTTCTAAATCTGTCTGTATTTTTTTCTCAGTGATTTGACAGTCACTTTGTGGTGTTGTTCTTTGCCATCGATTTAAAAAAAAATTAAAAAAGCACTTAATTATTGCAGCTTCATTTGAGCAGCTCCGTCTATTCTATTCACAGCTGTCAAAAAAGTGTCAAATTATTTTTCTAAAATAAAAGAGCCTTTTTTAGTTTGAAAAAAATAGTCTTTTTTTTTGTCAAAAAACCAGCAAATTCCGGCAAAAAATCTGGATTTTACCTATGTTGACACTCGAAAAGAACAGTGATATTTTTGGTTTGAAAGCGCTGTCTGGCGCGGGGAGGAGGTTAAGATTTGTATAAAGCAGACGGTTATTCAATGGGACGAAAAATAGCTCTTATGGGTCTACTTATTGCCTTGTCAGTTGTGGCAACTCGGTTTCTATCTTTTGAAACCAGTATTATCAGAATTGGTTTTTCTTTTTTACCGTTAATGGTTATGGGGTATTTATTTCAGCCATGGTTTGCAGGAACAGGTGGAGCAATTGCAGATATCATCGGAATGATTTTATTTCCGAAGGCAGCATTTTTCTTTGGATTTACGATCAATGCATTTTTAGCACCATTTATCTACAGCCTGTTTTTCCATAAAAAGGAAGTGACGCTTAAACGTAATATTACCGCTCAAGTCGCAGTCATGGTTATCATCAGCTTAATTTTAACACCTATTTGGCTGAATTTGATGTTGAAGCTGCCGATCATTGAGCTTTTACCATTACGGATAGGCAAAGAAATGATTGTTGTACCGATAAAAGTTATGGTCGGTCAATATTTATTTAGTCAAAGGAACATGAAAACGGTATTAAATGATGTGTCAAGAAACATGGTATGACGTTATCGTCGGCCGAGTTTGAAAAAATAGAGAGAAGCAAAAGGAAGGATGAGTATAAATGGCAAAATTAGTTGAATGCATCCCTAACTTCAGTGAAGGAAGCGACCAGAAAATAATCGACGGACTGGTAACAACAGCGAAGAGTGTAGGTGGCGTAACGTTGTTGGACTACTCTTCTGACAGTAGTCATAACCGCAGTGTTTTTACTCTTGTGGGTGATGAAAATAGTATTCAGGAGGTTGCTTTTCAATTAGTAAAATATGCAAGCGAGCATATCGATATGACTAAGCAAAAAGGTGAGCATCCAAGAATGGGGGCTACTGATGTAGTACCGTTTGTTCCAATTAAGGATATCACGACAGAGGAATGTGTAGAAATTTCTAAAAAGGTAGCAAAAAGAATCAATGATGAATTAAATATCCCTATTTTCTTGTATGAAGAATCAGCCAGCACACCAAATCGGGTAAACTTGGCGCGAGTGCGTAAAGGTCAATTTGAAGGAATGCCGGAAAAATTACAGGAAGAAGAATGGGCACCCGATTTTGGTGAAAGAAAAATCCATCCGACTGCGGGTGTCACTGCTGTTGGTGCAAGAATGCCGCTGGTGGCATTCAATGTGAATTTAGACACAGATGATATTACCATTGCAAATAATATAGCAAAGATTGTTCGCGGCTCAAGCGGCGGTTTTAAGTATTGTAAAGGTATCGGTGTAATGCTGGAGGAACGCAATATTGCACAAGTATCCATGAATATGGTGAACTTTGAAGGAACGCCCCTTTACCGTGTTGTTGAAACGATTCGTTTTGAAGCAAAACGCTACGGTGTCAATATTATCGGAACAGAGGTTATTGGTTTAACTCCGGCAAAGGCGCTGATTGACTGTGCGGAATATTATCTGCAGGTTGAGGATTTTGATTATGGTAAACAAGTTTTAGAAAATCATTTATTAAACTAGGAGGAGGAAAAAAATGAAACTGGTTGACTTGACTGTAACTGATTTTATGCAGGTACTTGGTTCTGACGAGCCGGCACCCGGCGGCGGCTCTGCTTCAGCATTAGCAGCGGCAATGGGGATCTCATTGACGAAAATGGTTGCAGAATTAACGGTGGGTAAGAAGAAATATGCAGAATTTGATGCACTTATGAAAAAATGTCAGACGGATGCTGCCCAATCACAAGAGGAGCTGCTGCGGGCAATTGACGAAGATACAGAGGCGTTTAACGCCGTATCAGCTGTTTTCTCTATGCCGAAAGAAACAGACGATGAAAAAGCCAAACGACGAGAGGCTATGCAGACAGCATTGGAGGGGGCTGCTAAAACCCCTTATCAGATGATGGAGAAAATTGTTTGTGCACTTCATATTACCAAAGAAGCAGTTGGTAAATCTAATGTGAATGCTGCCAGTGATTTGGGTGTTGCAGCGCTGAATTTAAAATCTGCACTGCAAGGAGCTTGGCTGAATGTACTGATCAATCTTTCAGGGATCAAGAATGAAGAATTTGTGAAGCAATACCGCATGACTGGTGAAAAGATTTTAACAGAAGGCTGTCGGTTGGCAGATGAGATTTATGCAGAAATTTTAAAGATAGTTTAGCTTAGATGGAAAGGATGAATAAATAGGATGACTCATTTATCAGATATTGAAATTGCAAATACGGTTCAAATGAAACCAATTGAGGAGATCGCTGAAAAAACCGGAATTGATGCAGAAAATCTATCTTTGTACGGAAAATATAAGGCAAAGGTCAACGTTCATCAATTAGGGAGCTTAAAAGATAAGAAAAACGGCAAATTGATTCTGGTTACTGCTATTACTCCAACACCAGCTGGAGAGGGGAAAACCACAACCTCAGTCGGGTTGGCTGATGCACTGACAAAGCTTGGAAAAAATGCAATTATTGCTTTGAGAGAACCTTCATTAGGACCTGTATTTGGTGTTAAAGGAGGTGCTGCTGGCGGCGGCTATGCCCAGGTGGTTCCAATGGAAGATATCAACCTTCATTTTACTGGTGATTTCCATGCTATCGGAGCAGCTAATAATTTACTGGCAGCTTTGCTGGACAATCATATCCATCAAGGCAACAGCTTAGGGATCGATTCCCGACGGATTACATGGAAACGTGTAGTGGATATGAATGACCGACAGCTGCGTCATATTGTAGATGGCCTTCAGGGAAAAGTCAACGGCGTTCCTAGAGAAGATGGCTATGACATTACGGTAGCATCGGAAATTATGGCAATCCTTTGTCTGGCAAAGGATATCGTTGACTTGAAAGAAAAATTACGCAAAATTATTGTGGCGTATTCCTTTACCGGAGAGCCCGTCACTGCAGGTGACTTGAAAGCTGAAGGGGCTTTAACTGCTCTGCTGAAAGAGGCAATTCATCCTAATCTAGTTCAAACATTGGAGCAAACACCAGCCTTTATCCATGGTGGACCATTTGCCAATATCGCTCATGGCTGTAATAGTGTACTGGCAACAAAAATGGCTTTGAAATATGCTGATTATGCTGTAACTGAGGCAGGCTTCGGTGCAGATTTAGGTGCGGAAAAGTTCATTGACATCAAATGCCGACTGGCTGATTTACAACCGGATGCTGTAGTATTGGTGGCAACTATTCGCGCTCTGAAAATGCATGGCGGTGTTAAAAAGACAGAATTGGGAGCAGAAAATGTCGAAGCTGTGATCAATGGTCTGCCTAATTTGGAGAAGCATCTGTCAAATATTCAAAATGTCTATGGTCTGCCGGTGGTTGTAGCGATCAATAAATTCCCGACAGATACAGAAGCTGAATTACAAGCAGTTCATGCAGCCTGTGAGGATCGCGGCGTAGAGGTTGTATTATCTGATGTCTGGGGCTCAGGAGGTGCTGGCGGTGAAACGTTGGCTAAGAAGGTCATAGAATTGGCAGAACAGACGAATACCTTTAGCTACGTATATGAGCTATCTGATAGTATTGAAGAAAAATTAAATAAAATCGTCCAAAAGGTTTATGGGGGTCAGGGGGTTGAATTAGCTCCTGCTGCTCGTAGAGAGCTGCAGGAACTGGAACGACTGGGCTTTTCCAACTATCCGATTTGTATGGCGAAGACACAGTATTCATTCTCTGATGATGCCAGTCTCATTGGGGCGCCTAAGGACTTCACTGTGGCAATCAAAAACTTAAAAGTTTCAGCAGGTGCCGGCTTTATTGTTGCATTAACAGGTGCCGTCATGACAATGCCGGGCTTACCCAAATCACCGGCAGCTGAACGTATTGATGTTGATGCAGATGGGAATATCTCTGGTCTGTTTTAGCCAGAATGTTTAGAGACCTGCATGGGAATTTGTAGATTAACCTCAAAAGAGTATCATGTCTCTGACTGGAGCGGCGGAAAGACAACGGAAATCTATCTTTCCCCTCCAGAGGGGCAGTATCAAATCGGTAAATTTGACTATCGAGTGTCTAGTGCAAGAGTTGATTTGGAAACAACTACTTTCAGCGAGTTACCCGGCTATAAGCGTTTAATTATGCCGATTGAGCAATCTTTGACATTAGAACATGTATATCCAGTTGATACAGTAGAAAGAGTCATTCTCCAGCCATTTGAGAGCCACTGCTTTGATGGTGGTCAAAAGACAACAAGCTATGGAAAATGCCGGGATTTCAATCTAATTTATCGACCGGAGTATTTTGGGGAAATGATTGCTTTGATGAAGGAACAGCCTTATTTTATCGAGCCTGGTAAAACCTATCTATTTTATGCGTTAACAGATGTGTTGGTGGAGATTTTTGAAAAAAATGAATGTATTTCGTCACTGCAGCTTTGCGGTGAGGAGAGCATACTTTTCTCGGAACATACATTCCAGCTGTTATTGGCAGCAATCCCGAAGAAAAGAACGCATCGTGAACCACTGGCAATTTGGACAACTATTGCGCGAATGAGCGAATGATTTAAAAATGTTCACGCTAAGATGAACATTTGAAAGCGTTACCTTTTTTAATCTAAAAAAACTACTGACTGTTAGTGGATTACAGCCAGAGAGGAGAAAAATATGGACAAGAATCAGGAGATGGAAAACGAAAAGTCCAAGTTTAGTTTGAATGGTGCAACATTATATGGGATTAATGCAGTAATTGGTTCAGGGATATTCCTGCTGCCTCGAACGATTTACAGGGATCTGGGACCGGCCTCCTTGATCGCTATGCTGCTGGATGCTGTTTTAGTATTGATGCTGGCTGTTTGTTTTGCAGAGGTAGCTGGGTATTTTAACAAAAATGGCGGTGCTTTTCAGTATTCTAAAACAGCTTTTGGAGACCTTGTAGGTTTCAACGTGGGCTTATTGGGTTGGTTTGTCACGATTATCGCCTGGTCAGCTATGGCTGCCGGCTTTGCTAAATTATTGATTGTGACCTTTCCCAGCTTAGAAGGAAAGAATACCATTATTAGTATTTTACTTGTTTTGTTTTTATCCTTGATCAACAGCTTTGGGATTAAAACATCAAAGATTTTTACGATTACGATTACGATTGCAAAACTGATTCCGATTATTGCCTTTTCAGTTATCAGCCTTTTCTTTATTAGACATGGGTTTTCTGAAGGAAACTTTACACCCTTTCTACAACTGAATCCGGATATGACACTATCACAGGCAATGGCTTCAACATCGTTAACTGTTTTTTATGCCTTTATTGGTTTTGAAGCGCTGCCGGTTGTTGCTGGAGAAATGCGTAATGCCAAGAAAAATGTGCCAATCGCAATTATTGGTTCGATTAGTATTGTTTCGATCTTATATTTTATAATTATTTCCGGAACGATTGCTATGCTGGGAACAGGCATTTTACAAAGTAACGCACCTGTTCAAGATGCGTTTGTAAAAATGATTGGTCCAGCAGGAAAATGGCTGATTTCCATTGGGGCATTAGTTTCCATTGCTGGGTTGAACATGGGTGATTCCGTGATGATTCCTCGATATGGTGCCTCAATTTCTGATGAAGGCTTGCTGCCAAAAATGATTGCCAGAAAAAATGGGCGCGGCGCTCCCATCGTTGCTATTATCGTATCAGGAGTACTAACGGTAATCTTACTGTTGAGCGGCTCATTTGAGCAGCTTGCGGAATTAAGTGTTGTCTTTCGTTTTATTCAGTATATTCCTACCGCATTATCCGTTATCTGGCTGCGCAAAAAAGGGATGGATCACGTACCGGCCTTTCGCTTACCATTTGGTCCGGTAATTCCAATCCTATCCATTATTGTTAGTATCTGGATGCTGGCTGCTGCTGATCCAATTAATATTATTTCCGGTATTGTTGGTATTGTTGTTGCAACGATTTTATATTTTGTATTGAATCGTAAAAATGAAGCTGCCGATGGAGAAATTTGATTAGCGAATCGAAAGATAGCAGAAACTGGAAAGCCATAATGAAAAAAAGATTATGTGCTTAAACGCAAGGATGGGGAGAATGAGAATAAGCAGTGAGGAAGCAATTGCCTGGATTCACCGGAGAATACCTGTTGGTCAGCGTCCGGGATTGCGTCGTGTGAACCGTTTGCTTAAAATGGTTGGACATCCTGAAAGAAATGTCCCCACGATTCATATTGGCGGGACTAACGGGAAAGGATCTACTGTTACCTACTTGAGCTGTTTGCTGCAGGAAACAGGTCTGTCCGTAGGCACCTTTACCTCCCCTTATATTGAGTGTTTTAATGAACGCCTGTCAATCAATGGACAGCCGATTTCTGATGAGCAGTTAATCGCCTATGTTGAAAAATATCAACCATTAGTTATGCGGCTGGATGAGGTACAGGAAACAAAAGGAATAACAGAATTTGAATTATTGACCGTAATGGCTTTTGATTACTTTTCCAATATGCAGGTGGATGTATTGATTATGGAGGTCGGCATAGGGGGACGCTGGGACAGCACAAATGTCTGTCACCCGTTATTAACGGCAATTACGACGATTGGAAAAGATCATACAGATATTTTGGGGGAGACGCTGACGGATATTGCCGGTCAAAAAACAGGAATCATTAAACCGTATGTACCTGTTGTGACGGGTCCTCTCCCTAAAGAAGCCTTGAGAGTTGTACAGAAAGAAGCCGGCAAACAACAAAGTCAGTTATACTGTTTAGGGGAAGGCTTTCAGGTCAGCTATGAACACCCTGCAGATTTTTGGGGAGAGCTCTTTCATTATTATAGTCGGAATCTCTCTCTGTATGATCTGCGTCTGCCGCTTGCAGGCAGACACCAGATCGAAAATGCCGGCGTTGCTCTTTGCTTGTATGAATTATTTTGTGAATTGAACGAGCTGCCGGTGTGTTCTGACAATATTTATCGTGGGTTTTTACGAGTGCAATGGCCGGCTAGAATGGAGCCTGTCAATCAGACACCATTGATTATCTTGGACGGCGCGCATAATGAAGCGGCAGTTGAGCGCTTGGTCGAAACGATTCAGAACGAATTTTGCCATCAGCAGGTGTTTATTCTATTTTCTGCTTTGGTGACAAAGGATATTCAGAAAATGCTTTTACTGCTTCAAGCAATTCCGAATGTCCGCGTATATGTAACAACCTTTTCTTATCCAAAGGCTATGGTCTTTGATGAAAGCTGGTTTAAGGAGTATCCGGAAGTTTCCCATGCTGCTGATTGGCAGGAATTGATCCATCATTTCAAACAGACCATGAATAAAAATGAGCTTTTGATTGTCACCGGTTCGCTTTATTTTGTTTCTCAGGTCAGACAGCTTCTGATCAGTGAAACAAAAAATGAAACAGCGAAGCAGAGTAAAAAGAAATAAGTGTGTTTGCTTTGATTAAAATAAGACGGAGTCAAATTAATTTTGACGAGGAGGAAAATGAAATGGCAAATGTATTAATATTAGATGGAGATAGTTTGACCTTAGAAGACGTGGCAGCGGTTGCACGCCAAGGTGTCATTTGTAAAATAGATGAAGCGGCGAAGAAAGAGGTTATTGCTTCAAGAAAGATTGTAGATAAAATAGTGGAAGAGCGCCGGGTTGTCTATGGTGTCAATACAGGATTTGGCTCTCTTTGTAATGTGAGCATCTCAAAAGAAGATACCGTACAGCTTCAGGAAAATTTGATTCGTACCCATGCATGTGGTTATGGCGACCCCTTTCCGGAGGATGTTGTTCGGGCAATCATGCTGATTCGGGTAAATTCATTGGTTAAAGGATATTCAGGTATTCGCTTAAGTACGATCGAAGCCTTGTTAGGGATGCTGAATAGCGGTGTGCATCCATTTATTCCGGAGAAAGGCTCTTTAGGTGCTTCAGGTGATTTAGCACCGTTGGCACATATGGTTCTACCTTTACTTGGCTTAGGAAAGGCTTACTATAAGGGTGAATTATTGCAGGGCAAGATAGCTATGGAAAAAGCAGGCTTACCGATTATTCAGTTGAGTGCTAAAGAAGGCCTGGCCTTTATTAACGGAACGACAGTATTAAATGGGGTGGGTGCTCTAGCAACCTATGATGCAATTGAGTTATTGAAATTGTCGGATATTGCCGGTGCATTATCCTTGGAGGTACACAATGGTATCTCAAGCCCTTTTGCAGAAAATTTACATACCATTCGCCCTCAAAATGGTCAATTAGCCACTGCAAAGAATATACGTCAGCTGATTAAAGGCAGTGCATACACTACTGTGGCAACTGCTGATCGAGTACAGGACCCTTATACTTTGCGCTGTATCCCGCAAATTCATGGAACCAGCAAAGACAGCGTTGCCTATGTCAAAGAGAAGGTTGAAGTTGAGCTCAACTCAGTTACAGATAACCCAATTATCACTAGAACCGGTGAAGTGATTTCAGGCGGAAACTTTCACGGTGAACCATTGGCACAGCCATTTGATTTTCTGGGGATTGCTGCTTCTGAAATCGGAAATGTTTCTGAACGCCGCGTTGAGCGTCTGGTGAACAGCCAATTAAGTAAGCTGCCTTCATTCCTGGTAAAATATCCCGGATTGAACTCTGGGTTTATGATTACACAATATGCTTGCGCCTCTCTAGCTTCAGAGAATAAAATCCTTTCTCATCCGGCCAGTGTAGATTCTATCCCTTCTTGTGAAAATCAGGAGGATTTTGTCAGTATGGGAACAACAGCGGCAAGAAAAGCAGCGGAGATTATTAAGAATTCCCGTAGAATTGTTGCAACTGAAATCATGGCAGCTTGTCAAGCGCTTGATATAAAACAGCAGCAAAAAGACCTTGGTAAAGGAACAAAGGTTGCATATGAACAATTTAGAAAAGTCGTTAACTTTATTGAAAACGATAAGGATATTGAAATCTATGAAGAACTAAATAAAGCGACAAATGCTTTAACTGACGGAAAATTATTAGCAGCCGTAGAACAGGCAGTCACTTTAGACATCCAATTTAACTAGAGCAAAAAAGACAAGCAGGAAAAGTCAGCAGCTAAAAATGATGCGCACCCCTGCTTGTTTTGCCATATCTTCGTTTATATACAATAACCTTAAAAAGGGGGAACATCACATGCACTATCAAAAACCAAAAGGAACCATTGATATTTTACCCGGGCAATCAGAAAAATGGCAGTATATAGAGGCTGCTGCCAGAGAGGTTTTTCAACGCTATAATTTTCATGAAGTACGGACACCGATTTTTGAGCATTTTGAAGTGATTGCTCGAAGTGTAGGAGAAAGTACAGACATTGTTAGTAAAGAAATGTATGACTTTTATGATAAAGGCAACCGTCATATCACACTGCGTCCGGAGGGAACAGCCCCTCTTGTAAGAAGCTATGTGGAAAACAAGCTCTATGGACCTGAACACAGTCATCCATTTAAGGCTTATTATATGGGGCCTATGTTTCGTTATGAACGACCTCAAGCTGGGCGGCTTCGGCAGTTTCATCAGATTGGCGTAGAAGTGATCGGCAGCAGTAATCCCGCAACTGATGTAGAAACGATGATGATGGCTTTAGAATTTTTTAACTGTTTAGGGGTCAATGAAACGAAATTGGTCATCAATTCTTTAGGGACCCGAGAAAGCCGTAAAAAGTATCGTCAGACATTGATTGATTATTTGACACAATTTGAAGAACAGCTGAGTGAGGATTCAAAGCGGCGGCTTTATCAAAATCCCCTTCGAGTACTAGACAGTAAGGATGTAAGGGATCAGAAAATCATCACAGGGGCACCATCTATTTTAGACAGCCTCGACAAAGAAAGCAGCTTATTTTTTGAAGAAGTTAAACAACTGCTGGAGGTTGCGAATATTTCGTATAGCGTGGATCATCGTATGGTACGTGGACTGGACTATTATAATCACACTGTCTTTGAAATTATGAGTGAGGCAGCTGCCTTTAATGGTGTGCTTACAACGATTTGTGCCGGGGGACGTTATGATGGTTTGATTAGTGAATTTGGAGGACCGGCTGTTGTAGATACAGGCTTTGGCTTTGCACTGGGAATCGAGCGGGCGCTGCTTGCAAGTGAAGCTGAAGGGAGAAGCATTCCGGGTTCCAGAGAGATAGATGTTTATGTTGCTTGTCTGGCACCTTCCGGAAACGGCTATGCGCAACAGGTTGCACAAATAGCTAGAAAAGCGAAATTGATCGTTGAGCGGGATATCTCCTACCAAAAGATTCGAAATCAGCTTCGCAAAGCAAATAAACTAAATGCAAAGATTGTTGCGATTATTGGTGAAAATGAAGTAAATGATGCACAGGTGGTTTTGAAGGATATGCATTCCGGTGAAGAGCTGCGTATTCCCTATACGCAGTTAACAGCTTATTTTGATAACGTTTAGAAATATAAGATGAAATGGGCGAAAACAATGAGGATGTTAAGAAACAAAGATTTTTGGCAGGAAATGATTACAAAATTAACGGTTATTTTGATTTACGCATTTTTATACTCAATTGCATTAAACTTGTTTTGGCAGCCGGGAAGGATATATGCTGGGGGAATTACTGGCTTATCCCAGATCATTTCCACTGTTGTTACACGCTGGGGCTCATTTTATCTACCTATCTCAGTTATTTACTATGTGTTGAATATTCCTTTATTTATTCTTGCCTGGTTTAAACTCAATCGGAAACTTGTTATTTTTATGATCGTCAGTGTTACCAGCGCTTCTTTTGCTATTCAAATTTTACCCTCCGTCGCACTAACTACAGATCCGATTATTTGTGCGATTTTTGGTGGAGCGGTCAATGGCTTTTCATTAGGTCTGGCCCTGAAGTATGGATTGTCTACAGGAGGTCTGGACATTGTTATCATTATCTTGCGTAAATGGACCGGTCAAAGTGTTGGGGCAATTTCTATGATTATCAATGGATTGATTGTTTTGACTGCAGGCTATTTATTTGGCTGGCCCTATGCTTTTTACAGTCTGCTTTCCATTATTGTCAGCGGGAAGGTTACTGACTTGGTTTATGTAAAGCATCAAAAGGTGCAGGTGATGATTATCACACAAAAGCCGGAGCTGGTCATTCCGGGACTGCAGACCCAATTGACTAGAGGAATCACGATGATTCCACAGGCAGAAGGTGCCTACGATCATCAACCGCAAACGATTTTAATCACCATCATCACCTACTATGAAATGGAGCTGCTTGAAAAAATTATGAAAAAGGTTGACCCGCACGCATTTGTCAGTGTATCGCAGGACGTGAAGATTTTAAGCCAGTTCAAGGAGCTGGACATTGTGTAGCGCAAAGGATGATTTCATTGATGAAGTTAAAACAGCTAAAGACCTGATTGATTTTGTATCTAATAAAGATTTCAGCAGCAGCCTTCTATGTTAAAATCAACTATTCTCACTTCGACTGGCAGAGCTGCTGTAAAGTTTGCTTTTTTCTATGGCAGTATTGAATATTGACATTTTCCGATGATTTATCAAAAAGTAAAAAATCAGTAAAACATAAAAGAACAAGTCTCGGAATGATTTCGTGAGGTATTTGTTCTTTTTCAGTATAGCTGGCTGACTCTTTACTGTTTAGATAGACTGATCCGTTGCGTTGGAAATAGAAGAGTTTATCTTGCTGTCGGCGGGAAATAGAAATCTTTGGGAATCATTAAAATACCACTTGACTTTCATGAAAATCTCTAGTAGTTTATAGTTTGTATGTAATATTGAAAATCGATGAAGGAACGAGTAAATTTCTTATTTGTGTCAAAAGAGAGAGAGGCCTTGGCTGAAAGCAGCTCCGCAAAAGAAATCGAAAGACATTCCTGAGATGAATGTAAGAAAAGCCATTCCGTTACGAGCGTTAATCGTTGAGATGAGAGAGCAATCTTTCAAAATTAGGTGGTACCGCGTATGAATGATTCGTTCGCCCTTGTAGATGATACAAGGGCGAATTTTTTATTTATCAGGAGATAACAAGAAGTTTGACGTGTCGAGGATAAGAAATCCCAGTTAGTTGATGCTGTCCTTTTCATGTTAATAATGTTTAGTAATCGAGCGTTTTGCCAATCGTACAACAACAATTAGTTATTTTCATTGTCAGCCAATTGAATCAATGAGAGAGAAATGGAGGAAAATCAGATGAATTATCAAAAGCCAAAAGGTACATATGATCTGCTGCCGGGGACAACAGAGAAATGGCAGTTTGTTGAGGAAACAGCACGTTTGCTTTTCAGAGATTATCAATATCAGGAAATCCGCACGCCGATTTTTGAACACTACGAAGTGATTGCTCGAAGTGTGGGTGATACAACCGATATCGTTTCTAAAGAAATGTATGATTTTTATGATAAAGGAAATCGGCATGTGACACTGCGTCCGGAAGGAACAGCACCGATCGTCAGAGCCTTCGTTGAAAACAAGCTGTTTGGGCCTGAATATGCGAAGCCATATAAAACATTTTACATAGGACCAATGTTCCGTTATGAAAACCCGCAGGCAGGGCGTCAGCGTCAATTCCATCAAATCGGTGTTGAAGCGTTTGGCAGCGATAATCCTGCTGTTGATGTAGAAAGTATGGCAATGGCGATGGATTTCTTCAAACAACTAGGCATCAACGAGATCAAGTTAGTCATCAATTCTTTAGGAGATAAAGACAGCCGTGCTGCTTACCGTCAGGCACTGATCGATTATCTTGAACCGAAAGCCGAAGAGCTTAGTGAAGATTCAAAACGGCGACTGTACGAAAACCCATTACGTGTGTTGGACAGTAAGGATAGAAAAGATAAGGCGATCATAGCAGATGCCCCCTCTATTCTGGATTACTTAAATGAAGCATCTAAGCAACATTTTGAAACGGTACTGCAAATGCTGGATGAATTGGAAATTTCTTATGTAATCGATCAAAATATGGTTCGCGGATTAGATTACTATACACATACGATTTTTGAAATCATGAGTGAAGCAAAAGGCATGGGGGCACAGTCAACGATCTGTGCCGGTGGCCGCTATGATGGACTGGTCGAAGAACTTGGGGGACCGGAAACACCGAGCTTTGGTTTCGCCATGGGGATTGAGCGGATTTTGCTCACAATGGAAGCGGAAGGAATCATCATTCCTGAAATTAATGAGATTGATGCTTATGTTGTCGGTATTGGTGCGGATACAAATATTGCTTCGCTGAAACTGGTTCAAGTAATTAGAAATTTTGGTTTTTCTGCGGATCGCGATTTTATGAGTCGTAAACCGAAGGCCCAATTTAAAACGGCAGCGAAGCTCAATGCAAAGCTGGTATTAACGATCGGTGAGAGTGAACTGGTTGAAGGAATTGTTAATGTGAAAAATATGGTCAGCCGTGAAGAAAAAGCATTTAAGCTGGTTGATATTTATGAACGCTTTAATGAAGTCTATGATGAGATGACAACGATTATGCTTGATTGATAACGACAGGTAAATATGGTAAAAAAACGAAACGAAGAAAAAGGGGCTGTTTCAGCAGAGAGAATCTGTTTAGAAACAAAAGCAGTGTCTAACTAATAAAAAATGAATGTTGTCAAACAAGAAAGGGAGTGCCATTATCCTGTTATCAAGCATGGTAGGAATAATGGACATCGGACCTTCAAAATCAAAGCATTCAAATTATGAGTAAAAAATGAATGTTGTCAAACAAGAAAGGGAGTGCCATTATCCTGTTATCAAGTATGGTAGGAATAATGGACATCGGACCTTCAAAATTAAAGCATTCAAATTGTAAGTAAAAAATGAATGTTGTCAAACAAGAAAGGGAGTGCCATTATCCTGTTATCAAGTATGGTAGGAATAATGGACATCGGACCTTCAAAGTTAAAGCATTCAAATTATAAGTAAAAAATGAATGTTGTCAAACAAGAAAGGGAGTGCCATTATCCTGTTATCAAGCATGGTAGGAATAATGGACATCGGACCTTCAAAATCAAAGCATTCAAATTATGAGTAAAAAATGAATGT
>NZ_JAJDJV010000009.1:0-88226 GCF_020567625.1 Enterococcus sp. BWT-B8 | reverse complement strand
TGTCAAACAAGAAAGGGAGTGCCATTATCCTGTTATCAAGTATGGTAGGAATAATGGACATCGGACCTTCAAAATTAAAGCATTCAAATTATAAGTAAAAAATGAATGGTGTCAAAAAAGAAAGGGAGTACTATTTTATGTCAGAGCGTACAGTGTATTGTGGAGAAATAACAAAAGAATTTACAGGCAAGATGGTTGTCCTTAAAGGGTGGGTGCAAAAGCGTCGTGACCTTGGGGGCGTAATCTTTATTGATTTAAGAGATAGAGAAGGAGTTGTACAGGTCGTATTCAATCCTGAGGTTTCAAAAGAAGCATGGGAAATTGCTGACAAATGCCGAAGTGAATATGTAATTGAGATCACTGGTGAAGTCGTTTATCGTGATGATGAAGCAGTGAATCCTAAGATGGTAACCGGTGAATTTGAGGTAATGGCCTCAGATATTACTATTTTAAATAAAGCGAAAACTCCCCCCTTCCTAATTGAAGATGACAATAACGTCAGTGATGAAGTACGGATGAAGTATCGTTATCTTGATTTGCGACGTCCCGGGATGACTGAAAACTTCAAGCTGCGTCATCAGGTAACAAAATCTATCCGTCATTATCTGGATGATCATGCATTTATGGATGTAGAAACACCTTACTTGGGAAAATCATCTCCGGAAGGGGCAAGAGACTATCTGGTGCCTTCACGTGTACACGCCGGACATTTTTATGCATTGCCTCAATCACCGCAGATTTTCAAACAGCTGCTGATGGGTGCCGGATTTGACAGATATTATCAGATTGTTCGCTGTTTCCGTGATGAAGATTTGCGTGGAGACCGTCAGCCTGAGTTTACACAAGTCGATATTGAAACAACTTTCCTTACAGCAGAAGAAATTCAGACAATGACGGAAGAAATGCTGGCGAAAGTGATGAAGGAAGCGAAAGGTGTAGACCTGCCGCTGCCATTCCCTCGAATCACTTATGATGAAGCGATGGCTCGATACGGCAGTGACAAGCCGGATACTCGTTTTGAGATGGAACTGATTGATATTGCACCGGTGGTTAAAGATGTGGACTTTAAGGTTTTCCAAATGGCATTACAAAATGGTGGACAGGTAAAAGCGCTGAATGCAAAAGGTGCTGCAGATAAATATTCACGTAAAGATATGGATAACTTAGGTCAGTATGTAAGTCAATTCGGAGCAAAAGGCTTGGCTTGGCTGAAGGTTGAAGAAGATGGACTGAAAGGACCAATTGCGAAATTCCTGACAGATGTTACAGATGAATTAATTAAAGTAACTAATGCAGAAGTAGGGGATCTGCTGATGTTTGGTGCAGATACACCGGGAATTGTTGCTGCATCATTAGGTGCCATCCGCTCTCGAATGGGTAAAGAGCTTGGCTTGATTGATGAGTCTAAATATAACTTCCTTTGGGTCGTAGATTGGCCGTTGTTTGAATATGATGAAGAAGCGAAGCGTTATGTTTCTGCTCACCATCCATTCACTTTGCCGAGAGAAGAGCATATCGAGATGCTTTCAACGACTCCTGAAAAAGTTTATGCACAGGCATATGATGTTGTGCTGAATGGATATGAGCTTGGCGGAGGCTCCCTGCGTATTTATCAGCCGGAGCTGCAACAAACAATGTTTGAAACACTGGGGATGTCTGAAGAAACCATTCAAGAACAGTTTGGTTATTTATTGGATGCATTGTCTTATGGATTTCCGCCGCATGGAGGAATTGCTTTGGGGCTGGATCGTCTGGTTATGCTGCTTGCAGGTGAAGAAAATATTCGTGAGGTCATTGCTTTCCCTAAAAACGGAAAAGCAGCTGATCCGATGAATAATGCGCCAAGTACTGTATCAGATTTACAGTTGTTCGAATTGAATTTAGATGTAACAGCGATTGACGAATAGAAAAAGTCCGTCTATATAAAACCCTGTAAAATAAAACTTGAGGATAGGAAAATCGTTTGAAAACGGTCTTTCTGTCCTTTTTATTTCAGATTAATTTTTTTGAGGTATCTTTGCAGGAACAAAATTTTCCGTGAAATTATATGATTTTCAGTGTTTTATCATTACAGTAAAAAATAGTGTATAGTATAATGAAAACAGTCAAAATTAAAGTTAAAAAAAGAAAGGTTTTCTCTATGAAAAAGGCAATTGAAGGTATCCCAGTCAATGAATATACGACAAAACTCTCCGTTTCCATTGTTTATGCAATTTTAGCCTCTGTGGCAATGAACTTTTTTTATCAGCCCGGAAATATTTATTCCAGCGGGATCACAGGCTTGGCTCAAATCCTGACAACTTTATCGACAAGAGCTTTAGGTTTTCAAGTTCCGGTTTCTGTGTCACTCTTTGCGCTGAATATTCCCTTATTCTTTTTGGCCTGGAAAAAGATTGGCAGAAAATTTACAATTTTTACCTTTATTACGGTAGCGCTAACCTCTGTATTTATGCAGATTGTACCTGAAACAATCTTGTCAAATGATCCGATAATTTGCGCAATTTTTGGCGGGGCAGTAATGGGTTCAGGAATTGGCTTTGCATTGAAAAACGGACTTTCTTCTGGCGGATTGGATATTTTCAGCATAACTATCCGTAAAAGGACCGGTCGTTCAGTGGGGTCCATTTCAATTTATTTTAACGCACTGATTATTTTTGTCGCCGGTTATCTGTTTGGCTGGCAGTATATGTTTTACAGTGCGCTGTCCATTTTTGTCAGCGGGAAAGTAACAGATGCAGTTTACACGAAACAGAAAAAAATGCAGGTGATGATTATCACAAAAAATCCGGAAGTTGTCATCAGCGAGATTCAGAAAAAAATGCGTCGAGGAATTACGATCATTCATGAGGCTGAAGGAGCCTATACTCATGATAAGCAAACTGTACTGCTGACGGTGGTGACTCGTTTTGAACTGCCTGCGTTGGAAGGGGCTATGAAGAAAGCTGATCCTTCTGCCTTTGTCAGTATTTCGGATAATGTTAAGATCCTTGGTCGTTTTTATGAAGAAGAATTGTAAGCAGCCTTTTTGAGTTGTTTTTTCAGATAGTTTTCAGCGATTCCTGTACATTTCATCATAGGTTATTGATAAGGCTAGAAAAAGAAAACAATGCATGATTTTGAACACGACAAAAGCGTAGGAACATGTAAATGAAAAAAGTTGAAATAAAATAAAAATAGCCCTCCTGTCAAGTAAGGACGAAGTGAAAAAAGGAGACAGTTAATCGGAAGCAGCTCGGCAGAAAATATTCTGCTTCCGGCTGACTGTCTTTTTTTAGAAGAAACAAACTGGATACACAGTGTTTTTAATGCTTTGGTTGTCCGTTTTTGTAGTTAAAAAAAAGTTGCCAAACTCCTTCATAATGAAGATATAGAAGTTTTCGTATTTTTGCCATGGATTTTAAATACTTTTTCTTGAAAAGAACCAGTAAAACTGCTAAACTATTTCTATGAGGTAAAAAAAGTCTTTTTAACTGAAAAATGCAGAGGAAGGACTTCATCTATTTTTTTAGTGTTCATAGGTCGTTTTCAGTCTTACTTGGACATAATATGACCAACGGAGGAATCAATCATGCTGGAAGAATTGAAAATGATCGAAGCAGTTGCTCCGGATATGCTAGATGTAATGCAGCAAAGATATCATATTTTGCGCAGTATTTATTGGATGCAGCCGATTGGCAGAAAAAGTTTATCAGAGAGTATGGGACTGACAGAACGGGTTCTCCGAACTGAAACAGACATTCTGAAAAATCTGCAGCTGGTAAAAACATCCAAAAGTGGTATGACACTGACTGATAAAGGCTTGATGATTTATCAGGGACTTGAAAAGATGATGAATTTACTTTTCGGAATTCAGCAGGTCGAAATTGATATTGCACAGCTCTTTGGTATTCAGCGCTGTATTGTCGTCGCAGGAAACAGTGATAGTCAAAAAAAAATACTGGATGAATTTGGTTCGGTTTTAACTCACTCTTTGGATGTACTTTTACCTGAAGGAGACAATATCATTGCTGTAATGGGCGGTACGACAATGGCTCAGGCAGCAGAAAATATGGGTGTTCTTGAGAATGACAAACGACACAATTTGTTTGTTCCTGCAAGAGGCGGAATCGGTGAAGCATTAACTGCTCAGGCCAATTCGGTAAGTGCGGTGATGGCACATAAGACTGGCGGGCAGCATCGGGCGTTGTATATTCCGGAACAGCTTAGTAGGGAAACGTATGACTCCTTACTTCAGGAGCCATCCATACAGGAAGTGTTGGAGCTGATTAATCAGTCGAATGCGGTGGTTCACAGTATCGGGAGAGCACTGCATATGGCAGCCCGCAGAAAAATGTCTGATGAAGAGATGATTATGCTGAAACAGAAAAATGCTGTAGCAGAATCATTTGGTTATTTCTTTAATGAAAACGGCGAAGTAGTCTACAAGGTTCCAAGGATTGGCTTACAGCTGGAACATTTAAAGGGGATTCCATATATCGTTGCACTTGCTGGAGGAAAGACGAAGGCAAAAGCAATACGGGCATACATGAAAAATGCACCAAAACAAACGTGGCTCATTACAGATGAAGCTGCTGCAAACGAGATTTTAAAAGGGGAAACCCTTTAAAATAAAAAATTTTTGATTTTCATAAGGAGGAAATCTTTAATGACAGTTAAAGTAGGTATTAATGGATTTGGACGTATCGGACGCTTGGCATTCCGTCGTATCCAAGATGTGGCAGGAATTGAAGTAGTTGCAATCAACGACTTGACAGACGCTAAAATGTTGGCTCATTTATTAAAATATGATACAACTCAAGGTCGTTTCAACGGTACGGTTGAAGTGCATGAAGGTTCATTCAACGTAAACGGTAAAGAAGTTAAAGTTCTGGCTAACCGCAATCCTGAAGAATTACCATGGGGCGAATTAGGCGTAGACATCGTTTTAGAATGTACTGGTTTCTTCACTTCAAAAGAAAAAGCTGAATTACACTTAAAAGCTGGTGCAAAACGTGTTGTTATCTCTGCTCCTGGCGGAAACGATGTTCCAACAATCGTTTACAATACAAACCATGACATCTTAACTGGTAAAGAAACAGTTATCTCAGGTGCTTCTTGTACTACTAACTGTTTAGCTCCTATGGCTAAAGCATTACAAGATAACTTTGGTGTTGTTGAAGGTCTGATGACGACAATCCACGCTTACACTGGAGACCAAATGACTCTTGATGGACCTCACCCAGGTGGAGACTTCCGTCGTGCTCGTGCTGCAGCAGAAAACATTGTTCCTAATACAACTGGTGCTGCTAAAGCAATCGGTCTGGTTATTCCTGAATTAAACGGTAAATTAGACGGAGCTGCTCAACGTGTTCCTGTAGCAACTGGTTCATTAACAGAATTAGTTTCTATTCTTGACAAAGAAGTAACAGTAGAACAAGTTAATGCAGTAATGGAAAAAGCAGCAAACGAATCTTATGGTTACAACACTGACCAAATCGTTTCTTCTGATATCGTAGGTATGACTTACGGATCATTATTCGATGCTACTCAAACAAAAGTTATGACTGTTGGCGACAAACAATTAGTTAAAACTGTTGCTTGGTATGACAATGAAATGTCTTACACTGCACAATTAGTTCGTACTTTAGAATACTTTGCTAACTTATAATTAGGTTGTAAAAAGAAGTGTTTTGCTCTGAGAAGTAAGACGGAATGTCTAAAAAGTGTTTTTTAAATTTTTGAGATAGGTCAGCTTACTTTTGAAGAAACAGCTTTTTGAACACCGTTTATCATAAGTAAAGAAATTTCTGAGACTAGGTGCAATAATAAGCGGGGAAGCAACGCGCTTCCCCGCTTATCTTTTTATGAATTAACCCAACAATGGTAGAATAGAAAGCGACAGCAAAATTCATCAACCGAATTTTCTGCCGCAGTCAATAAGAAGTAGGAGGGAAAATTTACACATGGCTAAAAAAACAATTAAAGATGTGGATTTAAAAGACAAAAAAGTTCTTGTTCGTGTGGACTTCAACGTACCTTTGAAAGACGGTGTTATCACTAATGATAACCGTATCGTGGCTGCATTGCCTACAATTAAATACGTGATCGAAAATGGCGGAAAAGCAATTCTTTTCTCTCATTTAGGTCGTGTAAAAACAGAAGAAGACAAAGCCGGCAAATCATTAAAGCCTGTTGCTGAACGTCTTGGCGAATTATTGGGAAAGCCTGTGACTTTCGTTCCCGAAACTCGTGGTGCTGAATTAGAAGCAGCTGTCAACAATATGAAAGATGGAGATGTTTTAGTTTTTGAAAACACTCGTTTTGAGGATATTGACGGCAAAAAAGAAAGCGGAAATGATTCTGAACTAGGTAAATACTGGGCATCATTAGGTGATGTTTTTGTCAATGATGCATTTGGTACAGCCCACCGTGCGCATGCTTCAAACGTTGGAATTGCTTCAACTGGTATTCCAACTGTAGCTGGATTCCTGATGGAAAAAGAAATTCAATTCATCGGTGAAGCTGTTGAAGCGCCAAAACGCCCATTTGTGGCTATTCTCGGCGGAGCAAAAGTTTCAGATAAAATTGGTGTGATTGAAAATCTGATTGCGAAAGCGGATAAAATTTTGATCGGCGGCGGTATGACGTATACATTCTACAAAGCTAAAGGACTTGAAATTGGAAACTCATTAGTAGAAGAAGATAAAGTTGCCTTGGCTAAAGAATTAATCGAAAAAGCTGGTGATAAATTAATTTTACCGGTGGATTCAGTATGTGCAAAAGAATTTAGCAACGACGTAGAAACAATTGTTTCAGACGGTCAGGCTGTTCCAGAAGGATATATGGGATTGGATATTGGTCCTAAATCCATTGAACTATTTACAAAGGAATTGGCAGGAGCTAAAACTGTTGTATGGAATGGTCCTATGGGTGTATTTGAAATGAGCAACTTTGCCAAAGGAACAATTGGTGTTTGTGAAGCAATCGCCAACCTTGAAGATGCGACAACAATTATCGGTGGTGGAGACTCAGCAGCAGCAGCGATTCAATTAGGCTTTGCTGACAAATTTACACACATTTCAACAGGCGGCGGCGCAAGCTTGGAATTACTTGAAGGTAAAACATTACCAGGATTAGCTGCAATTAATGATAAGTAATAAAAGCTGAAAGAATCGGGTAATCCTCAAGCAAATTAGGAAATTTATTCAAGGATGCTTTTTGTCCTTGAAATGAATTTATCTATTTGTCGATAGGATTGATTCGGGAAGCTGGATAAAGAAAAGCGAAGCAGATTGGGTAACTTCAGAGTGATAAAGGAAAGCGGCATACTGATGTTTTCTGTCAGTATAGATGGTTTATCTTATCATCGAAGAAGTTGATCTGTACAGCTGGACAATAATAAAAGCTGAAAGAATCGGGTAATCCTCAAGCAAGGTACTATGCCTTGTCGACAGGCTTGATTTAGGAAGCTCAGATAAACAATAGAAAAGGAAGTGCTGTTCAATGCGTAAACCAATTATCGCTGGTAACTGGAAAATGAACAAAACGGCTAAAGAAGCAAAAGAATTTGCTGAAGCAGTGAAAACAAAAATCCCTGCAAATGATGCAGTTGATTCAGTAATCGGTTCTCCGGCTTTATTTTTACAGGAATTAGTTGAAGCTGCAAAAGGGACAGAATTAAAAATCTCAGGTCAAAATTGCTACTGGGAAAATGCAGGAGCATTTACAGGAGAAACATCTCCTCAAGCTTTAGCTGACTTAGGAGTTGACTATGTGATTATCGGTCACTCTGAGCGTCGCGAATATTTCCATGAAACAGATGAAGAAATCAATAAAAAAGCGAAAGCTATTTTCGCTAACGGCATGATTCCGATCTTTTGCTGTGGTGAATCTTTGGAAACCTATGAGGCAGGTAAAACTGCTGAATGGATTGAAGGACAAATTACTGCCGGCTTGGAAGGCTTAACAGATGGTCAAGTAAGCAATCTTGTTATTGCTTACGAACCAATCTGGGCAATTGGAACCGGTAAATCTGCTGATGCAAACATCGCTGACGAAATCTGTGGCGTAGTTCGTAAAACAGTTGAAAAATTATATGGTAAGGAAGTTTCTGACAGTGTGCGTATCCAATACGGCGGTTCAGTAAAACCTGAAAATATTGCTGAATATATGGCGAAAGAAAACGTTGACGGTGCTTTAGTCGGCGGAGCAAGTCTTGAAGCAGATTCATTCCTAGCTTTACTTGATGCTGTTAAATAAACTTCACTGAAAATTATTTATTATTTTGAAGGAAGTTTTGCCTTATTTGAAAAAATAGTAAAATTTCATTGCTTCCTTTTGTAAAATTCACTACAATCGTAATTAAGGGAATGAATCCCCTTAGTATAAAAAACAATTCAAAGGAGAGACAAAACATGTCAATTATTACTGATGTATATGCACGCGAAGTCCTTGACTCACGTGGTAACCCAACAATCGAAGTAGAAGTATACACTGAAAGCGGTGCGTTTGGACGCGGAATGGTTCCTTCAGGAGCTTCAACTGGTGAATATGAAGCGGTTGAATTACGTGACGGCGACAAATCTCGTTACTTAGGTAAAGGGGTTACTAAAGCAGTTGACAACGTAAACAACAGTATTGCTGAAGCAATCATTGGCTACGATGTTCGTGACCAAATGGCTATCGACAAAGCAATGATCGAATTAGACGGAACTCCTAACAAAGGTAAATTGGGTGCGAACGCTATCCTTGGTGTTTCTATCGCTGTAGCCCGTGCTGCTGCGGATTACCTTGAAGTACCTCTATACCACTACTTAGGCGGATTCAATACAAAAGTACTGCCAACTCCAATGATGAACATTATCAATGGCGGATCTCATGCTGACAACAGTATCGACTTCCAGGAATTCATGATTATGCCTGTAGGTGCTCCAACATTTAAAGAAGCTTTACGCTATGGTGCGGAAGTATTCCACGCTTTGGCAGCTATCTTGAAATCTAAAGGTTTGGCTACTTCAGTAGGTGATGAAGGTGGTTTCGCTCCTAACTTAGGTTCTAACGAAGAAGGTTTTGAAGTGATTATCGAAGCAATCGAAAAAGCCGGCTATGTTCCTGGTAAAGATATTGTTCTTGCTATGGATGCTGCTTCTTCAGAATTCTACGATAAAGAAAAAGGCGTTTACGTTTTAGCTGATTCTGGCGAAGGCGAAAAAACAACTGAAGAAATGATCAAATTCTACGAAGAATTATGTGCAAAATACCCAATCATCTCTATCGAAGATGGTTTAGATGAAAACGATTGGGACGGCTTCAAAAAATTAACTGAAGCTTTAGGCGATAAAGTTCAATTAGTTGGTGACGATTTATTCGTAACAAACACAACTAAATTAGCTGAAGGTATTGAAAAAGGAATTGCTAACTCAATCCTTATCAAAGTTAACCAAATCGGTACTTTGACTGAAACTTTTGAAGCAATCGAAATGGCTAAAGAAGCTGGCTACACTGCAGTAGTTTCTCACCGTTCAGGCGAAACAGAAGATTCTACAATCTCTGATATTGCTGTTGCAACAAATGCAGGACAAATCAAAACAGGTTCTCTTTCACGTACTGACCGTATTGCTAAATACAATCAATTATTACGTATCGAAGACCAATTGGGTGATGTTGCAGAATATAAAGGTCTTAAATCTTTCTACAACTTGAAGAATAAATAAGAAATCACTTGGTATAAAAGGATTCTTATGACTACTAGTTAAGTAATCTATTTTGAAAGTTATAGGTAGACCAATAGTTACGTACTATGTAAAAGAATGTATTGCTAACTTGAATTTGCTTCTAATTAGCAGTACTGGATATTTGACGTAGTACGAATTATAACCAATAATCATCATTAAACACTGTTTTTTCTCTGACTAAGAGAAAGGATGGTGTTTTTTGCTGTACACAGAAATGATAGGTAAGCGTCGGATAACGGTAAGCGAGAAATAAACCAACGCATATCAATTGAAAGAAACAATCTTTATACTAAGATTATCAAAGAAAGAGATTGTTTCTTCTGTTTTATATTCTCCGTGTTCTCCCTCCTCTCCGCTACTCTTTTTTCTCCTCTGTGAAACAATTCTTTCTCAATTTAAAGGAGTGAATAACCTATGTTCGTTGATTTTTCCCGAGTAGATACTTGTTATGTAGTTTGTGGCTATACGGACCTTCGCAAAGGAATTGACGGTCTTTCTGCGAGCGTTTCCGGAAAATTGGCACTCAATCTGTTTGAATCCTCTGTCTTTCTCTTTTGCGGAAGACGACCCGATCGTTTCAAAGCACTCTGGTTTGATGGCGAAGGCTTCTATTTACTTTATAAACGCTATGATCAGGGACGACTGGAGTGGCCACGTTCAACAGAAGAAGCTCAGAAGCTTTCTCCTCAGCAGATTGAGTGGTTGTTTCACGGCTTCTCCATTTATCAGAAAATTCGTCCTGCTAAAATTGGGATACTGACCTAAAAAAACGTTTCTTCTTTTCTCTCTCTATGATATAAATAAATAGTGGATCTAAGTTGATCATTTGTAACGAATATGGGGGATTTTATTGAGGGATTAATCTCTGAATGGTGCATAAATAATAGGTATTATCCAGTGTTAGATTACCTATTTGGAACAGATCGAGTGGGGTATTTCCAAGACTGGTGGGAAAAAAGTAAAGCCTATGTAATTGGTCAATATACAGGAGATGTGTTAAGTCTAGTTACTGGAGTAGCAGAAGTACTAGGAGGGGGATTAATTTTCAGTGTAGGATCAATCTTCAGTGTAGGGATGTCGCCATTTACAGGAGGAACAACACTAACTCTGATTCCGATATCTGTGGGTGTGTCAACTATGGTAGCTGGGCATGGAACATTATCTCTTGTATCAGCAGTTGGTAATTTAGGGAATGGACATAATTGGGATCCGGATATCAGCAATTTAAGTAGCAACATTGAAGAGCTTGTTGATCAAGTGCCAAGTGAGTATAAGAAAAATGGACAGTGTGATAAGTTTGCGGATGCATTAGAGGAATTACTGAAGGAAGCTGGAATAGATTATAAACGATTGAAAGTGAAAAGTGATGCAGGGATATTTTCTGATAAACAAGGGGAGTTAATTGGTAAAACAGGATATCATGATGCAATTAAAGTAGGTGATATGGTGTATGATAATTTAACTCTAAATGGAATGAACTACGATGAGTGGTTACTGGATCTAGGTATTGGCATAGTCGGAGGGATATCAGTAAATTGACTTAAGACAGAAGGAGATTTCATGATAATGTACTATATGAATATTGAAAAAACTATAATGAATATTAATTTAAGGCCGAAAATGTTTATAGAAAAAATGCGTATTGATAATCTTTATTTTCTCCTCACAGGTTATCTATTATGTGCACAAGGTACTGAAATAAATGAAGAAATTGATACAATATTTAGAAGGGAATTTAATAATTGGTCTATAAATTGGATACTAATAAATTTAGATAGAGATTTTAGCACAGAAGTTGGTCCGTGGTATTACCTTTTTCAAAAGTCTGCAAAAACAGAAGAGGAGGCTGTAGAAAATTTTTTTCAGGCTAGTAAAGAATTTTTTGATGAATATCATAAAGATAATTCGAAGACCTAATTTTTGATACTGTATTACAGAGATCTAGTATGATGTAAGATTGGGCCGGATGAGAGAGTTCTATTTCAGGAAATAGTTGACAAGGCGTATGCAGATGTATGGTTAGTTGAATAAGATAAATTGAAGGGAGTAAAGTAATGTATCGCAATGTTGAAAAATTAATAACTAGTGTTCAATTAAGACCCAAAATGTATATAGCTGAAATAAGGATTGATTATTTATATCATTTTTTATTAGGAAGAATAAGTGCCGTTATGAGAACAGATTTAATAGAAGATATTGATTTAGTATTTAAGCGTAATTTTAGCAGATGGACAGAAGAATGGATGTTAGAAAAATTTGGAAAAAAAAATATGATGAATTATTTTGGTATAAATGGTTTCAAAAAGCTGCTTAGACGGACAAAGAAGCTATGGAATTGTTTTTTGAAGCCAGTAAAGAATTTTTCGATGACTATCATAAAAATAATCCAGATATATAGTTTTTTCTAGTTTCATTTGTCAAATTAAGCTAGACACCACCTCATCATCCATATAACTCAAAAATACTTCCATGGGGGTTCGATAGTTCAGTGATTTCCTTGGAATATGATTCCTTTTTGAGGCAACCGATTGGACAAATGCCTCATCAACTTCATTGAAATCCATTTGCTTAGGAAGTCCATCCTTTCGAAGCAGCCCATTTGAGTGCTCATTCAGGCCGCGTTGAGAGGGAGTTCCTGGATCCGCAAAATAGATATCGATGTCTTGCTTATTAGAAATACTCTTCCAATTCGAAAACTCTTTTCCACAATCAAACGTAATTGATTTGAAGAGATTTTTAGGAAATGTGCTAAACCATTCGTTCAAAGTTGTTTCGATATCTTTGGCTTTATGTCCATTAGGTTTGAGTGTGACGATGGCTTTTGATTGGCGTTCAACTAGCGTAATGACAGCACGTTTATGATGAGCACCCACAATCGTATCACCTTCTAAATGGCCAAATTCTTTACAAAAATGAGGATATTCCTGTTCTCTTTCGTCAATCGTCCGTCTAAAGGCTTGTTTTCCACGTTTTTCCTTCTGACCATTAGGCTTTCGTTTTCCTTTCAACGGTAGGAAGGAACAATCAAAGAGGCCTTTTCTAAACATCCGATAGAGGGTTCGAATCGAGCAGTCAATTGGAAACTCACCACGACCAATCAGAACATCTGGCGTCCACCCTTGAGTTACTTTTGTCTGAATATAGTCTTTTTGTTCATCAGGTAAAACAATGGACCGACGACCACAACGGGATTTGTGCGCCTTGTATTGTTGGTAGTATTCGAGCGCAGTATGTCCAGCTGCTAGAAAATGATACACCTTATAGATGGTTTGACGAGCATGTCCTAAGCGTTTAGCAACTTGTGCAACAGGTTGCTGGGTATTGAAATAAGATTCTATTAAAACTAGTTCGTCTGTAGTAAGATGAGTATAGGTCATTTGTCTTCACTCCTTATAATTCTTTGGACGGAACTATTTTGAGTGTAGCACAAATGACTTATTTAGTTGTCTAGCTTAATTTTACTATCGGCGATACATAAAATGTACCCTGCAAAATCGCCCCAACGTTTTCTGTTCTCTGACGAGCCTAACTTTTTTATCCAATTGCCATCTAATTTTAGTTGTTCGCTCAATTTATGAAATGCTTTTAAATTGATCATAAACGTATTGTGATAGCTAGTTCGTAAATTATCTTTTTCATGCTTCTCTTCACGAGAAAAGTAATTCCAACTTACTCTCATATTAGAGTAGACCAATGCTGAATCTATGACCTCTTTCCACAACTCATGCAAGTATTCATCGTTACATTCCAGAATTTTAAAAATCGAATTGTAAATTTCCACTGCTTCATCAAAAGTCATGGAATCATTTTTTTGTAAATAAGCCTTGTGATCAAACATCTTTTTATCCCCTTTGCCCTTCAGATACTCTCAATTATATTATACTGCATATAGAAAGAAGAGGGGAACAAAGGAGTAAAAAAATACTAATTATAATCATTTTTAGCTGTCTTATAAAAATTCGTTAAAATAATCTTCAGCAAAATCACCATTGGTATTAAGTGCATAGTCTCGACCAATGGCTTCATAATCAACATAATTTCGTAAATGCTCTGGAACGATTATTAGTCCGTCATCAACTAAAACATACCCCAGTTTTTCCTCATCAGTTGAACCCTCATAAAGCTCATAAATAGTGAGCTCTTCACCTTCATGACTTGCAATTATTTGAACAACATCTTCGGGGTAGTTCATATATTCTTCTAAACGATCATACTTTTCTGCTAATGATTTTGGCGAATCATACTCTTCTACAGAAAAGGGAGCGTCATAATCGGTGATAAAGTATTCCTCATAAGGATAGCCAAACTCGTCTATAAATTCATTTCCAATATAAATTGCCTCATATGCTTCGTCTAAATCAGTTTGATCGAAGGGGAAATGTAGATACACGCCTAATAGAAAACCTTCGTTGTAGGCTTTCAAATTAGTTAAGTAAATTCAATACTCACTATCTCCACCAAATCGGTGTCCATTTGCTTCTAATATCATAGCTTCAGTTACTAACATTTCCATTCACCCCCCCCCTCCGCATTGTTAAGCGATTTAATACTAAGGTAATAGCTCGTCATCTGTAAGAACTATGCTTGGTATCCAAATTTTGAAGCCTTGCTCTGCATAAGTCTTTTCAGCACTTAATGAAAGACACTCTATAATTGAGGAATCACTATCACCAGCATGAATTGCTGCAAATAAATTATTCTCTTTTTCAATCACGTGAACAGTATTATCGCCTTGATTAATCCAAAAAACATCATTAAAACGTGGATAATTTGTATCGAAAATCATTGAATCACCTCCTTAAATTTTTGTTCTACTTTAAGTGTAAGTAATGCTAATTTCCAACGAAGTGTGATAGTCAGAAAATTCCATTGCATTCTTTTTACACTCCGTAATGGTCTAATTGCAAAGAACCAAATGACAATAAAAAGAATCAGTGCAAAATGAATAGCTTGTATGATATTTGATGGCATTGGCTGAATTTGAGGTGAGTAGAATAGAAAATTAATAAATTGGATTAGCTTAATAGATAGATAAGTATTAAGTGCTAGTAAAAATCTTCTTTGAGATTTACGTCCATCGTAGGAGTAGTTTAGTAAAGAAATAAGTCGTTTCATTTTTATCACTACTTTCTTTTTTATTCGTGCATTCACTTTTTTGGCTGTGATTTATCACAGCATTAGCAATGGTACATCGTTGCTTCCAATAATTTGTTTTGTTATCAAAATAACAAAGCTCAGGCAATGATTTTCAGATGATCTATTATCATTCGTTGCTAATCGGCTTGTGTTTCACATTGTTTCTTATTAGGTTGCTTTGTCACTCGCTGCGAATTACACAATAGGATTTTAAGATCATTTTCAGTCCATTCTTTTGTGTGTGATTGCATTGTGTACATACGTTGTATTTGTTGTTGTGAAGATGTAATGAGTTCATGTTTTGTGTTAATAAGCAATTTTGTTTGAAGTGAAGTTCCTATAGAACAACATAAATGTTGTTCCGTTTTTTGTTAGGATTTCATTTGTCGTTAGACAATGAAATACAACAAAAGAGCACCCGAAACGCAGTGAGGGGGATGGTCAGCTATGCTGACTGGACAATTGAAACGAAGTTTTGATTGTACATACATCCCCCTTATGCTCTTTCCTTGGGCGTACCGATTTTGCAACATCATACGCCTGATATTTAAAATCGTTGATATAACGCCATTCACAGCGAGCATCGCTGCGGTGATTTTGAGGCGTCTCAGGAGTATCAGGCGTCTGGGGCAGGCTGTAAGCCGCATTGCCCCGTTAAATCTAGGAGTATAATATTGCAAAAATGAAGGGTCTTCTGCTGTACAGGGAGTATCGAGCGTTTCTCAATAAAATAGCGTAGCGCCATGTCGAGGAGTATCAAAAAATTCACTGTATAGGTGTTGCAATATTAGAAAGTCGATTGATGAAATGACTTTTAGGGCGAGAACGAAGTGACGCCCTGATCGTGCACAAGGCGGTAGCGTAACGTAGTGAAGCATCTTACAATACGTCCCGAAGGTGGTCAGGATTTCGGCACGAAATTCATTACGAAAGAGCTGGCTGCAAGCCTATTAAAATATGTAGTGGGTGTACAAAATGAGAGAGGGCTGAGCCGAGTCGGACACTGAAAAGGTTACTAAGAAAGTAGTCGAGGTGAAGAGGTTCTCTGCTCATTTTGAAGCCTAGTATCTCATGGCTTTATTGGGCTGACTTGAGCCGGAAAACGCAGTGATACCAAGGGGATAGCCGAAAGGAAGGGGACCCAATGAAGGAATGACGGTAAGAATCAAGAGATGAACGTGTCTTATGACAAGGGTCTAATAAAAAAGAAAGGGTTGCTACAATTTCGTCACAAAAATAAGGGTGTGTTGCTGTAAAATTGCTTCAAAAAGTCAGCAAAATGGTAGCAAATTGCTGTAAAAATGAAGCAGGGGGATAAAATAACAAGAATGGGGCAATTATATCAAGTCTAATACAGCGAGATACTGCCCCGATGGTTTGCAGGGTTTTGAGGTGGGTTCTTTAACAGTCAGGACAAATACGAATGATGAGAGTAAGCGATAAATGTATTATTCGTACTCTGATTTGCGAGGAAATGGGTTTGTCTGGTGTTAAAAAAAGAACCAATCTCGAAATTAGGATTGGTCTGTCAAAGAAACTATTTTATTTAGTTAAACGTTTCTACTCATATAGAAGTTAAGATAGGTTATTTGTTTTCTGTATATACATAAGCTAAATACCAAATGGTCGTGTATTTTGTTTCGCCTGTCCACGCATCGATGTATCGTTTTTGTGCTGAGGTTAACATTAGGTTTGCTAATACAGCATTAGGGTCAAGAATGTCGAATTTGTGACCATCTGATAGAAAACCTCCGTACTCACCTACAATTCCTTCTGCGATTTTGTCAGCCAATTTTAAAGCTGCTTCCATTGATTTTACTTCTCGTGAGTCAAAGTCGCTTTGGAATGTTGCTAAGTCGTCTGTGATGAATAATACATTTGGCAATAAAGATTCTATTTTTGCGTATTCTTCATTAGATTCTTTTGATCGTACATGTTTTAAACCATTCTTGTGATCTTCAGCTTTTGCTGCTGCATAATCGACTAAAGCATCAGATACAGCAACTTCTCTTAGTCCGTTTGCCACACGATACATATTGATTTTGTCTAAGATTGCTTTACGCATGGCTTCTTCGGTTACTGTATAGGTGCCGTTATCGTTTTCTTTGATTAAGTCTTCAATAGTTTTACTGTGATCGAAGTCATTTAGTTCATCTTTGATATCGTCTTTGTTGTCAATGACGATATCACCAGCTTCATTTTCGTCTTTTAGCTTGTCTGGTTTAGGTTTCGATTCTTCTGTTTTGTCTTTATCCTTATTTTTATCTTTTTCAGGCAACTTTGATTCTTCGGTAGACTCTGATGGTTTTGTTGATCCTGGCGGTGTTGTTTCGCTTGGTACTGTGTCAGAGTTGCTTGTTCCACCTGTGTTGCCACCGCTTGAATTACCTACATTATTGTTTGTATTTTGTTGTGCAGTGATGGCTGCTGCTTCAGCATCTGCTTGAGCGCGTGCATTTGCAGCGTTTGCTAATGCTTGATTTTGCAATGCGTACAATTGATTACGTTCTGCGATACGTTGATTCATGGGATTACGGTTGTTTTCGATTTTAAGCTGCTCTTGCTCAATACCTTTACGTGCTACGGCTTTTGTTGCTTCTGATGCGTTGGAATTAATTGTGTCTTGATGAAATTTAATCGTTTTCTCTGCTTCAGTGATTGCACCTTGATTCATATTGATAGCGTTAGTCAATGTAATGATTTGTGAATCGTAGCTCGCTGCTTCATTCTCATAAGCTGTAATTGAGTTTACAGTAGCATCTGATACACCTGATACCCCATTCCATGTCGCAGCGAAAGTTGCTACGGGGGTTAAAATGTTTAGTGCTAAGATGGTTAATGTTGTTACGATTAATGTTTTAAATTTTGGTTTCATGATAATAATCTCCTTTTGATTATCCTTTCATCCTGTTTTAGAGTATCTAATCAGCTCGATAAAAAATAAGGATGGAAATAGAAATGGACTGATTAAGAAGATAAATCCTCTCAATAAGACGTAGCCAGCTGTTCGTAATAATTTTGGCTTGTTGTATAGGTGTAGGGAACAGCAGTAGAAGTCGTAAAAAATTCTGTATTCAGTAAATCTTTGATGAAGCCATTCTTTGTTTGTGTTAACGAATATGCAATGCCTTGAGCACTTGAAAATTGAAGAATCTTATTTGACCAACCATAGCGCATTAACATTCCCGCAGCAAAGGGATATGTCACCACATAAAACCAAATAAGGCAAATAGTCACAATTTTTAAAATAATTTCTTTAAATAGATTTTCTCCCAAAGGAAAGAACAAGATGAATAAACTAAAAACGAACGTAACAGCAACAGCTTCATCTATGAAACCAATGCTTTTTACTCGCTTCATCTTCTTTAAAAAGCTGCTGACAATAATTATGCATATTCTTTAGCAGAGGCAATTGTTGGAAAATGGATTGATCGCTAGAAGCGGTAGCTATATTAACAATTAGATAGAGAAAAAATGCTGCTACGCAAATAGAACGCGGAAGAATATCTCTAATAGACATACCAATAAATAAGCTACCAAACCCAATAAGAAGAAAGCGAAGTCTTTTATTAGAAAAAATATCATTGCGTGAGAGTGATGAGAATATCAATAGACAGCCCACTACCATGAAGGCATAGAGAACTAAAAAGACAGCACTGTACCCCAGTGGAGCTCCGTTGGTATAATCCAAAAAGAAAAGCATCATCCATTCACTGACAATCAAAACAATGAGAGCTATTGGAAATACTCTTAAATAAAAGTAGGGCTGATATAGCTTATAAATTTTTAGCCTGATATAAACGAATTTTAATCCTACGGATATCCATAAAATAAGCTGTAGAAGTCCAGCAAATAGCAATTGTGAAATAACATATATGAATTTTCCGTGCTCTGCATTATTTCTCATTTTTGAATCCTTTAAAATGAGAATATCTGTAAGTGCTAATTAATATACTTCCCGTTTTTGACTTAATACATATTTTTTCCAATTAAATCGTCTCCTTTTTGTACGTTTTCTTAATAATAAATTCTTAAATTAATGTGAAGAACATCAAAAAAATGGTTTACAGTTTCTCGTCCAATGCTTTGTCACGAATTGCTTGAGCATAATCATTAGAAGCTATTTGAAGAGATTCAATATAGTCACGATATTCTTCTAAAAAACGACGTTGTACTTCTTTTTCGCGTATCTCTAACGAAAGAGCTCCGATTTGCTTTTCAATTTCCATCCATTTCTTTTCATAGTCAGCAGATTGGCGTTCATAATCACAAATTTGTTTGAAGTCGTGTAATTCCATCATAAACTCCTCAGATTTAGTCATTTAAAATACCTGCTGGGAAAAAATAGCTATGAGTACGATAGATAATTTTACTCATCAATTGTCACCCCCTTCGCTCCTGGTTGGTCTAAAATGAAAGAAAGTTCTCCAGTTTTTTCTGGATCACGTGTGACAAAATAATTACCCTCTTTACCTAATCCTGTTAAATACACACCAGTAAACCATTGGTCGCATACTTCAAATTTTGCATAACCACTAGAAAAATATAAATTTTCAGTATCTTTTTCTTTTAGTTCAACGGTATCTGAAAAATATTCATCACCTATTTCATTCATAGAATAGTCAGGTAAGCTAATAAAATAAGTATCAAAAGTGAGTGATTCTCTTTCTGTTCTATTTCCTGTTGAATCTGTCTCAATATTTAACGTGTATGGCTGAGGTTCAACTTTTAGTTTGGTCGTTCTAGCTTTTTCGAGTGCAGCAATGGCGGCATCAATTTGAGAACTATTTAAAAGCGGTTCAGACATTTTTTGATCCCTTTCCTTATCTTGTTTCAACTCCTGTATTCTCTTATCAATTGAATCAGACAGCTCAGATTTTTCAGACTCTTTAATGTTTTTAATGATTTCGCCATCAGACATTTTAGTGATCTTGCTCATTGTTAAGCCATTAGATTTATAAACTTGTGCATTTCCATCTTGAAACACATAAATCGTAGGGATTGAATCCTTACCAGGTGTACCATCATTTGGAGATAGACTATACCAAATTTGTTGATCTTTTTGGTTGAATGCTTCACTAATCGGTGTCTCTTCAGGAATTGCGGTATGCCTTTCGCCGCCAGTTGCTGGGAGTCCTTTATCAGTATTTCCGCCGTTACACCCTGTCAGAGCAAGTCCACAAAAAATTATTGCTGTCATTACTATTTTTTTCAATTCAATCACTCCTTGTTTTGGTTTCTACAGTATTGAAATTACTCAGTTACCATACCAATATGTATTTAAATCCAAAAATAAATACATATATATCATATTGTAGGTTGCAAGAATACATTTGTCATCTTATTTTTTTATCTGTGAGGATATATCATTAAATTGAAAGAAGGTGATGGTGTGCTAAATGAGCGGATTGCAAATACGAGCTTATCGTATGAACAAAAAAATGACTTTGGCTGAATTAGCTCAATCTTCCGGGATAGATGACACTTATCTTGGTAGAGTGGAACGTAATGAAATTAACATTACATTGAATACCTTGGACAAAATTATTGCTGGTTTGAAGATGACACCGTCTGAATTTTTTAGTTTTTTAGATTTAGAAAGTGATGATCCCGCGTTAGCCCATCTAATGCGAGAAGTCAAAGGTTCACCAAAAAGAGAAAAAATGACTAAGCTGATTGAAAATATCGTCGATTTATCTGAATAGAAAAATTCAAAGATTACAATTCGTAGTCTTTTTATTTTTGTTTAAATCTAAGCAATCATCACTTTCATATGTGCTGAATTAGAGGATTTTTGACATCGAAAAAAGCCCTAGCTAAAACAGCTAAGGCTAGAATACAACATTATTTTTGATTTGTGAATAGCTCAAAAGTTCATGAATTAATTTCGTTATTAGTAAATATTTTTGAGTAAAATTAATTTTAATATACGTGTCAAGTTCTGTCAAATTGCTTAAAAATGATATTTAGTTTTCAGCGTAGGAGTAATAAGTGGATTCTCCTAAAATGAGATGATCCAGCATTTGTATTCCAACCAGTTCGCAAATTTTTGTTAGTCGGGATGTGAATACGGAGTCAGCTTCACTGGGTGTTGGATCTCCTGATGGATGGTTATGTGCAATGATAATTTGGGCAGCATTATCTCTTATTGCTTCCCGAAAGATGTCCCTAGGGTGTGCAATACTTTGATTTAACGTTCCAATAAATAATGTCCGCTTCCTGATAATTTGATTCTTAGTATTCAAAGTTAGGAGAATAAAATGCTCTTGCTCTAAATCACGTGTTTCTTGAATTAAGTGTTGGGCAAGTCCATACGAGCTTGTTATCTTCTCCTTTTTCATATCAAACTGCAAAATGCGCTTTGATAATTCAAAGCTTGCTTTAAATTGAAATTCCTTATTTGGTGAAAATTTAGTAAGTACATCCTTTAAGTCTGTTAGATCATCTGTATTTTCTAGCAGCTTGGCAGCTTCAGAAGGTTTCAAATTAAAGGAAAGTTCAATTAACTCTTGAGTACTTAATTCATTAAAATTTGTCGTTCTTATTCGATTGTTAAATATATTAGATGTTATTGACTGCTTTTTTAGAGTGTTTTCAATTGATACTGTCATTATCCATCATTCCTTTTCTATTTTATTCACTTCCTCTTTTTGGCAAGCATGGCTTGCATTGATTTATAAAAGAAAGGTTTGAGGATGAAAGTAAGAACAGAGTAGCGTAGATAGCTTCTTCTTGATTCTCGTGCAACTTAGAATAAGGGATAGGAGTGTATTTTTGTAATAAATATTACCTTTTACTGTAATCATTAAAAGGTTGATATGGTAGTGTTTTTAATGGGTTTTATGTTGGAATTACAAAATTACATATTTTGGGAGTTCTTATTTTATTTCGATATACACTCATAGATACAATTTTATATATTTTATTATAAAAAAGTGTAATGAGTGTAAATTCATCAAAAAAGTGAGTGTTTACAGGGGATTAGAGGATTGAAAAGTGTATTTTTTAAGTAATTAACTGTAATTTTGAGTAATCTTGTTGACTTGATGAGCGAGAAAAAGGAAAGAGTTAAAAATAATAGCTTTCCAGTCCGTCTTCATAAGCTTGTTCTCGTAGTTTTCTTTGTTCGGTAAGCTGTTCAGTGTATTCTGACAAGTAAGATTTAATTTCATTTTCTGTAATTAAATTTTTTTGAATAGGTTTTCCGTTATAAACAAATTTTTCGACTAAAATTTTACCATGCAGATATTGATGGTGTAATTCAACCATGGATTCTCTAGTGTAATAGCATTCTCTAAAGCTGTCTCTTGTGAAGAGCTGTTTATCGAGTAGGACATATGCTTGAATATCTCTCCACTTCTTTTCCAATGCGTGAAATTTATTTAAGCTAAAGAAGGATAACATGATATCTCTTGCTTCAGTGTAAGGTCTATTTTGTAGGTTAATTTCTTGCTCAATTTTTTAAGGCTGCCTGTGTGAGGGAGTGTTACTTCTGATCTTGTGATGATGACTTTAGAAGGACGTTCAATCTTAAAATCGTTTTTCCTTTGGGTCATATATTCAACAACCTTACCATCAAATTGTACGAGATCACCTTTTTCTAACCATCCATATTTCAAGAATAACTTTGTAAGATTCATCCAAAGGTGGTCTGCAACATAATGTTCTTTTCCATCGGTATCAATCTGATATATATCAGTCAGCATAAAAGTGGGCTGATAGCGAGTATTTCCCATCTTATCAATATAATCAGTTGATTTCAATCCATTGTGTTGGAAGGTACCTTTAAAGCTGTATCGGGTTCCATCTTTTAGTTCTTTTAGCTGTTCTCCAATTTTGCTCATATAGTTTCCTGCTTTCTGTAGTTGTTTAAGTCTATTATAGCTGATGTTTTCAATGTGTCGATCAATATATAGTGTGTGGAATCAGAGTTTTATTTGTTTTACAACTATATATAGTTGTTACGAACAGTTCCTATTCATCCTTAAGTCTAAATTCTCTATTTTCTTTAATTAAATCCCATATTCAGAAAATTGATTTTATAAAAAATCTGAGAGGGGAATTTAGAAATTAATTGGATGAATGGTTCTTTTTCTCGTTTTCTTTAAGGAACTTTTAAAGGAAAAACTTCATTCGTGAATAGAGCGGTTGACTTTTTTGGTTTTTTTGCTAAAATAAGATGTAATAATATGTAGGATTGAGGTGTAAGTGTATTGAATAGCGATGAAAAAAGAAGAATAGTAGCTGCTTTTTCTGAAGAATGCCAAACAGATCAAAAGCGAATCAAGGATGATAATGGATTTATCACATATAATTCACGTGCAATGACTGCTTGGGATTTAAGATTCAAGCGAATCAGTCAAGTTGCTGACTCATTAGGTTTTGAGATAATTAGAGCGTCAAGATCAATTTTGTGGGAATTCATTGGTATTTTTTCAGAAGGAGAACTATATTTTTTTTTTAAGGATAAAAATATCAAACTTATTCTTAAAAATTGTGAAGATAATCCATATCATTATGTGCTCTGCGCTTTAGGGTTTAATGAATCTGCAAATGATAAAAGTAATAATGTGCAATTAGAACTCCTTGAAGATGAGTTCAAGGAAAAACGAAATGAAATAAATATAAAATTATTTGGTGAATATTGTGGAAAAATTAAAGAAGTACGAATTTTTACTATTGACGAATTTAATGGTAAAGCAATTAGGGCTGAAGAGCTATTTTTAGATAGTAAAGGCAATTACGTAGAAGTAACAGATTATAGTGATGCTATAAGTACTGATTATACAAGTATTATAAATCAAGAAGCAGTAGACAAAAAAGATTTACTTGTAGGACTTAAACCAGGAATCAAGAAAACAGATATGTCTGTAGTAGATTTAAAAGAAAATAATAATGAGATTACAGAAAATAATAAGTGATAATTTTAACTAAATATTGGAGGAATTGAAGATGGTTTTAGACAGCAATTTTAATGGGAGTCGTTTACGAGAAGCTAGACGATACAGAGGATTGTCTATCACAGATCTTGCTAGAGAACTAGGTGTTACTAAACAAATGGTTTCAAAATATGAGAATGGTAAGGCTACTCCTCCGCTAGAGTCAACATTCACATTAATGAAAACGTTAGGATTTCCAAGGGAGTTTTTCTTTTCAAAAGATTTGTTTGAATATAAAGATGAAGGAACTTATTTTCGTAGTCAATTAACAGCAGTTCAAGGTGAAAAAGAAGTTGTAACATATGATAAAAAATATGCTGCAATAATTCGAGATTATTTTGAAGCATTTATTTCTTTTCCAGAGCTTATAGAAAACCATAATATTTCAGATTTAGATGATGTAGAGTCAATTACCTTGGATCTTCGTAAAAACTGGGGATTAGAGGATACACCTATTGTCGATATTATGAGATTAATGGAAGAGAAAGGATTTGTTATTTCAGTCGTAAAAAATGAGTATAACAAAGTCGATGCTTCAGGCGGAAGTGCCAATATAAATGGTCGTGAATACTATATTGTTATGATTGAAGGAGACGATTATTCATTCTACAGGCAACAATTTAGTTTAGCTCATGAGCTAGGACATTGGATTTTAGATAAGGGGAACAACGATCCTGAAGAATTAGAAAAAGATGAGTACAAGGAAATGGAACAACGTGCGAATAACTTTGCTTCTTCATTTCTACTACCAAAAGATGCATTTATTAAAAGCGTTCAAGGGCTAGATTTAGCTAAAATTGAATCGTATTTAGGTTTGAAGCGAATATGGTTTGTCTCCATAGGGACATTAATTATGCGAGCTAAAGCACTCAAACTAATTTCTTCTGATGAATTTGTAAAGCTTCAAAAACAAATTAATTATCGGAAATGGAGAAAAAATGAACCATATGATGATACTAAGCAAGCTATGCGACCAGTGGCATTAAAGCAATCACTGGATCTTTTAGTAGATAACGATATTATCAACCGAGAAGCTATTTCAAGCGAAATATTTAGAAAATATGGTGTTTTTTTGTCCAATGAGATTATAGAAAAAATTTGTGGTCTAGAAAAAGGTTATTTAGTAAACTCTGCTAGTGTTGGAGTGAAAATGGATTTGAAGTAAAATACTAGGTCTGACTATTAAGAATGAAGTTAGTATAGAAGAAGGAGTAACTATTTTGAATGAAAATGGCGGTCAAATTTATATTTTTGAAGGAATTGACAATGTTGGTAAGTCATCAGTAATGGATAAAGTTTCAGAGAAGCTAGAGCTAAAGGGCTATGATATTTCTAAATACAGTTTTCCTGGTAAAGAAGAGGGGACTTTAGGTGGGCTTGTCTATGATATACATCATGAACAAGGCAAGTATTTTAAAGAGGAGCTCAATCCTATCAGCTTACAAATTTTACACGTCGCTGCTCATATTGAGTTACTTCAAAAGAAACTTATTCCAGATTTGAAGAATGGAAAATTAATTTTGTTGGATAGATTTTGGTGGTCGACCTTTTGCTATGGTGTAGCCTCTGGGATTGACAAAGAAGAACTAAATAACTTGTTAATTCCAGAGCTTAAATATTGGGAAAATATACACGTAAACAAAGTATTCTATTTGGAGAGGAAGTCATCTGAACAAGTTGTTACCGAGGAAAAGAAACGATTAATAGATGAATATAGAGAAATTGCAAGTAACTCTCAAAAATATTTAGTTCATAATATAAGTAATGATTCTACGATAATACAGACTTCGAATAAAATTGTGAGTGAGATTTTGAAAAATTGTAAAGGGTTACAGATGGATCTCTTTGGTGATAGTACTCCCAAAAAAAGTAAAACCATTAAAAAAATTAATACTTCTTCTGCTTTAATTAAATCACCAATCTACTCAGAATATTGGAAATTTACTGCAGAAAGGCAAAAGATTTTTTTCGCTCGATTTAACAATGAAAATTTTCCTTGGTCGCAAGATTATATCTTAAGTAAATACAAATTTACTAATGTGTATAGAGCTTCAGATAGAGTAAGTCAGTATCTAATTAGAAATGTTATATATCAAACTAGACAGGCGCATGATGAAGAGGATATTTTGTTTAGAATATTGTTATTTAAATTGTTCAATAAGATTGAAACATGGGAAACTTTAGAAGAAAAATTAGGTACAGTTTCATACAGAACATACTCATTCGACGTCTATAATAAAATCTTTCTGGATGAATTGGGACAAAATAAGAAAATATACTCCGCAGCATATATTATGCCATCGGGAGTCAGTTCTTTTAATCATTCTAAAAAACATCAAAATAATCTTAAACTATTAGAATATATGTTAAAGGATAATTTGTTAAATAAAATAAAAGAGTGTAATTCTTTGGAAGAGCTATATCATTTACTGTTAAACTACCCTACTTTGGGAAGTTTTCTTGCTTTTCAACTAGCAATTGATATAAATTATAGTCCAATTTGTGATTTTGATGAGATGTCTTTCGTGATAGCAGGACCAGGTGCCAAGAGAGGTATTGATAAGTGTTTCGAGTCTCGAGGTAAATATACTTATGAAGATGTCATTAAGTGGATGGCAGATAAACAAGAAAAAGAAATAAGTAGGTTAAACCTTGAGTTTTCAAATTTATGGGGACGAAAATTACAATTGATTGATTGCCAGAATATATTTTGTGAAACTGATAAATATACTCGAGTGAAACATCCAGAATATAACCAAGGGAAAAATACTCGTATTAAACAAATGTTCAGAGCTAGTAATAGAGAAAATATTGAATACTTTTTTCCGCCTAAATGGGGGATTAATGAAAGTATAAAAAGGGAGAGGGTAGATCGGTGAATTCTTATCAAGGTAAGACGGTAGATGATGTGTGGATTCAAGCAGAAAAAGAATTGAAAGAGACTCATAATAGTGTGAAAAGTCGTACTGGTGAGACAGCTGAACTTTTACATGTAATTATGCAAGTTGATAATCCGAAACAAAGATGGGTATCTAGTCGAGTACCTGCAATAAGCATTGGATTTGCTTTAGCAGAAGTGATTTGGATACTGGCTGGTAGCAATGATTCAAAGGTTATTAATTATTGGAATCCTGCGTTGAAACAGTACGCTGGTATGGGAGATACTTATTATGGAGCATATGGCGAAAGAATTAGGAAATCCTATGGTTTTGATCAGTTGAATAGCGCGTATGAAGCACTAAAAAATAATCCAGAAAGCAGACAAACAGTAATTTCTATATGGAACCCTGATAGAGACTTTCCAGATTCTGATGGACAACCCAGGGCTGAGGATATCCCGTGTAATGTCTGTTCTCTATTAAAGGTGAGAAATGGAAAGCTGGAGTGGACTCAGATTATGAGAAGTAATGATCTCTTACTTGGATTACCATATAATTTTGTTCAGTTTACAAGTATTCAAGAAATAATGGCTGGATGGTTAGGCTTGGAAATTGGATCATATTGTCACTTTAGTGATAGTTTACATTTGTACGATAGAGATAAAGAAAAAGTTGGTGCACAGATTCCTCTAGAGGTAAAAAATACAGATGACTTAAGAGTAACAAAAGAAAAATCAGATAAATTAATTTCACAAATTTTTGATAATATGAAACTTCTTACTCGAAAAAATCTAAGTAAAGAAAAGTTGCTAGAACTTTCTGAACTAAATCAACCAGAAGAAGGATACTGTAATATGATGCGTATTATAAGTTCCTATGTAGCTGATAAACTTGGATATAGTGAAATATGCGAGCTGATTTTATCTAATTGCTCAAATGAATTGTATGTAAAACTTTGGGAAAATTGGAGCCAAGAAAAAAAGGAGATAAGAGAAGATGGGAAATAAAATTTTTGTAGCGTATAGCAGAGAAGATAGAAAAGGTATCAATCAGTTGCCAAGGACTTTAGGCGTTGAACATACTTTTCGTAACAGTGATGAAGTGTATAGGCTATTTTCTTCAAACAGTAATATTTCAGATAAAATGAAAAAAGTTATTGAAGAAAATGTTAAATGGTCTGATATTGTTGTAGTGCTGGTGGGTAAAGATACAGCTGAAGTTAAATGGATTGATTGGTGTGTCGAAAAGGCTGGCATGCTGGGGAAAAGAGTAGTTTTTATTTACTTGGAAGAAGCAGGCTCATTGCCAGATAGTGGTGGAATTTTTGGATCAGCAGCTGTTGGAATGGATAAGGCTGCTGAAGCTGTTAATGGAACTGTTCCAATTTGGGATGACCCTACTGGAGCACCTTTGCCAAATGATAGTATTCATAGATCGAGCTGCTAATTTGAATGGAGGATAGATAATAAATGAAACTATCACATTATATTGTAAAAAGAGACTATGGTTTCGCTCCAAATCCATTTTATGGTGTGTGTACACTAGCTACCTGCAAATCTATGCTGAGAAAACGTGCGGAAGTTGGAGATTGGGTAGTTGGTATAGGATCAGCTTCAAGTATCTATAAAGGGAAGATAATTTGTGCTATGCAAGTAGATGAAATCCTAACTTTCGATCAGTATTGGAAGGATAGTCGATTTCAAATAAAAAAGCCAGTAATGAATGGTAGTATACAACAAAAATATGGTGATAATATATATCACACTAATGAGAGTGGAAAAATAGAACAACTTGATTCTCATCATAGCTATGAGAATGGTGAACCCAATATGCACAATCTAAACAGAGATACTGGTGGAGAAAAAGTTTTGATCTCAAATAAATTTTGGTATTTTGGTAAAAATGCTGTTAAGCTTCCACCAAATTTAGAAAGATTAACTAATGTCAGAATGAATTATAAAAATATTAAGGAAAATGATGATAAGGAATTTATTGATGAATTTATAAGTTGGATACATCAATTTGATAGCAATCAATTAATGGGATATCCAGAAAAATTTACTTCTGGATTCCAAAGATATGATGGTATAAGCTAACTTTTTTTCATTAATATAGGTGATACAGAAAAGTAATTTTTATAAAATTAGTCAATAGCAATATTATTTTACTATCTATAGTTCTTTTTGTTTGATATAATTTGTTTTATATAAATTATATTTGAGGCGGTATAAAATGTTTTCGATATATATGAACGGACAGAACAAAACGAACCAAATAACAGATTGGAGACTCTGGAGTAAAGAAAATCAGTTGATGGTGACTGTAGATTTTCCATCAGGTAAGTCATTTACAAAACCGTTAAACTTCTGCAAGATTACACCGCAAAAACAAATACAAGCAGGTCTTTTATCTAGAGAAGAAAACATTTATCAACAAATAGATAAAGCGACTGAATATGGGAATAAGTATGTTGTTGTAAATTATCCAAATGATCAAAAAAAGTATATCATGAGGTCGGAAAATGTAAGTATTATTGCGAGTTCTGGTTTGAAAAATGAGAATACATTTTCTTATTTTACTGAAATTGTAAAAGAGCGTGTTCGCCATGCTAGTCCAACAAATAAACCTATGGCCGAAAATATAGAGAGACAATTGAACAAAATTACTCCTTATAAAGGAACAGCTTTGCATTCGTATTGTTATGGTAAAAATGAGGTTAGAGATTCTTTAGAGCATTTTATTTTTCCATTTGGGTTGAATGAGAGTCAATTAGAAGCTGTTGAAAATGCCTTTTCCTCTCAAATTAGTATTATTGAAGGACCTCCGGGTACAGGAAAGACACAAACTATTTTAAATATCATCGCAAACATTTTAGTGAATAAAAAATCTGTTGCAATTGTTTCAAATAATAATCCAGCAGTTGAAAATGTGTATGAGAAGATGGCTAAAAAAGAACTAGACTACCTTATTGCTAAATTAGGGAGTTCAGACAATAAGACAGAATTTTTTGCAGAAGTGAAAGAAGTACCACGTTATAGCTCGGATTCTGTAGCCGTTTCTATAGAGGAAATTGATGATATTTTGACAAGAGTGAAAACGAGTCTAACTGCACAAAATAAAGTAGCGCAATTGACTGCAGAAATCAGTGAGCTGCTTGTTGAAAAAAAGCACTTAGAAGAATGGCGTGAGGAAAATGTACTTGTAGATTTAATTGATGTTGATAGATATAAATTGAGTCCTGAGAAAACTTCTGATTTACTTGCATATATGAATTATCTTTCTCAAAAAAATTTGTCTTTTAAAGAAAGATTCCGTTTGTTGTTAGAGTTTAGAATATTTAGAACTAAATTTTTAGACACTTATACTGAACGAATAAATTTTACTTATTCCCTACAGTTTCATTATTATGAAAAAATGTTGCAACAAAAAGAGCAGCAATTACAAAAATATAAAAACGATTTGGAAAAAGAAAATTTCAAAAAATTATTAGAAGATTTAACGAATAAATCAATGCAGTATCTTAAACAGCAGTTATCAAAATCGGTTCCAGCAAATGCGAATTTTACCGTAGATAACTATAGAAAGGATTTCAGTAATTTTATTAAACGGTTTCCTGTGATTGGAAGTAGTACACATTCGATTATTAACTCGATAGCAGATGGAGCAATATTGGACTACATCATTATTGATGAGGCGTCGCAGCAAGATATCGTTCCAGGTATTTTGAGTCTGGGCTGTGCAAAAAATATTATTGTTGTAGGTGATCGTAAGCAACTCCCACATATACCCGAAAAGACTGAAACTGTCTCTCCTTTAGAGTATTATGATTGTACGAAATATAGTTTGCTAGATTCATTTGTTAAGCTGTTCAAGGAGGAAGTGCCCGTAACGTTGCTGAAGGAGCATTATAGATGTCATCCTAAAATTATCCAGTTTTGTAATCAACAATTTTACGATAATCAACTAATACCCATGACTATAGATGGAGGCGAATCTTCAATTGAGCTAATCGTCACATCTAAAGGAAATCATACAAGAAAACGAGCTAACCTGCGAGAAATTGAGTCTCTAGTGGAAGTTGGTTGGTCTGATGAAAAAAATATCGGATTTATTACACCTTATAATAATCAAGTCAATTTAGCTGGAGAGTATTTGCCAGAAGAGTTTGCTAAAGCAACAATTCATAAATTCCAAGGTAGAGAATGTAAAGAGGTTATTTTTTCAACAGTGTTGGATAAGAAAAAAAGTAGCCAAAAATCTATTGATTTTGTTGATGATCCACATTTGGTGAATGTAGCTGTTTCAAGAGCCATCAACAAATTTACTTTAGTAACTGGTAATGAAGTTTTTACAAGAAACAACCAAAGTTTGGCAGCTTTAGTTAGATATATTAAATACTATGCTTCAGATGAATATGTCTATGATAGCCCGGTAATCTCCGCATTCGATTTATTGTATAGAGAATATGATCGTTCTCTAGAAAAGTTAAATACTCGATTGAATTTAAAGGATTCACATTTCAAATCTGAGCAGATTATGGCTGTCCTACTTAGGGATATTTTAATGACAGCTGAATTTACTTCTTTAATGTTTCATATGCAGATCGATTTGATTCAACTTGTCTCAATTAAAAATAATTCATTTACTGATAGAGAAATAGAATTTATGAAACAAAAAGCGAGCTGTGACTTTGTCATTTATTATAAGGTCGGAAAGAATCCGATAGGCGTGATTGAAGTAGATGGGGGTAGTCATGATGCTAAGGTGCAACAAGAACGTGATGCGGTAAAAAATATTATTTTAGAAAAGGCTGATATTCCTTTGCTTAGATTAAAGACAACTGAGGGGAATATTGAGAGAAAAACAAAAGTATTTTTAAACGAATGTATTATTAAGAGTAGTACCCAGGATGGTGAGGAAAGTTAGTATAAGTGAAATACTCTTATCACTAAGAAAAGTGAAGTTAGGAACTATTTTTTATTTGATAACTAACACCCAAACTAGCACCAATCTAGAAAAATCACCAGAATTTCATGATATCGTTCCAAACAGCGGATGTTGATATAACAGCATTTAGAAGCTGTTGAAACTTGTAGAAAACACTATCCCTTTGCTGGAAGGGTCAGCGGGATAACGGTTCTTTGTCAATGAATATTGGTAAGAAAAATCGAGAGAAATAGAGTAGAGTCTAGAGAGAAATTTTCTCTAGGCTTTTTTGCTCAGTTTGAAATGCGCTTCGCCAAAGCAGAGATTGATCTTGAGTTTGAAGTTATAAAAGCTTCTGAATCCATAAGCATTGCGTTTGAGCACCTTGATATGATTATTTAAACATTCCAAAGGGCCGTTAGAATAAGGTCGTTCAAAGGATCGCTTAATCTTCTTTGACATTTTTTTGAAGGCTTGTATCGTTTTTTGATAGTTTTCTGGAAGAGAAGAGACATCTTCCAGAAGCAATTGGTGGAAATGAGAAAAATTTTTCTCTTTAAATGCACAAAGAAAGTGTTGATAAAGGGTATATCCTTTATGTAGCTCCAGATCATAACTTAATAAGCGATCAACAATGTCTGTTTCAGTTAAATAGTTACGAAATACAGGACACCACAGATGCTTCTGACTATTCAGTTTTGTTTGATTCTTTTGTAGCAGTTTCCAACACTTCTTTATGTGGTTGTACTTTCTTCGTTCCGCATAAACACGGCGATCAAATGTGTTCATTCGCTGAATACGATGGGTCAGAAACGTTCAGCTGATGAGCTGAACGAGATGAAAACAGTCCAGAATGATCTGTGCATTTGGAAACATCTTTTTCACTAAAGAAAAATAGGGCGTATACATATCACAGACAACGAAGGTCACTTTTTGCCGTTCTGCCAAAGGGTAACGAGTAAAGTACCTTTCTAAATAAGTCAGCTGTCTGTTTTCAAGGATATCAATGAGCTGATGGGTGTCTCCGTCCATCATGAAGCCACAGAACATAAGCAATGCGGACAATTGCGAGGGATGTCATCAAGGACATCAGAAAAAAACATACATACCTGTTCCTTGATTATTTCTTTAGAAAAAAATTTTTCTTCGAAATGAAGGGTTACGTCTAGAATATCGAGCATATCTTCGATAGAATCTGAACAAGACATCGTGCATTCTCCTTTAAAGTGGTTTTTGACGACTTTATTTTAAAGGATTGCAGGGTGTCTTTTCCATATAGTTTTACTAAAAAAGATGCCAGTGATTTTTCACCAACATCATAAAGTATAGAGCCCTTCGCCCGCCATTCTGCTAGAGTATTTATGTGAGCAGAACTAGTAATTAAGGAAAGAAAGCCGATTATTACTATAATTGAAGCTCAAATTGTTAATTATTTTTCCGATGAAATAGGCTCTTATTTGTTTTCTTACATATTTGTGAAATCTTACCATTATTTTCTATTTTTCTAAAAATAAATGTGGAAAATAAGTGTAATTAAAACAGGTAAAATAGGCAGTGAGCCAAAGTAGAATAAAGATTGCCCGAAATCATATGCGGGTAGAGGAGGTAGGAGCTTGAAAAATATATGGTGCGGATTATGGAATTCAGAGAAATGCTTTTCGTTGGATATTCTTGAGGAAGAGGATAGAGAAAAATACAGGGAATTGATGGATTATTCTGCAAAGATTCGTGAAGAAGCGAACGAATTAGTTCAGCAAATTAACGGAGAAAACTTTTATGAAGTTCTTCCTCAGCTGATGAAGTTTGATGCAAAGCTTCGAATTGTTTCCTTCTTTTTTTCGAACAAAGAAATAATTGAAGAATATAGGTGTGAAGAACTAATTGAATTGGCAGATTCAGAATACAAAAAGACTCATTTTGATCGACTGGCCAGCTTTGAGATTAAGCCGTTTGAAAAAGATTCATTGTTGTTTCAAATTGGATGAAGCAAGTCAGAATATTTATGAATAAATATGATAAAAGAGCAGGCAGAATAAAAGTATTTTTGAAAGGCTATCTTTCAAATAACCATTTATTCCAAGCTGCTTTTTTATTTTATAAGTGTAAAGGCCAGCACTTCCTTAAGTTCTTCGATTCCGGGAGGGAAGTTAATAAACAGGAAATGTTTAACACTCTCAATACTCCCGGCTAGCGGTGCCCGTTTATCAAGGATAAACAATGTATTTTCAACATCATCATTCTCAATAATTTCACTGGTTAATTCAGTATACGTTGAAAATTCGATGGTTTCCGGAAGAAACCGTTGAATTGCTTGTTTTGTAATGTGGTAGTCAAAACTGTTTTCTGTAATAAGTGCAATCGTGTTTGCTTGCTTTTGCAGTATGAACGGACTCAGCCGAGAGCATAAGGCATTCAAGTGTTTTTCCGTAATAATCAGTCCGCAATCATTCCATTTATCCACAATTTGTTTTATTTGATTAAAAAAGTATGGATCAATTTTATTAGGCTTTGAATATTCTATGGAAATCATTGGGTGTAAGTTAAATGTTGAGCCTTTTAAAAAAATATATACAGCAGATAGAAACCAGTCCTCGTTCGAATAATCTACAGAGAATGTTTCAGTGAAAAGCCTCAGCAGTTTTTGAAAACAGGAATTGCTGATAAGATTTTCACGGTAAGCTGCCAAAATTTCTTTATTTGTTGTATGATCAAAAATATGTGTGTTAATAACAATTAAGGCCAGTATAGTGAATTTGTATTCGTCATTAAAGCGTTCTTGCCAAATCGGTTCAAACTGTTGTTTCACGAACTCTTCAAAGTTTTCCGGACAAGTATATTTGCTGATAGAGTAAATTGCTTCTTTCGAGAAAATCAATGGAGTTTTTGGCAGATCCTCTCCAACTGTTGTCTGCATTAAGGAATGAAAGAAAGTCCGTTCGTATTCAGAGAAGCAGATGCCCATATTCAGTTCAAAATGATCAAGTATCCGATTTGACTTCTGAGTAACAATCGGATCGAAGACCAACAGCTCAGCACCAAACTGTCTATCCAGTTCGGAAATTAAAAAACGGATTCTGGACAGATCACCAGTGACGTGATTATCAGTTAATTGTAATCCAATCTTTTTTAGAAAATGCTCCACATCTGATCTTAATTGATATCCCTTGGAAACTGAAATAAAATGTTCATCAATAAAGTCAATATATTTTTTATCAGAGGGAACGAGATAAAAATTCAGGCTTCGCAAAAATAGTGAGTGGGAGTAGACTTCCTTGCTAAGCCTCTCCTGATTGCCTGCAATAAAAGGATCGATACGAAGATTTCCCGTTTTATCCTCTGTGACAGGGATGCACAGCTCTTCTCTGAGATAAGCAATATCTTTCTCTAAAGTTAAAATAGTGCAATTGAGTTTACTGGAAAGTTCTGCAGGAGAAAGATAGTCACTGCCGAACAGCAGGTCGATAACGTCTATGGCTCGTAATAACTTTTTTTCTAGATATGTGTGTATCATTTGTTCTCCTCATAGACAAATTAGATTTGACATTGGATTCAAAAGATTCTCTTGTTAAAAGCCTATAAGCTGAATAAAAAGACGGTAATTTATGCAGTATAATCCAGAGATACTAGAAAATAGCTGCAGCTCTTTGTCGTTGTAGTACTCAATTCAGATTACCGCTCCACTTAGAAAATTAATTGAATACATGTTAAAAAATAATGTATTTTTTGTATTTAACGATCATTAATTATAGTGTTTTTTTGCTTGATTTTCAAGAGAAATTAAGTGTTTTAACCCCATCTGTTCATTAAGTGAAAAATAAAAAACCAGAGTGCCAAAAAATACTTCATTGGGCTGCTCTGGAATAGAGTTAAAATATTTATCGATTTATTTTTGCTGTTTCTAGAAAAGAATGATAAAAGGAGAGATATTGGCTTTCATTTTTAGTGTCTTTTTTTATATATTGACAGTTAGTGTCTGACTGTGGAAGAGCCTTCTGATTTATTAGTCCTAAAAGTCCAAAGCACGGTTCATTATTGGCAGATAGCAGACAGTCTTTGCCTAAAATATCAGCAGTAAGCTGACTTAATGCCGGATGTCGAAAAACACCGCCATTAATAGAAATTTCCTGATCAGGAAAGGGGCTTGCGTCCATAATGGCTTTTAGGTTAAAAAGCAGTCCTTCGACGGCAGCACGGATAAATTCATTTTGTCCATGCAGTGCTGTGATCCCCTGATAGGAGCCTGTCAGAAATGGCTCCCACATAGGTGCTCTTTCTCCGTTAATATAAGGGAGGAAGAGTAAATGTTCTGCTCCCGGAGAACTTGCTTCAAGGGCGCTATCCAGGTGCTCAAAAATGGCTGTTGGATGATTGAAAAACAGCTTGCTTAGCCATTCCAAAACAGTTCCTCCATTATTTGTCGGACCGCCTACAACCCATAAGCCTTTCTTCAGATAGTAGCAAAATGTTTTTCCTTCAGAATCTAACTCTCGGTCTGCTGTGATCTTTCTGATGGCGCCGCTTGTTCCTAAAGTAAGACTAACTGAGAGTTCCGTGTTCAAATAACCGGCGTACGCAGCTAAACAGCCGTCGCTTGCACCAATTAAGAGCTGCGTCTGAGGCGAGAGTCCCAACGCTTTTTTTGTTTCATCAGAGAGGGCTAAAATTGTATTTGTATCAACCAGTATAGGCAGCTGTCTTCTGCTAATTGAGAGGTAGGTCAAGATTTCATTATCCCAGTCAAGAACAAGGCTGTTAAACAGCCCTGTTGCCGAGGCCGTTGAATAATCAAGGTAATATTCACCCGTGAAGAAATTTGAAACCAGTTCTTTTAGTCCAATCCATTTAATAACATTATCCGGCAGCTGTTCTGTTTCCTTTAACCACAAAAGTTTTGAGAAAGGGGACATATAGTGGATAGGCGTCCCAGTTTTTTCATAAAAAGATTGGCTGAGTGCTGACTTTCTAAATGCAGCAGCTGTTTCGGCAGCTTGATTATCAGACCAGATCAGCAGTTCCCCGCAGCTCCCGTCTTCATAGACTGGCATCAGTCCATGCATTGCGGTGCTTAAGGCGATATAATGGATAGGGTAAGGATACTCTTCTATTATGGAGTGGATTCCTGTCTGCAATAAATCAAGTATTTCCAAAGGTTTTTGATATTTTTTTCCGCTCTTTTCAGTGTAAGTTTGGATACGCAGCTCTGTTGTCAGAATCTGATTGTGATTCTGGTAAAGAGTAAATTTAATTGCGGTGGTGCCAACATCAATGGTCACTATTGTTTGATGTAACATCTTATTGCTCCTTTCAATGGTCGTTATGTGCTTTAAACAATCTGTGTGGTAAAAGTTTAATGATTTTAACTTTTTATACTTTACAGAGTGATTGAAGAAATTTTTAGGATAAAGCCATCGTATGAGTACTTTTGACCTATACAGTCTTTGAAATAGTTGCTTCTTTTAGGAGAATTCAAGAGATTTTTTCCATGGGATAAAGACTCTCCTTAAAACAATTACCTCGCTTTACTTAAATCAGAGAAGGAGTACGTCTCTTAAGATAAGCAGAGTTAAATTGAGCTTTGCTTATTTTACAGCAGCGTTGTCTGCGAGTGTGAATTCACGTTCATTAATCAGCTGCTTGTACAGTGTGCTGTTTTTAAGCTTTTTGTCTAGTTGTTATCCAATTCGATTCGTATGAAGTCCATAACGCTTTTTAAAAGCATTCATTGGAGAAGCACGGTCTGTAAATGCTAAAGTATGTAATCTTCAAAGTTGATTCCTTCTTCAATTTCCCGCAAAAGCTATGCAAGCTGCTGTAAAATGAATTCAATACGAATTATCCTCTACGATGCCATTTTCATCTATATATTGTTCTTTCTGTTCATGCTGTTTTCACTGACAAGCCAAGGTACATTCCCATAGTGTTTTTTCAGGTAGATACCTATATCATACATCATTTTAGGATAAATTTTCCAGTGAGTCAGTATAAAAGACTTTTTTGTTGGATAAAAGTATACGCTCAATTTTGTGGAACATTGAATGTTTTGATGCGAGACTTTTTTAGAATGATATTTCTAAAGAAGACAGAGTAGAGAAGAACTGAAGGCTAAAAAGATTAAGAGGAATATATCAGGTTCTTTTTATTTTTGTTAAGCAAAAAATATAAAGCGATAATGCCTTTCATATGGTATGCTTAGGAGGATTACGTACATTATTATAGATCATGCCTTGGAACCTGTTCTTGCTGAAGCATAGGGGTGCCATTCAAATAAGTTTGATCGTTGTTCGGAATCGAGAACCTATAATAAAAGAAGTAAGGAAGTGTAAGATGAAAGATTATGTTTTGGTAGCAGAATCCGGAGCGGATATCCCCCAGATGTATGTAGAGAAATATAATATAGGAGTAGTTCCCATGCATGTAGGGATGGGTGATGAATTCTTTGATGATGGGTCTATCCCGGTTTCAGAAGTTTTTGCTTATTATGATAAGACAGGAAAATTGCCGACAACAGTTGGTAGTAATTCTCATGATTTTGAAACAGTTTTTGACCGCATTCATCAGGAATTTCCAAATAAGCATATTCTTTATCTGGCTTATTCTTCCATTACAACTGTGTCTTTTCAAAGTGCAAAGATTGCTGCGGAGAATCGGCCATATGTTACCAGCATTGATACAAAAATGGTTTCTGCCGGACAGGCAATGATTGTGATTAAAACCGCTGAATTCATAGAGGCGCATCCGGAAGCGGAGTATGGTGAAGTTATCAATAAAATAAATGAACTGATTGATACCTGCCAAATGTGTTTTATGCCTGAAACGCTGATGTATTTGAAGGCCGGAGGCAGAGTCAGCAACCCTGCATATCTTGGTGCAAAACTGTTGAACTTAAAGCCGTTGATTGAAATGAAAGAGGGAAAGCTGACATCAACAAAAAAATATCGTGGTTCCATGATGCTTGCGATGAAAAAATTATTTGCTTATTATATAGAAATGTATAATTTAGATAGAGAAGAATTAACCTTTGTATACAGTGAGGGTCTGTCGGAAGAAATTCGCAAAACTGCAGAGAGGTTGGCAGCAGAGGCGGGGTTTAAAAAAGTACATTGGATTCCTACCGGTTGTGTGGTTTCTAGTCATGGAGGTCCAGGAGCATTTGGTATTGTCGGTTTTTCCGGGAATCATCTATAAAAGTCTCTTGATTTTTTGTTGAATAATAAGCTGTAGAAGTACTTTGATTTTTTGCCTGCTGTGAAAAAGATAGAGAAGGAAATTCAGGTTTGATATGCTCCCGACATAATAGGAACTAGAAAAAATAAAAATTTCTAGACTACTATGTTGGGAGTTTTTCGTATGTCAAAAGAGTGAAAATTAGTGTTGAAAAAATGTATTCTGTCCGTGAAGTTCTTGATGGTAAACAGTCAAAAATATTCATGTTAGGAATCGTACGCAAGCTTCCCTCATCTTCAATCAGCTGGTGAGTGATGCTCTCTGGGAGTCGTTATTCCAGAAACGAACCTTGGTAAAGAGACAGGGGTATTGGGGTAGGCAATTTGATTAATGTGCTGATAGGTGATGAAGAGCTGTTGAATCTGATATAAAACGAACCTGATAATAAAAATGAGCGACTGATTTAACGAAGAGTTTGGGACAGAATCAAAGTTCCAAACTCTCTTCATATCTAAACCCGAATAAACGGCGGTACAAAAGCAAAAATTCTTTTTGCGACGAGTAACCGCAGGAGCAACTCCTTCGGAATTAAGCCGAACTATCCTGAAAATATGAAGCCCTATTTTCGGATATTCCTTCTTAATTCTCGGAGCTGATCGCTTTTGTCCCGACCTCTTTTTTGCGGTCGCAATCTAATTTAAATCCCGTATCTCCCATACTAAGTTTCTGCATTCGTTTGCGTAAAATAAAAATAGATCAGCAATCATAATTACAGTGATTTTAACTTTAAATGAATGGGGAATGGTATGGAATGAATGTGTTTGTAGGGTGAAATAATCTTGTTATCGGTAACAGGATAAAAACGCTTGCAAAATAGCGAAATCGATTGCACAATATAGATGTTAAGAAAATAACTTTGGAGGGACCAAAATGAATAAAAGAAGCTGGAAGAAAATTGGTTTAGGTTTATTGGCGTCGGGAATCGCATTAAGTTTGGCAGCATGCGGGAATTCTGCTGACAATAGCGGCAGTTCAAGCAATAGCTCATCAGACAAAACAGAAATCGATATTTTTCAATTTAAAGTAGAGTTCAAAGATCAATTTGAAGCTCTGGCAAAAAAGTATGAAGAAGAAAATCCGGATGTAAAAATCAATATAGAAACAGTTGGCGGCGGTTCTGACTATGGTGCTGCACTGAAATCTAAATTCTCTTCCGGTAATGAGCCTGATATCTACAATATCGGCGGTCCGGAAGATGTAAATATGTGGCTGGATAATTTAACAGATTTAAGCGATACCGAATCTGCAAAGCAGGCACTTGAAGGAACATTGACTGGTGCGACAAAAGACGGTAAGGTACTTGGGCTTCCATACAATATTGAAGGCTATGGTGTTCTTTACAATAAAGAAATTTTTGAAAAGGCAGGCATTGATGCAGAAAGCATCTCTACCTTATCTGATTTAGAAGATGCAGCGAAGACGTTGGAAGCTAAAAAGGATGAATTGGGCATTGAAGCGCCATTCGCTTTGGCTGCAAAAGAACAGTGGATTACAGGCTTGCACGGGTCAAATGCATTTTTAAATGCGGAGTTTAACAACGATGTAATGCAGGCGTATGAAGCGAAAGAAGTGGAGTTTACTTATGGAGATCAATTTAAAAAATATATCGATATCTCTAATAAATACTCTGTACAGCCGACAAATAGTCTGGATTACTCTCAACAAATTGAACAACTGTTTGCAAATGGAAAAGTTGCCATGACACAACAGGGGAACTGGGTATATCCAACCATTGCAGAACTTGACGAAGAACTGGCAAACGAAAATATTGGTCTGTTGCCAATTCCAATTGATGGTGTAACGGAAGGAACAATTCCAGTTGGTGTACCAATGTACTGGGGTGTAAATCCAAATGGTTCTGATGAAGAAGTTCAGGCAGCGAAAGATTTCCTCGATTATCTGTATACAACAGATGAAGGAAAACAAATTGTATTGGAAGAGTTCAAATTTGTGCCGGCATATGCAGGCTATGATACAGATAAGATTTCTGATCCTCTTTCTAAAGAAGTATACACATACTACACAGAAGGAAACACGACTGGCTGGGTCTTTATGGGCTATCCTGCCGGCTGGGGCGAACAAACACTAGGTGCTCAAATTCAAAAATATGTTGCCGGAGAAGCAACATGGGATGAAGTAGTAAAAGTTTCTCAGGATAAATGGGCAGAAGAAAGAGAATAAGACTGTATTAAGGGGATATAGTTTTAAAGAAGGACCAATAGAACAGAATAAACAGTAGAACTGACAATCAGGCTGCCATACTATTCAGCTGATTTCAGGTGCTGTTTAAAAGAATACAGTTTATTTCCAAAAGAAATGGTTTTGGAAAACTGAAAATCAAGCTTTGTGTGAGGTTGTGACAGAAGTGTTCTGTCTCAAGAACCAGGTAGGTATCATGCATTATCTACTCTGACGAGTCAATCGTAGTGATTTATGACAATAAGTCGGACTATACGAAAATAGCTACTCATATTTTCAGTATAGTTCGACTTATTTCCGAAGAGGCAGCTTCTAGAACACCGTTTATTCGGTTTTAGGGATATCAGACATACTTATGTCACAGTCCCTTTTACATAAGAGGAGGGAACACATAATGAAACATCAAAAGAAAACGTGGTTTTATCTATTTGCTGCACCGGTTGTGCTGGCATTGACGATAGTGGTCGTCATTCCGTTTTTATATGGTGTCTATTATTCATTCACAAACTGGGATGCAGTTGCCAGAGGAGAGTTTGTTGGTTTAGCGAACTATAAAAAGTTATTATCTGACAGTGGCTTTTGGTCAGCTATATGGTTTACAGTTCGATTTTCTGTTGTATCGATTGTATTAATCAATGTGATTGGACTGGGACTGGCTATGCTGGTGACCAGTAAATTTAAAGGTGCGAACTTATTAAGAACGGTCTTTTTCATGCCGAACCTTATCGGCGGGTTGATTCTTGGATTTATTTGGCAGTTTATTTTTATTAATGCATTCAGCGCAATTGGTGATCTGATTGGAAATGAAGGACTTAAAACATGGCTGTCCACTTCACAGACTGGTTTTTGGGCGATGATTATTGTGATGTGCTGGCAGATGTCTGGGTATATCATGGTTATCTATATCTCGTATCTGCAAAATGTGGATGATGCTCTGCTGGAAGCAGCAGATCTGGATGGAGCAACTTCTTGGCAAAAATTCTGGCATGTAAAATTCCCGTTGATTATGCCCGGTTTTACGGTAAGTCTGTTCATGACACTGTCCAACAGCTTTAAATTGTATGATCAAAACCTGTCTTTGACAAATGGAGGACCATACAATTCAACGCAGATGGTGGCTATGAACATCTATAACAGCGCCTTTGTAGAAAATAAAATGGGCTATGCACAGTCCAAAGCGGTAATCTTCTTCATTATTGTAGCCGTTATTTCATTGGCGCAAGTATATCTGACGAAGAGAAAAGAGGTCGAAGTATAATGGAAAAACAAAAATCAAGCAGCAGAATACTTCGAATGATTCTGGGGATCGGTCTGGGGCTGGTCTGGCTGATTCCTTTCTACTTAATGATCAGCAACTCATTCAAATCAAAACAGGAAATATTTACCAATCCGCTTGGTATTCCTGAAAACTTTACATGGGCAAATTATCCTGAAGCTTTCAGTCAGCTGGACTTTATTAAGACCTTATTTAATTCTCTTCTGATCACTGTCGTAAGTGTAACAGTGATTGTAATTTTCTCTTCCCTTTGTGCGTATGCACTGGAGCGGATGCAGACGAAATTAAGTACATTTATTTTCATGGTATTCGTGGCGGCAATGCTGGTTCCTTTCCAGTCTGTTATGATTCCATTAGTATCACTATTTGGTAAAGCACAAATGTTGAATCAGACAGGTATCATTTTCATGTATCTTGGGTTTGGTGCGAGTATGTCAATTTTCTTATACCATGGCGCATTGAAGAGTATTCCAAAGGCATTGGATGAGGCGGCGATTATTGATGGAGCCAACCGATTTCAGGTATTTTGGAAAGTGATTTTCCCGATGCTGAAGCCAACGACTGTAACAGTGATTGTATTGAATACAATGTGGATTTGGAACGATTATCTGCTTCCTTCACTGGTTATTAATTCACCGACAACACAGACGATTCCGTTGAAAATGTTTTTCTTCTTCGGACAATATACAAAACAATGGCATCTAGCATTGGCTGGTCTGGTACTTGCAATACTTCCGGTAATTATTTTCTACTTTATCATGCAAAAACAAATTATTAAAGGAGTTGCCGATGGTGCTGTGAAATAGGTACAGGCGACAGTTGGAGGGCTGAAATGTATAAACGATTATTTGAGATTGATCCTTGGAAAATAGCGACCAACCAGTTAGATCGTGAGAATAAACGACTGATGGAAAGCTTGACATCCATTGGCAATGGTTATATGGGCATGCGAGGAATGTTTGAAGAAACATACAGCGGTGATTCACATCAAGGGTTGTATCTGGCAGGCATCTGGTATCCGGATAAAACTCGAGTTGGCTGGTGGAAAAACGGTTATCCGGACTATTTTGGAAAAGTAATTAATGCAGTCAATTTTATTGCTGTTGATATTACCATTAACGGAACAGTATTAGATCTTGCAAAGCAGGACGTAAAAGACTTCTATATGGAATTGGATATGAAAAACGGCTTGCTGAAACGAACATTTGTCTATGAGGAAGCAGAAAATAAGGTTGCCTTTTCTTTTGAGCGTTTTGTCAGTATTGTTGATAAAGAACTGGGCTTTGTCCGTGTTAAAGCAGAAGTGCTGTCAGGAAATCCGGAAATTCGTGTCTTTTCAAAAGTAGATGGAAATGTCCGAAACGAAGACAGCAACTATGACGAAATGTTCTGGGAAGAAAAGCAGCGGGAAAATCAGGATGGAATAAACTACCTGATGATGGAAACCATTCCCAATGCATTTGAGGTGCCCAGATTTACTGTTACTACAGTGATGAAAAATAAAGTCAGCGAGTCTGTTGAAGGACAGAGGGTTTCAGAAATACTGCTGGTCGGTGATCAGTTTACCTGGTCGGGAAATATCGGACAGATGTTTACATTGGAAAAGACAATCGCTGTCGTAACAAGCAGGGATGTTCCAGAAGAAAATCAGCTGACAGCAGCGAAAGAGCTTTTAACAGCTGGTCTCTCTCAGACTTTCGATCAGCATCTTGAAAAACAGGAAGCAGCGTGGGAAGAACGCTGGCATAAAGCAGATGTTCAAATTATAGGAGATGATGAAGCGCAGCAGGGTATTCGTTTTAATCTTTTTCAATTATTTTCCACTTACTACGGAGAAGATGAACGTCTGAATGTTGGTCCTAAAGGCTTCACCGGAGAAAAATATGGAGGAGCAACATACTGGGATACGGAAGCATATATCGTTCCGATGTATCTGTCTGTTACTGAGCCGAAGGTTACCCGGAAATTACTGGAATATCGATACAAGCAGCTTGATGGTGCGCTGATCAATGCGCAGCGTCAAGGGCTGAAAGGCGCTTTATACCCAATGGTGACCTTCACAGGGGTGGAGTGTCATAATGAATGGGAAATCACCTTTGAGGAAATTCATCGAAATGGGTCAATGGTTCATGCGATTGCTGATTATACCAATTACACAGGAGATGAAACCTATTTACTAAAAGATGGAATCAAAGTCGTAGTAAATATTGCCCGTTTCTGGGCTGACCGCGTTCATTATTCGAAACGTGTTCAGAAATATATGATTCATGGAGTGACAGGACCAAATGAATATGACAATAATGTCAGCAATAACTGGTTTACCAACTATATTGCTTCATGGTGCTTAAAATATGCGCTGGATAATATTGACTGTGCATATACTGAATCAAAGCATGAACTGAATGTGTCGGCAGATGAAAAGGAAAAATGGCAGGACATTATTGACCATATGTATTATCCTTATGATGAGGAACTGGATGTATTTGTTCAGCATGATACATTTCTCGATAAAGATTTGATGCCGGTTTCAGACTTAAGACCTGAAGAGCGTCCATTAAACCAGCACTGGTCATGGGATCGCATTCTGCGCAGCTGTTTTATTAAGCAGGCTGATGTACTGCAGGGTGTTTATTTCTTCGGTGATCAGTTTACAAGGGAAGAGAAAGAGCGGAACTTTAATTTTTATGAACCAATGACGGTACATGAATCCTCCCTGTCTCCATGTGTCCATGCAATTCTGGCTGCAGAGCTGGGGCAGGAAGAAAAAGCTGTGGACTTGTATAAACGAACTGCCCGCCTTGATTTGGACAACTACAATAACGATACAGATGATGGGCTTCACATCACATCCATGAGCGGCAGCTGGCTGGCAATTGTTCAGGGCTTTGCAGGAATGCGCACCTACGATGGACAATTGACATTTAATCCGTTTCTTCCTAAAATGTGGCAGGGCTACTCATTTGCCATTAACTACCGCGGACGTCTGATCTCAATCGCAGTGAATTCAGAAACAGTTGCGCTGGAATTGGTTGAAGGGGAAGAACTGAGTCTGTCGATTTATGAAAAAGAAATGACTTTAAGAGAAAAAATTACAGTTCCGATTCGTAAAGAAGAAACGGTTGACTAAAATGAGCGGAGTTGCTCAGGAAATGCGTATCTATATTATGACAGCAGCGGAACAACTTTATGTGGAAGGAAAGCTTCTAACGATCTGAGGTCGGGACAAAAGCGATCAGCTCTGAGAATTAAGAAGGAATATCCGAAAATTGTTGAGGAATACTATTCATAGAATGAATAGCTGAGAATTGAGACACTACACTGTACTTTGATCACATCAACTTCTACGTACGAAACATACTAGAGTTGACAGTCTTCACTAGGCTTGCTTTAGCAGAGTAGATGACGTCCTGTTACTTACCCGGTGAAGGAGCTGCTCCTGCGGTTACTCGTCGAGGTTGTGACAGAAGTGTTCTGTCTCAAGAACCAAGTAGGCATCATGCATCATCTACTCTGACGAGTCAATCGTAGTGATTTATTTCCAGAACTGCTGTCTCTACGAGTCTAACGATTCTCGAGACAAACCATTACGTAGAAGAACTGCTGTCTCTACGAGTCTAACGATTCTCGAGACAAAACATTACGCTGTATCCGTTTTTCTGCGTCTACGGTTCTCACTACACTACACTTCGTTTCGATCTCATCAATTTCTAAACGGCAAAGCCATTAAGAATTGAAGGACTTCGTTCCGATCCTCGAAGCATGGAGGGGCTTTACTCCTACGCTTCTTCGAATGCTCGTCGCATGTCTTAGGGGCATGTATGAACTTGCTTCTACGCTTCTTCGAATGCTCGAATCATACAAAGACTGGAACACCGTTTATTCGGTTTTAGGGGTCTCGGACATACTTATGTCACAGTCCCTTTTGTCCCGCCGTTCATTCGGGGGGAGATACGAAGAGAGCTTGGAACTTTATTTCTGTTCCGCTCTCTATCGTTATTCTCAGGAATAGCAGCAGAAGCTTGATGACTCCAAAGGAATATGCAGGTAAAAAGCTTCAAAGCAGGGAGGAAACTATGGAAAAAAAATGGTGGAAAGAAGCAGTTGGTTATCAAATTTATCCTCGAAGTTTTAAAGACAGTAATGGGGACGGTATTGGCGATTTGAATGGTATTCGAGAAAAGCTTCCCTATCTAAAAGAGCTGGGTGTCAACTTTATTTGGATTAATCCGGTTTATGATTCTCCAAATATAGATAATGGGTATGATATCAGCAACTACCATGAGATTTTAGCGGATTTTGGTACAATGGCAGATTTTGACTTGCTGCTGAAAGAAGCGCATCAGCTGGATTTAAAAGTAATTATGGATCTGGTGATCAACCATACCTCTGATCAGCATGACTGGTTTAGAGAGTCCGCAAAAGGCAAGGATAATCCCTACAGAGACTATTATATTTGGAAAGATGGAGTGGACGGCGGACCGCCTTCTGACTGGCAGGCGATTTTCGGCGGCTCTGTCTGGGAATATGATGAGACAACAGAACAATATTACTTTCATGCATTTGCGAAAGAACAGCCGGATTTGGACTGGGAAAATGAAGAAGTGAGAAAAGAACTGTTTTCAATGATCAGCTGGTGGCTGGATAAAGGAATTGACGGATTTCGGGTAGATGCGATTTCTCATATAAAGAAAGCTGCTCATGATTTACCGGCACACGAAACAAAGGTTGCAGCAAGATACCAGAATATTGAAGGTATTGACAGTCATTTAAATGAGCTTAAAGAAGTATTTGATCGTTACGATATTATGACTGTAGGCGAAGCCAGCGGAGTGAGTGCACATGAAGCGGAAAAATGGGCAGGGAAAGACGGCTATTTCAATATGATCTTTGAATTTGAGCATATAGGACTTTGGAAGCAGGAAGAGTCAGAAGAATTTGATATAAAAGCGTTTAAAGAAGCTTTGTCAAGCTGGCAATATGCATTGGACGGCAAGGGCTGGAACGCTTTGTACATGGAAAATCATGATGTTCCCCGTTCTGTTTCAGCTTTTGGTAACGATTCTAAGGAGCTCAGAGAAATTTCTGCGAAGGCTCTTGCGTTGGTGTACATGCTTTTGCAAGGTACCCCGTTTATTTATCAGGGACAGGAGCTTGGAATGACGAATATGCCATTTGAAAGCATTGAGCAGGTAGATGCGTTGGATTCCAAGTACCTTTATCATGAACTGCGGAAAAAGGGAAAATCGGAAGAAGAGGCTATGGCAGTTATCCGGGCTACTTCCCGGGATAATGCCCGAACACCGATGCAGTGGGATGATACACACTACGGCGGGTTCTCAGAAAACAAACCTTGGTTGTCTGTAAACCCAAATAAATCCACAATTAATGCAGAACAAGAACAAACGGAGACGACTTCTGTTTTTCATTTTTATCAACAGCTGATTCAGCTTCGAAAAGAAAATCAGGCATTGATTTATGGCAGCTTTGAAGAGCTGTTACCTGAAGATGAACAGTTATATGTATACCTTCGACTTCTTGAAGAGGACGTATTTCTAATCATTGTGAATCTTTCAGGTGAACGGGCAGCTTATAAACATTCTAAACAATTAGAGAAATTGGGGGAAGACTGGCAGCTGGTTTTAGGCAATTATTTCGAGACTGGAAAGCTTTCTGAACTAAGTACACTGCAGCCCTATGAAGCAAGACTTTATCAATTGAAAATAAATGAAAAAAATAGTAATTGATTGCAGGTGGGGAAATGATAAAAGAACATAATGAACTTCAAGAAGAATCAACTGGAAACTGGTGGCAAAATGCTGTGGTTTATCAAATTTATCCAAGGAGCTTTCAGGACAGCAACGGGGATGGCATTGGTGACATTCAGGGCATTATTCAGCGGATTGATTATTTGGCAAAATTGGGGATTACAGCCATCTGGCTTTCCCCGGTGTATCAGTCGCCAAATGATGATAACGGTTATGATATCAGTGACTATCAGGAAATTATGACGGAGTTTGGTACAATGGCTGATATGGAGGAACTGATTCAAAAAGCAGAAGAGGTCGGCATCAAGATTATTATGGACTTGGTTGTCAATCATACCTCTGACGAGCACCGATGGTTTGTGGAAGCGAGAAAATCAAAAAATAATCCTTACCGCGATTATTATATTTGGCGTGATCCGGTTGAAGGAAAGGAACCAAATGAGCTGAGATCCATTTTCAGCGGCAGTGCCTGGCAGTTAGATGAAGAAACCGGTCAATATTATCTGCATCTGTTCAGTAAAAGACAGCCGGATTTAAATTGGGAAAATCAAGCTGTTCGTAAAGATGTATATGCAATGATGAATTTTTGGCTGGAAAAAGGCATTGGCGGTTTTAGAATGGACGTGATTGACCTGATCGGCAAGCTGCCGGATGACATGCTGACAGCGAATGGACCAAAGCTTCACACTTATTTACGGGAGATGAATCAGGCATCATTTGGAAAATATGATGTGATGACAGTAGGCGAAACCTGGGGAGCAACACCTGAAATTGCTAAACTGTATTCTGATCCGAAACGTCAGGAATTATCCATGATTTTTCAGTTTGAACATATGGGTCTGGATCAGCAGGAAGGAAAAGATAAATGGGACCTGCAGCCGCTGTCTGTTGAGAAACTAAAAGAAGTATTGTCCAAATGGCAGACGTCTTTAGGCAGTCAGGGCTGGAACAGTCTTTTTTGGAATAATCATGACTTGCCAAGAATCATTTCAAGATGGGGAAATGACCGGGACTATCGTGAGAAGAGCGGGAAAATGTTTGCGATTCTGCTTCACATGATGAAGGGAACACCTTATATTTATCAGGGAGAAGAACTGGGCATGACTAATCGTCCGATTACTTCGATTGAGGAAGTGGAAGACATTGAGAGTGTCAATATGTATAATGAACGGCTTGCTGCAGGGCATTCAGAGGAGAAACTTATTCATTCCATTAACGTTAAAGGCAGAGATAATGCCCGGACACCGATGCAATGGGATGATTCAAAGAATGCAGGATTTACCGAAGGAACTCCTTGGCTGCCGGTGAATGAAAACTACCACGAAATTAATGCAGAAAAAGCATTGGAGAATCCGGATTCTATTTTTTATACCTATCAAAAGCTGATTCAGCTTAGGAAAGAACATCCGCTGATTGTCTGGGGAGATTACGAGCTGGTTAATACAACAAAAGCTGAGGTATTTGCTTATTACAGAGAATATAAAGGAGAGCGCTGGCTGATTGCGGCGAATTTCTCCAGTCAGTCACATACATTTGAGCTAAAAGATACAGTTCAGGAGCTTATAATCAGCAACTCTTCTTCTGTCTCATTTGCTTCATCATCTATACAATTAAAGCCTTATGATGCGTGGGTTGTACGTGTTTAAAAAACTGTTTTTCATGTATAATCAAAGGGCAGTGCTTTTGGCACAGAAGACAGCGCAGCAGGCTATGAAGGGCGAGGTGAGTAAATGGCAACACTTTCTGATGTGGCAAAATTGGCAAATGTTTCAAAAATGACAGTTTCAAGAGTAATCAATCATCCGGAACAAGTGACGGATGAACTGAAGGAACTGGTTTATCATGCAATGAAGGAAGTGGATTATCATCCAAACATTGCGGCCAAGGCTCTTGTGAAAAATCGTTCTCAGATTATTAAACTGTTTATTTTGGAAGAAATTGATACAACAGAGCCCTATTATATGAATCTGCTGATGGGAATTGCACGATCGGTTGGAAAAGCGCATTACTCTTTACAGCTCGTTACAAAGGATGGTTTTGATACCGGCACCTGCGATGGTTACATTATTACGGGATTTCGGGCAAATGATTTTGACTGGATTCGTACACTGGAAAAACCTGTAGTTCTCTTTGGCGAAAACAGTCAGGGCTATGATTATGTAGACAGCGACAATCAGTATGGAACAGAAATGACGACCAACTATGCGATTGCCTGCGGCTATGATGAAATCATTTATATTGGAATTGATGTGGATGAGTCCTTCGAACAATCAAGGGAACAGGGATATCTGAAAACAATGGAGCTAAATAATAAAGCTGCCAGAATTGAGCGTTTCAATAATCGATCAACCCTAAGTCAGCTGTTTATTGAAGCGTACTGGGAGACTTTTTCGCCTAATACCTGCTTTATTTGCAGTTCAGATCGGCTGGCAATCGGAATCGAGCGGGGAATCGCCAACAGCGGCGGGAAAATACCACATGATTTTGGTATTATTGGTTTCGATGGTGTTTTTCTGGATCAGGTCAGCTCGCCCAAGCTGACCACAGCAAAACAATCGATTGTGAAAATGGGTGAAGTCTGCGGAGAGATGCTGATTAAAAAGATTGAAGAAGATGGTCAGAGCCAGGGATACAGACGCTTTCTACCTGAACTGATTATCAGAGATTCGACAAAGAGGAAATAGAACAGAGAATGAAACAGAACAGCAGCTGATTGATTGAAGCTGCTGTTTTTCTTGTTCATTAATGAAAAGTATCCCTTTTTTATTGATGAAAGAGAATAAATATGATGGAACTTTTAGAATACGTAAATTAAGCTGTAGATTCTTTTAGACGGGTATTACGTCCAGGGATTATTCTTCTATAAAATACAATTGTAAGAATCGCCATGTTCAATTATTCGGGCAGTGAGCCGCAAGCTGCTTAGCTGTGAAAAGCGATTGTCCGATGCCATTGCTGAATCGAGTCAAATCAGCTGTACTTGTTCTTGAAAACAGCTGTTAACTCCCAATTTTCCTTTGGTACTGAAAAAACTCTTGACCATCCGATCTTTTTGTTGTTCACTAACTCAAACATAACTCCTATCATTTCTTGATAGGAGAATTTTCTTTTACTAGACTGTTCTTATTTAACAGCAATAGAGTAGATTAATGTCCGGACTGCCAAGAGCCGTGGGATTTATATCAACAGCTTTCTTGCTTGGAAAAAAATCGAACGAACTTCTGAGTGTCTGTGATAAAATTAGAAAAAGAAGACTTGTAAAAAGAGGAATTCTCTCAGTAAATTAAACAATGAACGGAGGAAAAGAAGTGAACTTTTTTAAGAAGCTATTTGGCAGAGAAGAAGAGGTTAGTTTAAAACCTTCAACTGGGCAACAAAAGGCAGTGGATAAAAAGATACCCGCAGTGAAGCGTGAAATCGAAGCAGCTGCTTTACATAATTTCGCTGAGAACTTTCCGAATCTTCCAAAAATAGAGATGACAAAACTGGTACAGGCATTGAAGAATATAATAGATCAGAAAGCAATGCAGAAAGAACAGAATAAAGTGTTAGGTGAAGATTATTTAAATAAACCAGATTTTTCATCTATTACATCTATGGATAAAGCGTTAGAAGAGGCAAGAGCGGGAAATTTAGAATCGCTGTACCTGATTGATGAACGCTTTGGAGGCAGCACAGGTATTGAAAATACCGTCTTTGTTCCGGTTGGTATAGCTAAGATCAAGGATTCATTTGATACTCTTTTAGAAGGTCTTCTAAGAGACGGGAAAAAGATTTCTTTTAACTGCCAGCCAGAGTATAAAGGGAGAAGTTTTATTCCTGCTGTAATCGTGATTAAAGCAACAGATACTGAGACCGGTAAACTAATTGTGGATGAAAAAATCATTATCTGGTAAGGGAGAAGAATATGTCAGGAATTTTTATTAGTATCTGACCATGAAATTATTGGTGGCATGGTTTTGACTGAGTGCGAAGATATGGAGAGTCTTGAACTTTCTGAGGCAGTCTTTTATCTGGAAAAAATAGTGATTCATCCTCTTTATCAGGGGAAGCAGTCTATTGATCATCTGTTCCGTTGTGCAAAGGAACAGGGAAAAGCGTGTGGAAAAACGGTGTACTTTGATTGCTGTTCTGGGAATCATAAATTGACGGAATATTATTCCAGAAAAGCTGAATAGGTAAGAACAATGGCAGAATAAGACTATGAAATTGCGTTATTTTACTTATAGAAAATAAAAAGTGTTGTATGGAAATGAGGAAAAGGATGACGATTTTTAAAGAATTCGGTCAACAGATGAGAACAACCTCGAGTGCAGGGGAAATTAAATATTATTACAATAAACTGTTTTTAGACTTGGCACATAAAGAAAAGTATGTGGGGATTTTTCAAGACTATATCGAATGTTTAACTCCTAGAGAATTTTTAATAACCCATAAAGAATTACGAAAGTTTCAGTACTTTTATTCAAAAAAGTCGCAGGATTGGAATTGGAGTGATTTGAATGAAAGAAAACTTAACAAAGTTGGCGATATGCCTCCGGAAGTTTGGTGTTGGCTGGCTGGTCATCCAAATGGCTATATTAGAGAATTTGCTCTAAGCAAATTGTATATGCAGCCTGTAAGAAGAAAAATGATTGTTTGTCTGCTTTCTCTAAACGATCATATTCCGGAAATTCGAAGCATGGCGAAGGCGATGATCCTGCAAACAGCTGAGCAGACAACTGATGAAGAGTTGATTTTCAGCTTACCATTCATTCAGCGACTGTCCGGACTAAAGCAGATGGAAAATGAAGCAATAAAAAAATATCTAAATCAATTGCTTCTTGAAAAGCCGGAAGTATTGTTGAGTGCGCAGCAAAGCGAAGATCCATTCATTTATCGTTATGCTTTCGAGCTGAGCTATTTATCTGATGGAGTACTTAAAGAAAAGAGCATGGAAAATGGGCTTCTGAAAAAGGATAAATTAACACTGGGCAGGACCTTCCGAGAATTGATGAAGCAAACCGTTGATGCAGAGATTCGGGTCAGGGAACTAATGGAACATCCGCAAACAATCATCAGAAAGCTAGCATGTGAATGGTGCTATAATCATCTTGAGTGGGAAGAAGCAATGCTTCCAAAATTGATGGATTCCGTTACCAGTATACGCTATCTGGCGAAAGATTACATAAGCAAATATTTTCCAGATATCAATATTCGCAGCTTCTATTTGGAGAAGCTTTCAAAGGAACCTGTTATAGCCGTCCAAGGATTGAGCATGCTTCAGAACCGAAGTGATAAGGAGTTGCTGGTACCGTTGATACATGATGCCAGGAAAAAGCTGCGGTCAGCTGTAATAAACTGGTCAGTTTGTCTGTCAGAAGAAGAGCAGCTGCCGTTGCTGTATCTGGGAATTATGGATATTTCCAGATATGTTCACAAAAAAGCAGTAGAATTACTCGTTTCACATTTTACTCCGACAGTGAAAGAAAAACTGTTTGTTATATTTAATCAAACCGATCTGGAAAAACATCAAATTAGTGTGATTAAAGTGATGACAGGAGATACACGTAAAGAGTATTTGATCGATTTATTTACCTTATATCCGCAAAGTCTGAATGACGATGTCCGAAGAGAGATCATTATTCGGATCAATCTCTGGCATCAGGAGTGGAACCGAAGATTTTTTGTGCAGTTCACAGAAAATGAGGAAGAGCAGTTGAAGAGACTTGGAGAAGATTTTGAAGAATTGAAGGTAGAGCGTTTTTTGGGGTGAGAGCAAGTATAAAACGTGAGAGAAAGAACTGAGATGGCAGAGATTCAGCAAAGAAAACTGTATCATTCAGTTCTTTTATTTTCATGCTAAAATAGAATGAGTGCTATTATAATAGTGGAAAGGTTTCTTTCGAGTGATTTTGAGAATTTTACTAAGTGATAATGGAAAAAATTTTGATAATCGAATAGTGAAAGCTGAGAGGTATGGGTTAATATGTGACCTTTGATAATTTATTATGGAAGAAAAAAAGTATTAGTTAACCAATCAAAAAAGAAAAGTATACTTTGAAAAGCAGAATGTAGTACTAAATAAGAAATAGAGGAATTTTAGGAGGCGGCAAAAGTGAACTTAAGAGCACGATTGACACAGGAAAAAGGTGGAAATTTTTCTGGGGGTCTGTATTATTGGACACAGATTTTATTTGCCTATAATTCCAATCATATGGAAGGAAGTCAGCTTTCAGAGTCACAAACCAAACAAATTTTTGATAGTGGAACTTTTTTCCCTGATGGCAGTAAACCAATAAAAACAGATGATATTTTGGAAACATTAAATCATTTTAAAGCGTTTGATTATATTTTAGTACATGTAAACGAATCATTAACTCATGATTTTGTTAAGCATTTACATAGACTGTTAAAGCAGAATACCAGCCAGGAAGGCAGTGAATTATTCAGCACTGGCGAGTATAAGAGATTTAATAATCAAATAGGAAGCTTAAATGCTGCTCAAACGACCTCAGTAGAAGATGTTGAGAAAGAAATGACGACTTATTTTAAAAAGTACAAAGATATCAAAGATGAAGGAAAATCAATAGCCAAATTTCATTATGATTTTGAAAAAATTCATCCTTTTTCTGATGGAAATGGTCGAATAGGGCGTTTATTATTGTATAAAGAACTTTTAAGGATAGATGGAATACCACTGGTTGTTCGGGATGAAAATCGAGCTTATTATATAAGAGGGCTGCAAGAGTATGAAACAAATCAAGGATATTTGATAGATACGTTATTAAATGAACAGGACTATTACAGGGAATTGATTGAACGATTTAATTGATGTAGGTGAATAAATAGCTGCTTCATAAGATGTCTAAACAAATAAGTAAGGTAAGATTGTATTATTGAGGCTATTGAGTGATTAAGAGAGTAAACAAACTTACTTTCAGAAAAGAAGAGTACAGGAATGAAGAGTGAAAAAGATGCTGAACAGAAAAAAGCTGACTAGTCACTAAGCAGTCCAATATAACTATCCTATAACCCAAAACAACTGGTAATGTGCCAGTTGTTTTTTTGAAATAATAGTTTTTAAAAGATATTCTATTTGGTATCAATTTATGTTATCTATTACAAGGGGAAATTGATACTTTTAATTATCATAAATAAACGATTAGTACCCTGTTTGGCAATATTTTAAAATGAAATAATAGATTCCAAATTCGATCAATTAAACACAAAAGGAAGTTGTTAGAAATTACTTACTCATGATACAATCATGCTATAAATACTCATACTGATGAAGAACGACAGTATTATCAAGTTGTTTAAAGAATTTATCAATTTTATTCTGCTCTTCAATTTTCGGCATCAGTAGCTCTAAGCTATTCAAAATAGTTTGACTAACATTAAAACGGGTACTACCGCCTGCCTTTTTTTCTATTTGTTTTCTGTTGATAGAATTTAATGAAAGTTCAACGAAATGTGGATTAAACTCATTTATCTTCTTCCCTCGAATAGAAAATCCACTATATAAAGCATATTCTTCCTCTAAATAGGCTTTAGCCCATCTTACTTCTTCTGGAACTTCAGATGACCTAACGAAGACTAAAGCTCCATACTCAATTTTATTTTTTACTTCAATTTTTGCATCAACTTGAACAGAATTTCGAATATATTCATACTTTATAGGCTGATCATCAAGGATATATCATCTTATGACCTTTACCATAATTCTCTTTTGGGGCATTAATACCATTTGAAAATGGCATCAGGCTAGATGACTCATGCAGTTCCCATGCGTCGAAAAATTTTTTTCTGAATAACAAAATCATATGAAAAAATCAATTGCCAGAAATAAAGACGGTAATGGAATTCAGTAATTAATTCTTTTCTGTAGGATATTAAATGGAATTTATCCATCTTAAAAAAACTCCACGACACCTTATTCAAATAACTTGTTTTTTTATTACAAATGATAGTTGCTCCAGAAAAATATTAGTCCTGCCCGGTCCTCTTCTCAAAGAGTCCGCCGGCAGGCTTTTTATGTTTCAAGAAAGTTTCTCATTTGTTTAGAAAAAAATGAAAATTCGAGAGATTTTTCTAATGAAATATTGTTATAATATAATTTGAGAAAAGTGGGGAAATGGGAGAGAGAAATAAATCTGGAAGACAAGGACTGCTGTGATTCAAACATCGGAAGGTATAGATATTATAAAAAGGATGCGTGACTTATGAGGAAGATATGGAAGCTGCATAAAAAACTGATTCTTTCCGGGACAGTGATTACCGGATTAACACTGGCTGCGGTGAGCGGACTCTGGCTTTTTAAATATGAAGAGAGTGAGAGCCGATCTGGCAGAAATAGTCAGGGAGCAATGGAAACCAAGATAAAGACATCTGATCAGGAGCTGAAGGATGAATTTCTTGTGTATCATTCAGATGGTTTTATGGGATTGATGGATGAAAACGGGGAAATCGTTCTTGATGCTGAGACAGAAAGAGTAAAAATGATTGAAAGTCTTCCAAACAGCAGCTGGTTTAAGTGTTCCAGAGGGGACTACACAGGATTTTATTTTAATACAAAAAATGAATGGCGAATAAGGACAGAAGAATTTTCGATGGATGAAACCTCTTTTGTGGAATCAAATTACAGCTCTTATTATAATAGGGAAACTGGAAACTATGGACTTATTAGTAAAGATGGAAAGAATATCATTGAGCCTGGAAGACTCAGCGGACTCGAAACGTTAACAAGTAAGAATAATTATTTTATGACGGCTTCATTTGCTGATGGAAAGCAGGGGGTTTTTAATATAGAAGGCGAACTGTTAGGCAAAAAGTTTGATGATGTGGTTTTGCTTGATACATTTAACGAGCATATAAATGTAGTAGCTGCTCGTATAAATAAAGAGGAGTTTGGTATTTTCCACTCTGAGGAAGGATTAATCCTATCTCCCGAAGAAGTAAAAAAAGAAGGAATAAATTTTATTAATTCATATGGGGCTGCACCGGTTGCTCTCTATTCGACTGTTGAGGGAATGGATGGAATAATTGATCGAGAAGGGAAAATTGTCAGAGATGAAGAAGGAAATAAACTTCTGTTTCATTATATAAGCAATTTCAGCTCCAACGGTTATGCTTCCGCTCGAACACTGGAAGATGAAGCGGTGATTATTGATGAGACTGGTAAAATAGCAGCCAGCAGCTTAAAATTTAGCGAGAAAGAAATTCATAATATTTATGGATTTAACCCGGATGGGAAAGCGATAGCAGTATTTTTAAATGATGGGAAAGAAACATATGGTATGATTGATGAAAAGCTGACGATTCTCTCAACCATAAAGAATAAAGAAATATCTAAACCAAGTTATCTGGGCCAGGATCTGCTGTCAGTCAGAAAAAATTATAATGATGAATCGCCAGCCTTAATCACTTCAACGGGGAAAGAGCTTCTTTCACAGGAGGAGGCCGCAGAAGAAGAGATTATTGAGATCGGTCCTTTTACTAAGAATGGACTTTCCGTTGTTGCCAATGAAGAATATGATGAAGGGCTGCTTGATAAAAAGGGGAAGATACTTTTCCCAATTGAAGACGGAATAGTTATTCGTATTAATCAGATCAAAAATATTTTTGTAATTGAACGCCTAAATGAAAACAATAATACATCAGAGGTTATTTACACCAATATTGATGGTGCACTTCTATACAAAGGGTCAGAAGATGAGCAGCTGTTGATAGGAGAACGCCGGGTGATGATCGTTCATTCGAACGGTGAAACAGAAGTGTTTGACGAAAATGGCAGGACAATGGGTATTGTAAAAGTTGAAGCAGATTAAGAGAGATTAAACAAAGAGGCAGTAGTGAACTAAAGGTTTGGTGCTGCCTCTTTGAACGGCTGTGCAATAAAATCTTGGAGAATATCCACCTCAGCCGCTATTCTTATTTCTTTATGCCAAAGAAAATTACCGACAGTATTTGAAAAATAGAGTAAAATAAATAAAGAATTGTTTTTGGAACTTTAATCATAAATGATAGGAGAGGATGAATCATGGAAGATTTAATCAATGAAATAAATCATTTTAGAGATGAAAGAGACTGGCGTCAGTTTCATCATCCAAAGGATTTAGCGATATCAATCAGTTTGGAAGCTTCTGAATTATTGGAAAATTTTCAATGGTTGACTGATGGTGAGGCGCTTCAGGAAAATACAGAAAATATCCGACAAGAGCTGGCAGATGTGTTGATTTACAGTTTGATGCTGGCTTCTGATTTAAATCTGGATGTAAAAGAAATTATCCGAAGCAAGATGAAGCTGAATGCAATAAAATATCCTGTGGAGAAAAGTAAAGGAACTAAAGAGAAATGTACAGAATTATAGACAAAAAGCACCTTGAACAGACGATTTACTGAAAAGTTAGTCGATCCGTACAGGGTGCTTTCAATTATTGAGTTGCTGATACTGCAACTCAACCTGATTTCAGAAGAAGTAAAAAGAAAAGGTTGTCTCAAGAAACGGTCCAGCCAAACTTCTAAATGTGAAAGTTTAGTCTCAAATTGGAGTGAACAAAGAAATACTGACTGGAAATTCTCTGTAAAGTTCGGTACAATAGAGAAGCCAGTGCTTAAGTGCTGGTTAGGGCAAACTTGTTTAGAGGGTTGTGGCTGTCTAAACAGGGTTTCAAAGATTGGTTGGCGCCGATCTTTGAGATGCCCTTTTTTTATTTTACCTCTTTTTGAAAAAAGGCAGGATAGAAAGAAAAAACGATACTGGAAATATCCCAATATCGTTTACAATAGTTTTATTAAAAGCAATCACACTTCCCCCCTATTACAGGTGCACCTAAAAAAGCACAGGGTAATGGAGAACTGCAGGCTAATTGGTATACAATTCAGGCAGCGGATTACTGATACTATTGGCAACAGGTCGGGCAATTGTGGTTGTCTCAACATTCTTATGAAATGGTTGGCGCCAAATCAAAAGAGCCAATGTTACTATTAAATTATACTTTCTATCCTACCCTATTAGTATAAACGAACTAAATAAAAACGCAAGACAAAAAGTGAGAAAAATGAAAATGGTGAGGAAAGGGAAATAAAGTATAAGTAACTATTTTTTTTATTTTCCTTTAGTTCTTTTTTTTTGAAAAAGAGTCGACTTTGGTGAATATAGATCTTCAATAAAGATTGTGATAATCGCTTGTTTCTGCGAATAGTTAAAGTGATGTTGAACAAATCATTGTGCCATATTTTTCTGATTAAATGGAATAGAACAGCCTGTTATTTTAGGGGAATCTGTAATTTCATATTCAAAATAGCCCTTTTTTCTCACGACTTTTATCCTTTTTGTAAAATTTTGATAAGATAATACAGTTTTTAGTGTTATTATTTTCTTATATTATGTATATCTTTGCTGCTTGGATATAGCAAGAGAAGAATAAGGGTAAATATTTTTAAAAGAGAAGCATAGAACCAAAAGAATAAATTATACATATAGGATGCTTCCTCTTTATAATTTGGAGTGATTATGTTCATGAGAGAAAAACAGGCAGAGCTGATCGTAGAGAATTCTTTAGCAGTATTAGAGCTTCTGGATAGAGAGTATTTTATAAATAGGGATGAGGTTACCACGATAAATGGCAATCAATGTGCACAGGAATCTGTCAATATTGCATTAAAAACAGCAAAAGAGATTCATTTGATTACAAGTAAATCTATTTTTCATTTAAGAGAGTTGGAATTGAGAGCGAATTGGAATGACATGTATTAGGATAAATACTGGTTGGTCGGTTTAATTAGTGCAGGATTAATCTGTTAAAAGTATCGCTGTGCGTTATCCAGGACGACAGAAATTTTAGGAGAGAGCTATGGTTATAGAAATGGATTTAACACTGGCAAGATTGCAGGTTGAAAGTATACGGGAAATGTGTCGGAGCCAATTACAGGTTTACGAACAGTTACAAAAAACAATTAAGCATTTAAGTATAACAATTAGTCGGGAGTCGCCGATGTATGATTCGACACAAAAGTATTTTGTTGCTGTCCTTTTACCTTTAGTCAAAGGAGCGGCTTTGCTAAGTGAACTGATTGTAGAGGCGAATGTGCGATTTATTGAAGAATATCTGGAAAATATAGACGATTGCAGCTTGAACTCAGCTGAGCTGGAAGAACAAATCAAATTATGGGAGCTGCAAATTACGACAAGTCAAATGAGGCTGAGAGCTTTGGCTGATTCTTCTATGGATCCACGAAATAAAGCTTTTCAGATCAGTGAAAATATGATGATTTTAGGAACCTATGGAGGAATTAAGGCAGAGTTGAAACAAAAGCTCGATCAGCTGATAAGTTTTCATAACAGCTCTTCAGCGATCTTTGATAAGGTTAATCAGCTAAATAGTATCTTAGAGCAAGGTTGCAGACAAGCTGACAGCTGTTGGAATGAGCGTGACAGACAATTTGTTCTTCCTCCTCAGGCAGAACTGCTTTGGGCGGCAAAGCTGGAGTATTGCTACTATATAAGAAAAAAACAAAGAATTGAAGACTCTGACGCTGTTCCGATTATCAATAAATTATAATAATGACTGAGGACTTTGCAAGTAGTTTTATTAAGAAAATATGCTGGGTCCTGATTAAGGAAGGCTTATAAGCTTATGAAGCAGCCCTTTTTGAGAGGATTGGATACAAAATGAATGAACTTCATTAACTGCTTTATGAAAACTAAAATCAGCTTTTTCTGTTGTGCATTTCTCCGATATTCGATATAGTAAAGTTAGGTCCATCCAACAATAGAATGCCTATATTGGATGGGCTCAGAAATTGGTTGTTGAAAAGAAAAGGGGAAATAAAATGATTAGCAGCGAGATAAAAAAGAAAGCCAAACAATTATTGCATAAGAATTATGGACATTGGAGCACGCTTGTGGTAATTCCTTTTGTTTTATTGGGGATTTATTTCTTCTTTATAATGATTTTTTCCATCGCAGCGGCTACAATCAGCAGTCATACCTATTATGATGACAGCAATGTTTATCGTTCGTGGCAGGATGGCGGAACAAATAATAATACATACGGTGATTATTGGGATGGCTATGATGATGGTTATAATGATGGCTGGGACGATGGTTGGGATGAAGGCTGGGATGCATATCATGAAGATGACTATTATTATGATGATGAAGAAAGTCCGCTGAATATCCATGTTCCATTGAGTACATCGACAGCAACTTTGTCAAATGAAAGCAGCATGTATCGTTCTTATCATAATTATGGGGACAGATCAGGCTTCATTGGAAGGTTCTTTGTTTTTCTAGTATGGCTATTGATTATGATTGTCATGGTCTTGTATCAGGGAATGATTAAATGGGCAGCTGTTGATAATATTGAAGGAGAACCATTTAGTTTAAAGCTGACCTTTAATAAATTCTTTAATGAAAATCGAAATCGTGTAGTCAAAGCAAACTTGCTGGTATGGCTCTACACATTTCTGTGGGCGCTGTTATTCTATATTCCAGGAATTGTGAAACGAGTTTCCTACAGCATGACAAATTATCTGCTGCGAAAAGATGAAAAGTTGACGGCACAGGAAGCTATCGCGTTGAGTATGGAGTTAATGAAGGGATATAAGATGGAATATTTTATGTTTACTCTGTCATTCGCTCTTTGGTATTTCTCCGCTTTCTTCAGTATAGGTATTTCATTATTCCATATTATTCCATACTTCAGTGTTTCAGAGGCGTTGTTCTTTGATCAGCTGATTGCCGAAAAACACCATTTGTTCAGTCATGAACTGGAAGCAGGATTTACAGATTTCTAAAGAGTATAAATAATAAAATGATTCTGGGGAGAGCTTGATTTACCACTCAGAATCGTTTTTTTTTGAAAGATGGTATAATTAGCAGAATGAAAAAGATGCGGCTACTCGTCGCATGTCTTATGGTTATGTAAGAATTTGCTTCTGCGCTTCTCTGAATGCTTGTTACATGTTTTAGGGTCATACAAGACATGCCAACACTTTTCTAAATAGATGAGCTGTATTTATAGTGATGTGGGACGTGTAGATACAAGGGTTTTCTGTAGTAAAAAGTCAGTTATCAGAATTGCCAGTCTTACTGTTACAGGAACATCAAGTGGAAAGGTATGCGCAGCTCTGATGGGGATAAATTTGTCAAAATTTTATTCTATATAAAAGAACAGCTGTATGCGAACTGACGATCTCATAAATGTGCAGATATTCACTCTTAAATAGGAGATGGCTAATCACAGAGGTATATAAAGTGGAGTATCGTTTATTCGGTTTTTAGGAGATGCGGTATAGTTCCCTTTCTGCACAAATAGTATTTAATTATGTATGAAAGGTGTGTAATAAATGAAACTGAATATAAAAGCATTAAAGAATAAATTCAAACAAGGAAATGTCATTCTTTTTTTAGTGAGTGAGGTGCTGATAAATCTGCTGCTTTTTTATCCGCTTGTATTTGCTGTGTCATTGGCAGAAGCGTCTGTTGGATTTTCCATTTTTAAGCTAATCATTTATCTTCCGTTTATCAGTTCAGCTTCCGGCTTGCTGGTGCTGCTGATGACAAAGCCTCGCTGGATAAAACTTTTCTCAGGGTTATTTTTTCTGTCAAAAATCTTGTTGCTGATCTATATCTTCCTAAAGCTTTTTCAAAGCTGGTATGGCTGGCTGCTGCTTTTCTTTATTCTTGTAAGTTTTGGAATTATCGTGAGATTTTTGAAAAAAAGGGTTCATTAAGAATACAGGGATGTATTAAGAATGAATATCAATTATGGAGCTGATCCTCTTCAGATCGGCTTTTTTTGTATTTGTATGAATGGTAAATTTTATTGATATAAATTAATAATAATTGTTATTTTATCTAAATATTTCTCGTGTGAAAAACGGATGAAATTTTAACTATTATTTTATTGACTTCATTTTTTGATGTGGGTATAGTAAGAAAGTGAAAAAAATTAGAGAAATAATAAATATAATTGGGGATTTCTTACGAATATACTTAGTTGTACAGCCGTATAGTAAAAAGGACTTATTTTAGAACAATGGCTGAAAAACACTGGAAAGGGTTTAACCAATGAAAAGAAAAGCTAGAATGAGTATCATTATTTTTTTGTCGGCTGTCTTTATTTTGGATGCACTAGGCTGCTATGCAGCACTTACTTTTTTTAGCGCCAAAGAAAATGCAGAAGCAACAAAGAATAATGACTTTACAGGGGATGATTTACAGAATGATAAAGAGCTGACAATCATGCTGATTGGAACAGACACACGAGATGTTGACGTAGATGACGACGTAGATGGTGGTCGTTCAGATACGTTGATGATTGCGCACTACGACACTACCAGTAAGCAGCCGAAGCTAATCTCGATAATGCGTGACAGCTATGTGAATATTCCGGGATACGGCTATGACAAGATTAACTCAGCTTATGCATATGGTGGAGCAAAGGTGATAAAAGAAGTGATAAATGAAAGCTTTGATCTTCCAATAAACTATTATGCAGTGATTGATTTCAGTCAGTTTAGCGGGTTGATTGATGAGCTTTATCCAAAAGGGGTATCTATTGATGCTGAAAAAGATATTAATCTGGACGGTGTTGATATATACCAGGGTGAGCAGGTGATGGATGGTCAGACATTGCTGCAATACGCCCGTTTTAGAATGGATGAAGAAGGCGACTTTGGTCGTGTGCGTCGCCAGCAGCAGGTAATGGTTGCTTTAGCGGATCAGTCTAAGGATTTGGTTCCTTTACTAAAACTGCCAAAAGCAGCTGGAAAAGCAGCCGGCAAGCTTGATACGAATGTTCCGACGGATTTGATTATTGATTTGGCGAAGAATTTTCTGATTGGCAGAGTCAAACCATTGGAAATTTTATCAGTGCCTGTTGAAGGAAGCTGGAATTTTAACAATTATACTTCTTCAGGAAGTGTGATTGAAATTGATGAAGCCATGAATGCACAGGCAATAAAAGAATTCTTAAATGGTACTCAGACTGCTGAAAACACTGATCAGCAGATCGCTGACAGCAGACAATAGGAAGTAGTAAAAATAAATAAAAGACCCTTGACGGAGCTTTTTGAAAGTCGTCAAAGGGTCTTTTTGCATCAAACGATTATTTACCGGAAGTAATGAATGGAGAAAGCATTCCAGCCAGAGCTTCAACATTTCTTGTTTGAATAAGAACAGTTCCCCTGCCATGGAATTCATTAACCAGACCTTCACCTGTTGTGAAGCCGAACATACCGGAAGCCGCTTTAATATTGTATTCCAGCGACTCAGACCAAGCTACTACGTGCTGGTTATCGATAATAAATGGTTGGCTGCCGTCAAGCTGAAGTTCTACAATGTCACCGTATGCATTAATTAAAAGTGTTCCTTTTCCTGATGTTTCCATAACGAAGAATCCGCCGGTGCCACCGAAGAATGCGGTACTTATTTTTTGACGTTTCATTTGATACGAAACTGTTGAGTCGGCTGCCAGAAAAGCACCGTCATTTAAACGCCAATGTTCCAAACCAACATCCAGCTTTTTGATTGCTCCCGGAGTTCCCGGAGCCAAAGCGATTATGGCGTGATCACTCAAGCCTTTTGCCTGTGTAATAAAAAAGCTTTCACTGCTTGCCATGGAACGCCCTAACGCACGAATTGCTCCGCCCAGACCTGATTGGCCATTGCTGTTCATTTTTCCTTCTAAATTAATTTGCCCATTGTGATAAACCATTGCACCACGTTCTAATTGAATCATTTCTCCATTTTTTAAAGAAATTTCAACCAACGGAAACAACGTGTTTTCTGTCATTTTAAATTCCAACAGTAATCTCCTCCTCGAATATCCTTAATTAAAATTTAACTATTTTTAATAACACATGTGCAAATAATTATAACTTTATTCCAAGATAATTCAAAGAAAATTCTAATTTAGAATCAGGAAATTCATAATAACTCAATAGATTCAAGATAAACTATAAGAGGATATTGGGAGAAAATGAGGTAGGGAGTGAAAGTAATGAATGAAATACTAAAATTAACCGGTCTTTCCAAAAGCTATGGAACGCAGGAAATTCTTGATGAAATCAATTTTGTGATTGATACACCTGAGATTATTGCGCTTGTCGCACCAAATGGTACCGGAAAAACAACCCTGTTGAATTTAATTGCGGATATTGAGGATTATGATGAAGGAGAAGTGAGAATTTGTGGACGACCAAATTATGACTATCGGATTTTTTATGATATGTCATATCTTCAGGATCCGACAATCCTGTACCAGCATTTAACTGGCTGGGACCATATGGAATTTATTCGGCGGGAATATAAAAAGACAAAAGAAGAAATGACGGCTCTTGTAGAAGAACTTGGCATGACCGATTATATGGAGAAAAAAGTAAAAAATTATTCCTTGGGTATGAAACAGCACTTGCTTCTGGGAATTGCCTTAATGAATGATCCCAAGCTGCTTCTTATGGATGAACCCTTGAACGGTTTGGACCCAGGCAGTATTTTGCAGGTTAGAGAAATCTTAAGTAAGCTCCATAAAAAAGGGATAACCATAATCTTATCTTCTCACAATCTGGAGGAGATAGGAAAGATTACGGAAAACATCCTGTTTTTACATGAAGGAAAGCTTATCCCTAAGGAAAAAATAGATATTGATGAAATGGAGTATGAGTTTATTCTGTCAAATCAGGAACTTGCAGGTAGTTTTCTGGAGAATATCAATGTATCTTATCAAAGCTGTTCGCCTTATAAAATAAGGGGCTATTTTTACTCAGAACAGCTTCTGGCATTTCAGGCGTTTTGTGAGGAGCAGCATATTACGATCTTTGAACAGAGGATGGCAAAAGAGACACTGGAAATGATCTACTTTACACTATTTTCAAATATGCAGGCAGTTTAAGCTGATAAAACTTGAATGAATAAAGTGGAAAAGAAATTCTAAAAATGTATTGCTGTTGATCATTCTTTTTATTCTTTTGGGATTCATTTAGCTGGTCGATAGGACAGAATCCGATGTATGGACAAGGCTGATTTAATGAGCTGAAAGCAAATGCAGACAAAATTCAACAGCTCTGGAGATACGCAAGTCCGGCAGAGACACACAACCTTCCTTAGTATTTTGGTGAGGGTGGGAAGCATAAAAATTAGAAAAAAGCGGAAATTTTGTGTAGTTATTTCTCTTGAATACTTTATAATTTTTTAAGGCTGTTCTTCATTTCGTGAAGAATAGTTTTTTTTTGAAAAACAGCTAATCAGAAGTGAATGTAAATAACTAACAGGATGGGTTATAGTAATCTTTAGCAATCAATTATATATATTGAATTATATGTCAAACGAATGGAGAAATAACGAGAAGGAACTTTACAGGTCGATTGCTCAGCGGTTTTTAAAAGCATTTATTTTTCTATGAAACAAATTTGTTGATAAAATTATATCGATAATGAGCATGAACTAAGGTAAACTATTTAAGAAGGAAAGTGTTATATAAAATTTAGGAGGACAAAAATGAAATTCTCAGGAAAATTGTTTTGTTTGGGTGGGGCAAGTCTGTTGCTTGCTAGTAATTTATTATTTCCAATAACTGTATTCAGTGAGGAAATACAAAATTTCAGTATAGTAGAAAACAGTTCAAATTCAATAGTGGACAACATCGATCAGAAAAGCTCCTCTCATTCTATTGAGGAAGCAGCAGGTTCAGGTGTTTCTGAGCAGTCGGCGACAAAAAGCAGCATTGAAAATTCAATCAATGCTCAGCCAGAAACTGCGAGTTCTTCTACGGAGGACTCAATACAAGTTGAACCGGCGGATATCACTAACTTTTTAAATAAGGAAATCAAATTGATTCCTTTGGAAAAGCCTGAGAAACGATTGGCTTCAGATGAAGAAGGTGAGTTGATTCTTGAGGGTATCAGTGAAAGCAGACAACAAAATTTTAATATCGAACCTTCTGCTGACGGTTGGTTTACGGTTCAAAATGAAGCTACACAAAAATATTTAAGCATAGAAAAACGATCTGAAAATGAACAAACAATAGTAACGTACTCAGATACAGCGAATACAAATGAACAAAAATGGCTGTTTGCAGATGGCGAAAATGGTGAATATTTAATCCAGTCAAAGTCAGAACAATACCTGGAAACATCTGAAACAGGAACAATTGAACTGGCAGAGAAGACAGAAGAAAACAGTCAAAAATGGAAAGTTGAAGTAAGCGAACCTGCAGCTACAGAAGCAACTGCATTTTCTGCAGCTGCACCTGCTGAGATTGCTGTTGCAAATGGTACCTATCAGTTGCAGAGCAGCGGCTTAGGGATGTACCTTTCCATTGGTGATTTAAATAAAAGTTTGAAAAAACAGCTGATCATTTCTTCAGAAATGTACAGCAAATCCAGTGAATTCAAAATTACAAAGTCTTCCGATGGCTGGTATACAATTACGAATGCATACTCTTCTTTAGTTTTGGATGTTGCGGGAGCTTCAAAAAAAGCGCAGGCGGTTGTTCAACAGTATTCAGGCAACCAGTCGGATGCGCAAAAATTTAAATTTTTAGATGCAGGTAACGGGGATGTTTTCATCAAATCAAAGCTTGGTACTGTCATTGAACGGACAGCAGGTCGACAAGCTGAGGGCACACTCATTCAGACATACACGCTGAATTATTCAGCAGCACAAAAATGGAAAGTTGCTGCTAAAGTGACGCCAAATGAAGTAAGTGTTGCAAATGGTGTTTATAATTTATCAAGTGCCGGGTTGAATAAGAATATGACTTTGGCAACTAATTCTACAGGAAACGGTGTCGGTTTGATTATCAATCATGTGGATTTTGACAATAAACAGCAGTTTAACGTGATAAAAGAATCCGATGGCTGGTATACGATTACGAATGAGTATTCAAAAAAAGTTTTGGATGTGAATGCGGCAAATTCGGGTAATAAAGCGAAGGTTCAGCAATATGCTTCGAACAAATCCGATGCACAAAAATTTAAGTTTATTAATGCAGGCAGTGGGAATGTGTACATTCTTTCAAAATTGGGAACTGTTTTGGAGAGAAGCGGAGGCGGAACAGAGAATCGAACACCTATTCAAACATATCGCCTGAATAAAACGGCTGCGCAAAAGTGGAAGCTGACAGCCCCACTGGAAGTTTCATTGATCAACATTGAAAATGGCGAGTATCAGATTAAAGGTGCAGGTACCAGCAAAGTGTTTTCAATTGGTGAACTGAATCGTTCAAATTCGAAGACTGTCCAGCTTAGGGATTCAACATACGGAAAAATTGATGCGTTTATTTTTACTAAGCAATCGGATGGCTGGTATCAAATAAAAAATAAATTTTCGGGGAAAGTACTAGACATTCAAAACGGGTCAGATAAAAACGGTACGAATATTCAACAATATACAAGCAATAATTCTGAGGCACAGAAGTTTCGCTTTATTGATGCAGGTGATGGCTGTGTTTATATTAAATCTAAATTAGGGCCGGTGCTGGAAAGACCGGGAGCATCTGTATCAGAAGGACTGGTTATTAAGACGTATGTCTGGAACAAAACGGCAGCGCAAAAATGGAAAATTGAAAAACAGGGAACCCCTAATGTTGTCAAGCCAACAAGTGGAAATAGATACTTTATAGAGGCAGGAACAAGCTCAAACTCTGTACTTGATGTTTCAGCGGGCAGTACAGCAAATGGCGCCAAAGTTCAACTTTGGACTGAAAACAAAGTGAATCAACAGAAATTTATTCCTCAGGATTTGGGGAATGGCTGGTATAAACTGGAAAATGTGAAATCTAAAAAGGTCCTTGATATTTCTGGCGGCAGCAGTGATGCAAAAGTTTCAGTTCAGCAATATTCATGGAATTCGTCTGATGCACAGCAATTTCGATTTATCAATGCCGGGAGCGGCTATGTCTATATTCAAAGCAAATTGGGCAGCTACCTGGATATTATTGGAGGCTCAACGAAAGACGGAACGAAGCTTCAGACATATAGCTTGAACAAAACAACCGCTCAAAAATTCAAGCTTCAAAATATCAGTTCGGCAAATGCACTCCGGACAACAGTATTGAGTAAAGATAAAGCACGTGTTACGGTATTCAATCCAAACAGTGGAAAAGCAGACGGTGTAAAATTTCCTACGTGGAGCAGAGAGAATGGTCAGGATGATATCAAATGGCTGAACGGAACGAAAAATTCAGATGGATCATGGTCGGTCACGGTGAATTCTGCTGACTTTAAACACGCAGGTCATTTTGATACACACGTCTATGTTAAATCCGGCGGTACGGATGTTTATGTGGGTAAAACCAGTTATAAACTGGAAAAAGTTAGAACAGAGCAGGACAATATTAATGACCGCCTGGCAAAACCGCCGTACTATTATTCACAGCTGGACAGCAGATGGAGCAGACTGACTTTTGGAACTTCAAAATTCGGACCTTCCGGATGTGTACCGACCAGTATGGCAATGGTCTTGAAGGGTTCTTATGGAATGAATGTAACACCTGTTGACACAGCAAACCGGGTATTCAGTTATGGGGGCTTCAATCAGCAGTATTTTGGCTCATCCGGTACTGACTTGGTTAGAGGAATGAGAGCCTATGGACGAACCATTACAAATATAAACAGCCTAAGCGAGCTGAATGATTATCTGTCAAAAGGTTATCCGGTTATTATGCTGGTAGATGTTGGTATTGGGCATGCGATTGTGACTCATGGTTATTCCAACGGTAAAACAAATGTTTATGATCCTTATGGCAGACAATTTTATAATGGCTGGGTTTCAACCAGTCAACTTTGGAATACACCATCCAAAGATTCAATTGACTGGTCTGCGGGAAGACCGTACTTTGTTATTAAATAGAGTAAGGATAAAGTTGACAGGATATAAGAATGAAGGAGGGTATTAGTATTATGAAAAAAATCTTAACATTGGCTCTTGCTGTTTTATTTATCGGAACTTTATCAGCCTGCAATAAATCGAAGACTAAGGAAACAAATACTACGGCAGAATCATCTGCACAATCCAATGAAACAAGTTCTTCTATAAGCAACGACTCTGTCAGCAGCGACCAGCAAAATACCTCAGAGCCGGCAACCACGATTTCTTCAGTTGATGATGTCAGGAAAGTTACGCCTGAAGAAGATGTTTCCACGTTAAGAAGACAACTGTATGAAGCAGGAATTAACTCAAGTGGTATGACCGATTCTAAAATCGAAGAATACGCAAAGCAGGCGAAAGAAAAAGATATTGATTTTGTTACTTATGTGGAAGAAAATATTTTAAACTAGTGTGTTGACCGAATTAAAAACAAGTTATGCTTCCAATCCAAGAAATGTGCAGCCAGTACGGGAGCAACTCGTCAGAAAATGCCGATTATATCCCTAACTGGAGTCAAACTAGGTGTAAAACAGTGCAACATTTAACTAAGCTCGCTTCTTTCAGGGAATACTTATTGAAGCTGCTCGTTCTTGTCATTGAAGCATACACGTTAACATTTTTTACCATTGAATATCATTTATAAACGATCTTTTATTATAATTTATAATTTGGTCAGAGCACTAGGACGTGTCTGAAAACTCAACCGGGAAATATTTTGATGATTTTTAATAGAACTCATTGTCATAAATACTCATTTATGAACCACATAAGCTGTTTTTTTCCTTTATTTCAACAAAAATTACTGAAAAATTCGAATGCCGCTACCTTTTCAGACACGCCCTAATAATGATTTGTAAATTATTGAGAATGAAGAGAGTGGAACAGAAATAAAAGATCCAAACTCTCTTCATCTATCTGTTTTTCACGTGAAAAATCATTTTTTGTATGTGAGTCATACGTAGAGATCACAGAAAGAAGAAAAATAGTTTTGGTTTCGTTTAAGACAAAAATAGAATCTTTACTTTTTAAGAATGAACACATAGAATAATAGAGTGTCTATTTTACTTAAAGGAGATTGTTTGTGCATACATATATAAAGAAAATAAAAGACTTTTTTGGAAAAATGAAATGGAAAGAAGAACTGCTGATTGTTGGCATACCGCTAATGATTCTAATCAGCAACTTATATTTACAGATGTGTCAAAATGACCTGTCTTTTGACTTGGCTTTTAAATTTGCTTTTTCATGGCATACAGAAAAATTCCTTTTAGGATGCCTGGTTCTTGGAACATTCCTGCTGTTTTTAGTAGCTTTATCTGGGTCGATAGGCTTTGGCAGCTTGTTGTATGTCATTATTATCGGAGTGCTGGGCTTTGCTGATTATCAGAAGATGTTTTATCGGCTTGAACCCATCTATCCCGATGATTTAAAAATGATAACTGAATTTGGACTGCTAAGGGAAATGATTGGAACGGTACTTTTTGTGGTGATTATTGGAATCAGTTTGGCTGGCTTGGGGTTATTCGGTTGGGCCATCTATAAAAGCTTTTCCAAGCCAAAGAAAACACAGATCATCAGAGGAGCTTTGTTGATTTGTTCTGTTGGATTAATGTTCTATTTCAGTGATTTTAACAATCCAAATAATCTGCTTAGAAAAGCATATAACAGATCAGCCTTCTGGATTCCTTACAGTCAGAAAATGAACTATTATAATACCGGATTTATTGGCGGCTTTCTCTACAATCTAAAAGTTACTGCTATGGAAGAGCCGGAAAATTATTCAAAAGAGACTATTGAAGAAATAGTCGAAACATACACTGCAGAAGCAGAGAAAAAGAATCAGGAAGCTGTTGAGGAAAAACCAAATATTATTTTTATAATGAGTGAAAGCTTTTCTGATCCGCTGGCACTCGAAGGAATTACTGCTGATAAGAACCCGCTGGCAGAATATAAGTCAATTGCTGAGCAGACTTACAGTGGTCAAATGCTTTCTCAAAATTATGGCGGAGGTACAGCGAATATCGAATTTGAAGCATTAACCGGCTTGTCCATGGAGCTTTTCAATGCGCAAATGACAACGCCATACACCATGCTTTTGCCAAATATGAAGGAGTTTCCTTCGATCGTTTCTTTCTTAAAAGAAGAGGATTATGCAACGACAGCAATTCATCCTTACAATACCTCGATGTATAAACGGAAAGATGTTTACACTATGCTTGGTTTTGATGAATTTATTTATGAAGACACAATGGAACATACTGACAAGATTGAAAATAATTCGTATATTTCAGACGCAGCAGCTTATAAGGAAATCATGGGTTTGTTGTCAGGGACGTCTGATCCGCAATTTATTCATTTGGTTACCATGCAGACGCACATGCCATACAGCGATAAGTATACAACCTTGAGCTACTCTTCTCAAAGTACTGAAAATAAGTACAGCATCGACAGCTATATGCAGGATATTGCATACAGCAGCGAAGCACTGAAAGATTTTATTGAAGAGCTGAACCAGCTGGATCGGCGAACACTCGTTGTATTTTGGGGAGATCATCTGCCTAGTATTTATTCAGAGGAACTTCAGGCTGCCAACGAAGCAGATGCTAAAATGCACAGAACAGAATTTCTCATGTATGATACAGCCCATCAGCTATCTGAAAAAACAACACATGATGCAATCACGAGTCCATACTACTTTGCACCATCCTTGCTTGAGCAGAGCAATTTGAAAACATCCGGCTTCTATCAGCTGCTGTTAAATGTTCAGGAAGCAATCCCTGCATTTGAAAAAGGAATTTACTATGTTGGTGATCAGTGGAGTAAGGAAATGAAGCTCAGCAATGAGCAGGAAGCCTATTATGAAGCTTACCAGATGGTTCAGTATGATTTGGTATCAGGAGAAAAATACAGCTTGAAAACAGATTTTTATAATTCAGCTTTTGAGTAGACGAGATGCCCGGTCATAATTCTGCGTTTTTCTCAATAGAATGATAGGTAAGAGGAGTACTAAAATGAGCTTTAAGAAAAAAGACAACTCAATTTATTATAACCCGATTCGCCGTGCGGTCTTAAATTATCAAATGATTCAGCCTGGAGAGAGAGTTGCAATTGGAATGAGCGGCGGGAAAGACAGCACCAGTCTGTTTTACTTTTTAGATACTATCTCGAAGCAGGAACGGTTGGGCTTTTCGTTTGAAATTGTGCCAATTTCTTTGGATATGGGATTTGATATGGATATTCGCCCAATGCAGGACTTTGTGGAGAAGCTGGGCTATTCACTTGATGTTGTACCGACCAATATTGCCAAAGTGGTCTTTGACATCAGGGAAGAGCGTTCCCCCTGTTCTTTGTGTGCAAAGCTGAGAAGAGGGATTCTGTATAATCGTGCTAAAGAGCTGGGCTGTAATAAAGTGGCGCTAGGACATCATTTGGATGATGCAATTGAAACGTATTTCATGAACTTTCTCTTTCATGGAACGATGGAAAGCTTTGAGCCGAAGAGCTATTTGACAAAAACAGCGGTTACCTTAATTCGTCCGTTGCTTTATCTTCATGAAACGGATATTGTCAAGTTTGTGAAGCGAGAAGAGCTGCCGGTGATATTCAATCCCTGTCCAGTTGATAAAAAGACAAAGCGGGAAGAAATAAAGCGTTTGGTTACAGGGCTTTCAGAAAAGTATCCGGATATTCGCGAGAAATTCATCATGGGAATGGAACAGGGGACGCAAGAAAATTTCTGGACAAAAAGTCTGAAATTCAAGGATGAAGGGTAGGAAGTCAGGCGGTTTAACGCGAAGAAAATTGAGATTGGTAAAATCCTGAAAAATCGAATAACTGTGCGGCTGTTTCTTTATTTTGAGGTCGTGACAAAGCTGCTCCGTGCTCCTGCGGTTACTCGTCGCAGTTAAGATCGTGCAAGTGCTCCTGCGGTTACTCATCGTATGTCTGAGGGGCATATAAGAACTTGCTCCTATGCTTCTTACGAATGCTCGGATCATACAAAGACTGGAACGCTTTTTATTCGGTTTTAAGACTTCTAGATATACTAATTCCACAGTCCAGAGAAAATTAAGTCATTTTATTTGAGTGAATTACTGACCTCATGAAAAAGAAAGCATGAAAATTTACTTTTAGACTTGAAAAACGGATCGCTGTCAGTCATAATATTAGAAACGGTAATTTTTTAAAACAGTTGTTGTTTTTAGAGATTATTCTTTCATGAGGGAGTAACTGGCAGCTGAAGAGCTGTGGCAGCATCACCAACACTGGAATTCGTTCCCTGGTGTTGTCTTAAACAGTGAGACTTATGTGTGTACTTAATTTTTAAGTAGCATGCAGAAGTCTATTTTTTTATGTTTTGTAAAAAATTAGGTAAAATAGACTGGAAAGCAGCTGCAATGTTCAAGGAGGAAGAAAATGTCAGAACAGAGAAGAGTACAATTAACAGAAGCATTTTATATGCAATCGGAGGAAATAGTGCTGGAGAAAATGACCACCAGTGTTGATGGTCTTTCCGAAGAAGAGGCGAGAAAGAGATTAACTGAATACGGAAAAAATGCATTAGAGGAAGGTAAGAAGAAATCAATTTTTGTTAAATTTTTGGAACAATTCAAAGATTTTATGATTATCGTATTACTTGCTGCAGCGGTAATCTCGGCTTTATTTTCTCATGAGATTGTTGACTCGGTAATTATTCTACTAGTGGTGGTTCTGAATGCTGTTTTTGGTGTTGTTCAGGAAGCTAAGGCGGAAGAAGCGATCGAAGCGCTAAAAGAAATGTCTTCGCCAAATGCCAATGTTCGTCGTGATGGGCATGCTCTTTCCGTTAAAAGTGATGAACTGGTTCCAGGCGATATTGTATTGCTTGATGCTGGAGATGTGGTTCCGGCGGATCTTCGATTACTGGAAGCAGCAAGTCTGAAAATTGAAGAGGCTGCGTTAACCGGGGAATCCGTACCTGTTGAGAAAAAAGCCGGCACATTGGAGCAGTCGGCACAGGAAATTGGAATAGGTGATCGTTTGAACATGGCTTATTCCAACAGTAACGTAACTTATGGTCGTGGTGTAGGAGTTGTTGTCGGTACAGGAATGAATACGGAAGTTGGGAAGATTGCCGGGATGCTTGCTGGTGAAAAGGAACAGGAAACACCGCTCAAGCAGAACTTAAACCAGCTGGGAAAAGTTCTGACTGTTGCAATTCTGATTATTGCAGTGATTATGTTTGCTGTCGGATTAGCAAACGGCAGAGATTGGGTGGACATGCTGCTGACGTCTATTTCGCTGGCAGTAGCTGCCATACCGGAGGGGCTGCCAGCTATTGTAACGATCATTCTGGCGCTGGGCACACAGAAAATGGCAAAGAAAAATGCAATTGTCCGCAAACTGCCTGCGGTGGAAACTTTGGGCAGTACAGACATCATTTGTTCAGATAAAACCGGGACATTGACATTAAATCAAATGACTGTTGAAGTGCTGTATGCGAATAATCATTTGGCACCCGCTTCACAGGCTGTTTCGCCCGATAATATGGCATTAAAGATTATGACCTTTGCTAATGATACAAAAATTTCTCAAGACGGTACACTCATTGGAGATCCAACGGAGACTGCATTGGTACAGTTTGGACTGGATCACAGCTTTAATGTTACGGAGAAAGTAACGGCTGAACCACGTGTGGCTGAAATTCCATTTGATTCCGATCGGAAATTGATGACGACGGTTCATCAACTTGAAAACGGCAAATACTTGATTGCTGTGAAAGGCGCACCGGATGAACTGCTGAAACGCTGCAGTCAGATCGAAACAAATGGTCAAACAGCGGTTATTAGTGAGAATGACCGTAAGGAAATACTTTTAAACAATACGAAAATGGCGAAGCAGGCACTTCGCGTTCTGGGAATGGCTTATAATTATGCTGATACAGTACCATCTGAAATGACTTCTGAATCAGTGGAAAAAGACTTGATTTTTGCTGGTTTGGTTGGAATGATTGATCCGGAACGGAAAGAAGCTGCAGCTGCAGTGAAGGTTGCCAAAGAAGCAGGTATTCGTCCTATTATGATTACAGGAGATCACCGTGAAACAGCTGAAGCAATTGCTGCAAGACTTGGTATTATTAAAGAAGGGGATGACGCTGCGGTAATTACCGGAGCGGAGCTGAATAATCTTTCTGATGAGGTGTTTGCAAGTACTGTCGGTAAGTATTCTGTCTATGCTCGTGTTTCACCTGAACACAAGGTTCGTATTGTCAAAGCATGGCAAAATGAAGGGAAAGTAGTCGCCATGACTGGTGATGGGGTTAATGATGCACCGGCGTTAAAAGCTGCAGATATCGGTATTGGAATGGGTATTACAGGTACGGAGGTTTCCAAAGGAGCATCTGATATGGTGCTGGCAGATGATAACTTCTCAACGATTATCGTTGCGGTGGAAGAGGGACGTAAAGTCTTCTCCAATATTCAAAAAACGATTCAATACTTGTTATCCGCGAACCTTGCAGAGGTATTGACGCTGTTCATTGCCACCATGTTGAATTGGGATACATTACTGCCTGTTCACTTATTATGGATTAATCTGGTAACAGATACTTTCCCTGCAATTGCATTAGGTGTTGAGCCGGCAGAAAGTGATGTTATGAAGCAGGTGCCAAGAGGAAAGAATTCCAATTTCTTTTCAGGCGGTGTACTGAGCAGTGTGATTTATCAGGGAGTACTCCAAGGCGGACTGATTCTGTTTGTGTATCATCTGGCCATCACGAATCCTGCTCATACTGCAATAAATATGCCGAATTTATCTGCACAGGCACTATATGACCTGCAGCATGGCGATGCATTAACAATGGCATTTGCTACATTAGGGCTGATTCAACTGCTTCATGCATTTAATGTGAAATCGATCCATGAGTCTATTTTTACAGTTGGTTTGTTCAAGAACAAGACCTTTAACTGGGCGTTGTTAATTTCTGCGCTGCTGCTAACCGCAACGATCGTGGTTCCGGGCTTTAATGACCTGTTCAGAGTAACTACGCTTGATCCCTATCAGTGGATGATTGTGGTATTGGCATCTGTGTCAATTATTCCGATTGTTGAGATTGTTAAATTGGTTCAGAGACGAACAGGCAAGGCATAATTTCTTAAAAATCAGGATATCAGTACTTTAAAAAAGAAGAAAAGGAAAATTTTTTCCAGTTCATTAGATTGAGTATAAGACAAAGCCGTTTGAAGGTAGTCTTATACTCTTTTTCTTTAATTCATATTGCCTTTACAACAGAATTGAAACATGCTAAACTCGTAAATGAGCAATAACGAGTTGTTTTTTACGAATTCAAGCTCTTAAGAGCAGAAAGAGGCTGTAAGAATGATAAAAGAAATAGAGAACAGAGCTGTTGCAGGGATTAGGAGTTTGGCAATTGATATTGTGGAGAAAGCAAACTCGGGACATCCGGGAATGCCGATGGGCGCAGCACCAATGGCTTATACTTTATGGGCAAAGCAAATGAAGTATGCTCCCACTGTTCCAAATTGGATTAATCGGGATCGATTCATTTTAGCTGCTGGACATGGTTCTGCGTTGCTTTATTCGTTAATGTACTTGTTTGGTTATGAAGAGATGACTGTTGAGGAGCTGAAACAGTTTAGACAGCTGGGCAGTAAAACACCTGGACATCCTGAATATCTGCATACAGCCGGAATTGATGCTACAAGCGGACCTTTGGGACAGGGAATTGCCATGTCTGTGGGGATGGCTATTGCTGAGGCGCATCTATCAGAAACTTATAATAAGAAAGAGCTGAATCTCATTGACCATTATACCTATGCGTTATGCGGTGATGGGGATTTAATGGAAGGAGTTACCAGCGAAGCTTCTTCTCTGGCAGGTCATTTGAAACTTGGAAAGCTGATTGTTCTTTATGACAGCAACGATATTTCTTTGGACGGTAAATTGAGCCAATCCTTTTCTGAGGATGTTCAAAAAAGGTATGAATCCTATGGCTGGCAGGTCCTAAGAGTTGAGAACGGTAATGACATTGAGTCCATTGATGAGAAGATTAAAGAAGCCAAAGCGAATCTTGAACAGCCGACTCTAATTGAAATCAGAACAACAATCGGATTCGGCTCACCAAATAAAGCCGGAGCTTCCAGTTCCCATGGCGCACCTTTGGGGGCAGAAGAAGCTGCTAAAACAAAAGAAAACTACGGCTGGTCAGAAGAGCCATTTGTTATTCCAGAAGATATTCTTGAACATACACGCGCTCAGATTGCAACTGGGAAAAAACTTGTTGAAGAATGGAATCGGAAACTTGAAGAATATCAGGAAAAATATCCAAAAGAAGCGAAAGAATTTGAGCAGGCAATCAACTTTTCTCATGATCTGTCACAGCTCTCCTATCCGGACTATGAAGCAGGACAAACGCTGGCGACTCGAGTTTCCTCCGGGAAAGTGCTGAATCAGCTTGCAGTGCAGATTCCATCGATGATTGGCGGTTCTGCTGATTTATCCAGCTCAAATAAGACCTATCTGGCTAATACAGGGGACTTCAGCTCGTTTAATTACCGAAACCGCAATATCTGGTTTGGTGTTCGGGAATTTGGAATGGCAGCAATTTCCAATGGGATGCAGCTACATGGCGGATTGCAGGCATTTTGCTCCACATTTTTTGTCTTTTCCGATTATCTTCGTCCGGCAATTAGGATGTCAGCTTTGATGAAGTTGCCTGTGACATATATCTTTACCCATGACAGTATTGCGGTCGGAGAAGATGGACCAACACACGAACCGATTGAGCACTTGGCAGCATTACGTGCAATGCCGGATGTAGATCTGATTCGACCAGCTGAAGGAAAAGAAGTGATTGCAGCATGGAAAGCTTGTCTTTCCAACAGAGAAGAACCAACGATTTTGGCATTAACCCGTCAGGATTTACCAACACTTTCTTCTGATCAGAAAGTCATTGATGCAGGGGTGTCCAAAGGAGCCTATATTGTTTCTGAAGCAGGAAATGACAGAATAGACGGGTTGCTGCTTGCGACAGGCTCGGAGGTTCATCTGGTAATTGAAGCACAGAAAAAACTGGAAGAAGAAGGGATCTTTGTCCGGGTAGTTTCAATGCCCAGCTGGAACCGGTTTGAAAAGCAAAGTAAAGAATATAAAGAGTCTGTTCTTCCTGAAAAAATCACCAAACGTTTGGCTGTTGAAATGGGCAGCAAATTTGACTGGAGAGAATACATTGGCAGAGAAGGCGAGGTGCTGTCCATCGACCGTTATGGAGCTAGTGCCCCAGCAGAGCTGCTTATGGAGTCATTTGGCTTTACAGTGGAAAATGTTGTGAATAAATATCGATCTTTGTGAAAAAATAAAACTTGAATTTCTTTATTTTAATGTTATACTCTCTCTTTTTCAGCTTAATTGTATGGGTCTGAAAAAGGGGAGGGTTTATTTAATAAACTCATAAAATAACACTATGATATTTTTTTTTAGGGGAAAACCTTTGAAAAACCATAATTATTGACTAATTAGAAACTATTTTATAACAAGTGAACGATTCGAAAAAAAGTTTGTTCTTTTATTGAATTACTAAATGAATTATGGTCTCATAGAGATAAGAGCGGATGTGAAAATATCTGATTTTATCACAAATTGTGAGCGTTTACCGTTCCGTTGAAAGGAGTTGTTTTGATGGAGAAAAGAATTGATCATATTTTGGGAGCGTTGGAGGAATGCTGTGTACTGATTAATGATGAACAAATTGACAGCTTGGAGGTAGGCTTTACTGCTTCGGATCTATCAGAGAAAACTGGTTACTCAAGAAATAATGTCAGCAGAGAGCTGAAACAGCTGGTTCTTGAAAATAGAGCCATTAGAATTGGCGGAAGACCGGTTCTTTTTCTAAGTCGTAAATTACCTGGATTAAAAAGCTACAGCAGTGAACAGCTAGCTGGAAATACATTTTCATCATTGCCTGAATTCATTGAATCGGTACGGAACGGCAAGGAATTGGAAAAGCTTGCTGATAATGAAAAAGAGAATGCGTTTTTAGATTTGATTGGCTCAGACAAAAGCATGCAAACACAGGTAAAACAAGCTATTGCCGGAATACTTTACCCGCCGTCTGGCTTGAATACTCTGCTGATTGGTGAGACGGGTGTAGGAAAAACAACCTTTGCTAATGCAATGTATCGTTTTGCGGTAGCAAATGAGAAATTTACAGAGGATGCGCCTTATATTTTATTCAATTGCGCAGACTATTCCGGTAATCCTCAGCTGCTGTTATCCCATCTGTTCGGTCATGTCAAAGGAGCTTTTACCGGAGCGGAGGAAGAAAAGCGGGGCCTTGTTTCTCAAGCAAACGGCGGTATTCTGTTTCTTGATGAAATTCATCGTTTGCCGCCTGAAGGACAGGAAATGCTGTTTTCATTAATGGATCGGGGAGAATACCGTAGACTGGGCGAGTCTGCCACACATCAGAAAGCCGATGTACTGATTATTGCAGCTACAACAGAAGATCCAGATGAAGCCATTTTAAAGACTTTTTTGCGGAGAATTCCCAACGTTATCAAAATTCCATCACTGAAAGAGCGCTCAATGGAAGAAAGACTGGAACTGATTTATCTGTATTTTAAAAGTGAAGCCAAAGCGATTAATCGGCAGATTACTGTCTCAACAGATGTGATAAATTTTTTATTGTTTTATGACTGTGTTAATAATCTTGGTCAGCTGATTAATGATATTAAGTTGACAACAGCAAGTGCTTTTTCTGAGAGTCTGGTAAGCGGAACAGAGTGTTTAAACATTGAAGTGGGGAATTTGCCAAAGCATCATTTTAATTTCTTTCTGATTCTGGAAGAACAGAGAAAGCATTATTTCGACTGGAATGGAAAAGAAGCATTTGATTTTTATCCTGATGATGCACCAAGCTCAATTGAAGAATTGGTTACTAATTTTCAACAGGAATCTGCATTTTATAAAGAATTGGAGAAAAATTCTAAGAAGTATTTTGAAAAAGGAATTGCTGCTGAAGAAATACGTAGGTATGTTGATACAGAAACGATGAAATACTTTGGCAATGCAGAAAATGGAAGAATTTACCAGGGAGAAAATGAACAGGAAAAACCAATTTATAAAATTATTCCGGAAGAGGAATACCATTTTCTGTTCAGGGTGATTGAAGAAACGCTGTCTCAGCAGAAGATATATTTGAATAATCAGGCGATGATCGGTTTGATGATGCACCTGAAAAATGTTATCAGCAAAATTCAGGGTGGGAGCTATAACAGTCACTCGCGCAGTGAAGTGAAGCAAAGTAAGGCACTGTCCTATCAAATTATGGCTGAAAAAATTATTCATCAGATCAGTCAGCATTATCATATTTCTGTGCCGGCATATGAAGTAAGTATGATTGCGCTTTTTCTCAACTCACTTGATCTGAAAAATGAGGAAAAACACGTAGGGATCTTGGTTATTGCTCATGGAAATTATGCAGCGAAAGACATAGCTGCTGTTGCAAATAAACTGCTGCAGGTCAAGCATTGTCATGCTATTTGTATGCCGCTAGAAGCAAGTGTCAGTGAGGTTTTGGAGCAAAGTATTGAGATGGTTCGTCAAATTGATGAAGGTAAAGGAGTTCTGCTGCTGGTCGATATGGGGTCGCTGACAACTTTTGGTGAAATAATCACAGAGGAAACAGGGAGTTTGACCAGAACACTGAGCTGTGTAAGTACTCCTTATGTCCTTGAAGCTACCCGCTTAGCTTTAAGTAATTCGTATGATATTGATGAAATTCTCAATGTTCTGCAGGATAATGGAAAAGAATACAGCTATGTTGCGTCAAGTCGACATGGACTGCCGGAGGTTGATACTCAAAAACCAAAAATAAAAGAGAAAATTTTTCATCTGATTGAAGAAACAACGACATTCATCAATGTTGATAAAGTCAGTAAACTGTTGGAGGATGCGTATCAAAAAATTCTTGAACAAGCTAAGATTCAACATACAGATTCGTTGTATATCAAATATATATTTCATACAGTAACAATGCTGGAACGGGCTATTCAAAAGAATACACTGAGGTATTATAATTTTGATGAAAAAATTAGTGAATTTGAATCAATCTATGAAGTTATTGAGAAAGAATTTCAGGTTATTGAGGCTTCTTTTGGTATTCAGATAGACAAGGATGAAATTGCCTATGTAGCAGAAATTTTCTATTTTTCAAATATCAATGATGATCAGGCGGGTAAAAAGAAAAATGAATTACTTCTGAAAAAATTTATTAACTGAATTTAAAAGAGCAAAAACAAGTGCTAAATTGCTTGTTTTTGCTCTTTTTTTTGAGATTTTTTTCTGCACAGAGTTTAAACGAGGGTTTACAAGCTTTTGGAAAGGTGGTAAACTCGTAATCGAGCTAGAAACGAGTTGTTTCGAGCGATAAAATTTGGAGGGAAGCATTATGAAAAGCACTGTAGAATCTGTTATGTATCGATTGATCCAGCCGGGTGTTATTGAAGAGGTCAGTACGGAATGGAACATTCCAAAGGGATGGGCTGCTGTAAAACCTAAACTCGCCAGTATATGTCATGCAGATCTGAGATATTTTTCTGGAAAACGTCGACCTGAAGCACTGGCAAAAAAATTACCGATGGCTTTGCTGCATGAAGGAATTGCAGTTGTTGAAGAATCGAATGCGCCGGAATTTTCAGCAGGTGACCGAGTCGTGATTGTACCTAACATTCCCGGTGCTGTTCTTCATCCGGAAATTGAACAAAAGTCAGAAGTGCCGGTTAACTATACAAAAGGGAATTCATTTTTGGGAAGCGGCTATGATGGTATTGCGCAAAGTATGCTGGTTCATCCGGCAGAATGTCTTGTGAAAATACCTGATGAAATTCCAGACGAAGTTGCGGTTCTCGCAGAGCTGTCAACTGTTTCCTTTCATGCTATTAGCCATATACGCTCAAAACTACTCGATAAAACAAAGAAAATTGCATTGTTTGGCGACGGTCCTGTAGGCTATTTCACCGCTTCTATGATAAGATATATGTATGAAGTTGAGAAAGAACGTTTTGTTGTTTTTGGTGCAGACGAGCAGAAACTCGCAGAATTTGACTTTGCGCAGACAGAAAACGTGACAACCTATGATTTTGAAAACAGCGAGATGTGTTTTGATATATTGCTGGAATGTACAGGCGGCGCCTTCAGTGAGAATGCACTAAATCAGGCGATTGATATTGCTGATTCCTGTGCGGATGTTATTCTGATGGGAGTGACCGAGGCCCGGGTTCCAATTAACACCAGAGATATTCTGGAAAAGGGGCTTACATTGCATGGCAGCAGCCGCTCATCTACAGCAGATTTTCAGGCAGTGATTGAAGGAATGAAGAATCTGTCCTATCAGGAGGCGCTAAAAAGGATTCTTCCTGTCAAAATGGATGATGTATCCAATGGAGCTGAGTTCAAAGAGGTGATGGATCGAGTTGCTGCAAATCATGGATGGAAAAAAACAGTTATCAACTTCAAATGGGAATAGACAGGAGTCGGTAATGTGTTAACAGATGAAAGAAGATACAAGATACTTGAATTAATCAAAGAGAAGCAGTTCGTTTCAGTCAATGATCTGGCAGATGCGTTTTCTGTTCACGAAACAACCATTCGAAGAGATTTGGATGATTTGGAGGAAAAGGGACTGGTTGCCCGTATTCATGGAGGTGTGATTCCGTCAGATGTAAAAAAAGATGAATCTCCTTTTGATGAGCGGCAGACAGAGAATATTGATGAAAAGGAACGAATTGGGCGTTATGCAGCAAGCTTAATCAAGGATTACGACAGTATCATTCTAGATTCAGGTACAACGACATTACAGATTGCCAGACATTTGACAAATCAGAAAAATTTAACTGTGATCACAAATGATATTAATATAGCGACAGTGTTAAGAAATAACCGGGAAGTAAAAACCATTGTAACGGGCGGCGTTGTTCACCATAACAGCTATATGCTGAATGGGATGTTGACAGATGCTGCACTTAAAAATTTATTTGTCAATAAGGCATTTATTGCGACCCCAGCATTTGATCTGACAACAGGGCTGAATCATTTTGATGAATATTTGATTCCGGCAAAGAAAGAGATGCTTGTATCCGCTCAAAATGTTATTGTTGTAGCGGATCATACAAAGCTGGGAAGAAAAGCGCTGCATGCATTTTGGCCGATTGAAGAAATGGATCTTTTGATTACAGATACAGAGGCTGATTCTGAAAGTATTGCGCTGCTTCAGTCGAAAGGCTTAAAGATTGAACAGACTTAAACAGAATGATTTGCTGAATAAAGACTTCGAATGTAATATGAAAGGGTAAGTGGAAAGGCGTCTGAGCAAAGTGCTCAGACGTTTTTTATAGTTTTGCGAGTGTGCCGAAAATGTGTTCTTTTGGCGAAGTGTGCTGAAAAAGATATATTTAGTATGAACGAGCAGAAGTGAGTGCTTCTTTTTAGGTGTTTTTTGTGCTGGAAGTTTAAAAAGTGTGCTATTTCAGCTTTTTTCAAGGATAAAAGAGTTATTTTTTCTTGTAATACTAGTACTGAGGAAGAAAATATAGCAGACGGAAATATAGCAGTATCAGGGCTTCTTTTTTCAAAAGCAGACTAATCACGAAAAGAAGCAAGAGTAATAAGCTGGCACAGAAAAGTTGGCATGCCTGTTGCTTATAAAGAAGGTGAAAGGAAGTGATGGGGCATGACAGGAATATTGATTGTAACGCACGGAAAAATGGCAGATGGCATCATGGACAGTCTGGAACTGATTATGGGAAAGCAGCAGAATTATCATACCTTAAGCTTGTGCCACGGAGATGATATTAATTTATTTGCTGATCAAATTCAGGAACAGATAAAAAAATTAGATAAAGGAAATGGTGTTCTGGTGATGGCTGATCTTTTCTCAGCCAGTCCATACAATCAAACGGCAATGAGCTTCAAAAAATTGGAGGGACATAATTATCGCCTAATTTCGGGAGTCAATCTTCCAATGGTCATTGAAGCATTTAACCAGCGGATGCTGGGGATAGTATTGGATAATATGTATAAAAATGTGATGCAGGCAGGTAAAGAGGGTATCAAAGAGTTTTTTGAAGAACTGACGTCAGTACAGGCGAAAAAGTAGAGAGGAAGATAAGAATGGCAAAAATCGTGTTAGCAAGAATTGATGATCGGTTAATACATGGACAGGTAATGACAGCATGGCTGCAGTATACAGGAGGAAACCATATCGTTATTGTTGATGAACCGACTGCAGCAGACGAGTTTACTAAATCAATCATTTCTATGGCTGTACCTGGAGGTATTGATTTATCAATTGCAGGCATTGAAGATGGAGCAGAGCTGTTAAAAAATGCTCCGGCAGATGACAAAATTATCATTTTGACAAAAGGACCGGAAGCGTATCTTCAGCTGATTGAAAAAGGTGTTGCTTTGGAGAAGATCATTATCGGCGGAATGGGTGTAAATAAAAACAGGAGCAAGTTTTATAAAAATATTTCTGCCTCAGATAATGAAAGAGAAACATTCAGAAAGATTGTTGATCATGGCGTGGAAATGAGTATTCACATCATTCCAGACGAAAAAGCTATATCAGTAAAAGGGATTTTATAATTAGCAAGGAGATAGGAGGAAAAGTGTTATGCAAATTAATATTGTACAGGCAATTTTGATTGGTCTTGTGTATTACTTGGGCGTTAACGGCACACCTTGGATTACATTGGTTGGAACGCACGGCTGGATGAGACCACTTGTAAATGGAACAATTGTCGGACTGATTCTGGGTGATCCGGTTCAGGGCTGTATTATTGGAGCAGCAATTAATTTACCGTATTTAGCATTTATTTCAGCCGGAGGAACCGTGGCAATGGACCCGGCATTAGCAGGTACACTGGGCACAGCACTGGCTATGGCTGCCAATGTTGAACCTTCAGTAGCTGTGACACTGGCAGTACCTCTTGGTTTATTGGGTACATTAGTCTGGGTGGCTCACATGACTGTCGATATTACCTTTGTCCATTTGGCAGATAAAGCGGCGGAAGAAGGAAACATTGACCGGATTAACATGCTTCATATTGTTCCGCCCCAATTATTCTTACTGGTAATCACAGTGATTCCGGTTGCGTTGGCTTCTTATTTAGGTGCAGATGCAGTTGCAGGTGTGGTGGATCAGCTGGGAGGAAAACCATTGGAAGTTCTTTCTACAATCGGAGGAATTCTTCCCGCTTTGGGGATTGCGATGAACCTTCGTTCGATGAATGGAAAAGGCACATTGATTTTCTTCCTGCTGGGCTTCATGTTTTCAATTTATTCAGGACTGCCAACACTGCCGATTTCGGTATTTGCTGCAGTGATTGCCTATGTATTTACTGAACTTTATCTTAAGAAAAATGGGAACGGGAGGACTGTCTAATGGAGGCAAATGTAGTAGAACAATATACACCAGAGAAAAAACTGACCAAACGTGAAGTCGTTTCTGCGTTTTGGCGTTGGACTTTCTTTTCTCATGCAAATTACAACTATGAAAGACTACAGGCAACAGGAGTGGTTCATGCCTTATCTCCAGTATTGAAAAAGCTTTATGGCAAGGATTCTGATGAAATGAAATCTGCGCTTGAAAGACATATGCAGTTTTTTAATACTGAGCCGTCATTTGGCGGACCGATTTTGTCTATGACAATAGCGATGGAGGAACAAAAAGCGAATGGAGCAGAAATTGGCGATGCAACGATTAATGGGCTGAAAACTGGGCTGATGGGACCACTTGCCGGTATTGGAGATACGCTTTGGCAGGGAACATTGATTCCAATTCTGCTTTCATTTACATTAGCGTTTGGTGCAGAAGGAAATATCTTATTAGGACCTGTTGCGTTTTTCGTTCTCCATTTGGGCATCATGACAAGTATTGCCTATTTTCTATGGATGAAAGGATACGAAACAGGAAAAGAAGGGATTCAAAAAATGCTTTCCGGCTCATTGCTGCCATATGTGATGACCTTTGCTCAGACTTTAGGAGCAATTGTTATTGGTTCACTGGCTGCTTCTTTTGTAAAAGTTGGAACGGATACTTCTATCAAATTAAGTGGGGACAAGGTTCTGTCAATGCAGACGGATGTATTGGATACGTTGCTGTTGGGGCTGCTTCCTCTGGGGGCAACAATGCTGACCTATATTTTGCTTAAGAAAAAAATGAAGCCGACAACCGTTCTTCTGATTTTGATTGTCGGCGGAGGAATTCTGGCTGCTTTAGGAATATTGACGAACGTTTACTAATAAGAGAAGAGAAGGTAAAATGATGAAAGTATATCTGGCGTGCGACCACGGCGGCGTGGAATATAAAAATGCAGTTAAATCATATTTGAAGCAAGAAGGAGTAATTGTTGAGGATCTTGGTGTTGATCAGCATGAAAGTGTTGATTATCCGGACTATGCAGAAAAAGTCTGTTCTCGAGTTTTGGATAAAGAAGATGCTAAAGGAATTTTAATTTGCGGTACAGGTATCGGTATGAGTATTGCAGCAAATAAAATTAGGGGGATTCGGGCAGCTCTGGTCAGCGACTGTTTTTCAGCAAAAGCAACACGGGAGCATAACGATACAAATGTTCTTTGTCTGGGACAGCGTGTCATTGGTGAAGGACTTGCATTAATGATTGTTGATGTATGGCTTAATACAGAATTTGCGGGAGAAAGGCATCAGACAAGAATAGATAAAATAAATAGGCTTGAAAAAAATAAATAGTATTGGAATGCAGAAAAGATTACTCAGGAATGAATCATTCTTTTCTGTACTCTTTTAGTGCTGAAATTAGGATGAGATTGAAAACAAAGGACTTTCTCCTATACTTTCCCAATGCTCGTTGCATGTCTGAAGGTTATACAAGATATGCCAATGCTTTTCCAAATAAATACAAAGTGAGACCCATAAATACAAGGATTTTCTGTAGTAAACATCCATTTAGCAGAATGGTATGCAGATGACAATCATTGAATGTTTAAACGGAGACTGCTGAATATCCTCCATATTTCTTGGTTTAGAATTATAACTTATTTTTAATGTGGTCAATATACAGAGGCTATTTTTATCCGCAAATTTTAAGACGAGAAGCCAGAAGAACGATCTGCTTTCTTTAGACTTTTCTTCTTTTGGGCTTATTTTTTTGGTAAACGCAAATTTCAAGTGCAAGTTAGCCACTTATTGAAATTCTCTCGTTATTCAATTTTTTTGTTTCCTAGTAAGGGGAGCTCACGTAGTCAAGGATAGTTGGGCCATCTCTTCCAACAAGCA
>NZ_JAJDJV010000008.1:0-165622 GCF_020567625.1 Enterococcus sp. BWT-B8 | reverse complement strand
GTTAAAAAGAACCCTCATTAACAGAATCAATGCATGAAAAACAAGCAGCTAGGTAGGTGCCCACCTAACTGCTTGGCTTTATTCTCTTGTATTTCTTTCACCAACACTAGTTGACAATGAGCCCGTTTATTTTATATATTTATATTTGGCAAGCAGATTCTCTCGTTCCATATACAGCTTTTTCTATTCAATAATACCTGCTAATAATCCTGCTAATTTTCGACAAAAAGAGACATCCCGCTTTCAAGGAATGTCTCTCACATATATTATTATTTTCTTTGCAACAAAGTAACACTTTCCACATGATGGGTCTGAGGAAACAGATCGATTGGCTGAACTTTCTTCACTTCATAGTTTGAAGCAAACAGTTTCAAATCTCTTGCCAGGGTTGCAGGATTACATGAAATATAAATAATTCGTTCCGGCTGCATCTCAATAGCTGTTTCAATAAATGGCTCTGTCAATCCTTTTCTAGGCGGATCAACAACTAAAACAGTTGGGTCAATACCGGACTCTTTCCATTTCTGCATTACTTTTTCAGCAGAGCCAGTTTTAAACGTAACATTCTCTATACTGTTGTTGAAGGCGTTTATTTTTGCATCATCAATTGCCTCTTTAACAATTTCGACTCCATAAACATGGTTCACTCGATCTGCCATCGACAATCCAATAGTTCCAATTCCGCAATAGGCATCAATGATGATATCGTCTTTTGAAAGTCCCGCAAAATCCATTGCTGTCTGATACATAAACTCTGTCTGTTCTGTATTCACCTGATAAAAAGAGGGGGCTGAAATTTGATAAGTTTTTCCTAACAGCTGATCTTCAATATGATCTTTACCGTAGAGCAGCTTGGATTCTTTTCCTAAAATAACATTGGTCTTATCTGGATTAATATTTTGAATAATCGAAACAACTTCAGGCAGTTCCTTCAAAATTTCTTCTGTAATTTGTTCATGCTTAAATATCTTCCCTGTTCTGGTTACCAATACAACCATCATTTGATGAGAGTAATGACCACGACGAATAATGATATGGCGCAGATTTCCAACGTGTCCCTTCTCATCATAAATCTTCACATTGAAGCGAGCCAGAATATCACGAATGACTACAATAGCCTGATCAATTGCCGGATCTTGAATATGAAAATCTTTAATAGGAATCAAATCATGACTGTTTTTGCGGTAAAAACCTGTTTCGATCTGACCGGCAACTTTTCTAACTGGAATCTGAGCTTTATTCCGGTAGCCCACAGGATTAACCATTCCAACAGTCGGCAAAACAGGAACATCCGGCATTTTACTGATTTTTTCCAGAACTTTTTCGACTTGTTTTTGTTTAAATAGAAGCTGAGCTTCATAAGTCATATGCTGAAGCGGAGCAATGCCTGTTCTCAAAAGACTTTCGTCAGTCAGCGTGACTCTATCAGGACTGTCCGTCAGACGTTCCAGAACTTTTCCATAGCCAAATTTAGTTCCAGCCTTTAAAACCAGAATTTTTACCTTTTCTCCAGGAAGGCTGTTTTCTATGAAAAGCGGATAACCATCCACTTTACCGACACCTAAGCCTTCATGAGTTAAATCAATAATTTCTACTTCAATTGTTTCGTTCTTCTGTACTGGTTGTGTTTTCATAATTCGTTCCTTCCTCTTCTCACTTGTTCCATTCTAATGAAAATCAGCAGGAAAAGCAATCATGTTTCGTTTAAAACAGGAAAGTAAAATAGGGCATTAGAATACGCAGTGATCTAGTAATATTGTATGGTCAAAGATACATTGGGAATTTCAAAAAAAAACATGGTTTCAGAAATAACCATGACTTTTATAAATTTCATTCTGTTTAGATTAAAACCTTTTTGCCGGGGTGGTTCTAGTTGATTGTAAATGGTTATAAATTTCATTCTGTTTAGATTAAAACGATAATGCTGCTCTTGTTATCGGTGCTTCGCTTGTTATTATAAATTTCATTCTGTTTAGATTAAAACCAGACAATGAAAATGGGACAGACGATCAAATAAAATTATAAATTTCATTCTGTTTAGATTAAAACGGGTGCCTATTTTCCCCTTACCACATAAGGATTTTCAGCGCCTGTTCTGTCGATCAGCTAACTTTCTCGCTTTGACCTCTCCATTTTACTGTAGTTATTACTCAAAAGTCAATGCTAGCAATGTTTCTATTAACTGTCGATCGCCCACCTTTTCTACAGTATTAAAGGTCGACAGCTTCAATCGTAAACCAATTTTTTTATCCTGCCGCTCGAGCATTCCCAATATTATCTCCCTTTCTAACAGAACAAAAAAGCTGAAATTCAAGAAAATCAGCACTTCTTCTGAAAGTGCGCAGTACGACCGCACCATGGCAGTCGACTGGCGATTTTCATTAAATTTCAGCTTATATTTCATATAATAATAATGCTTCCTAAAATCAAAGGTTATTTTTTAACTTTTTCTCCTCCGGCAATTTTTCCATCACCATCGATATCCTGATCTGTCAGCTTTTCAACTTCCTTCACAAAATCTCTGGTAATCCCTTCATAATCTTCTTCATCTTCATCAACAATTCCAATAACAGCGTCAGAAGGAATATCATCCATATTTGCAAACATTTCGATATGCTGATGCAGATTCTTAAAGGTCATAGGTGCTTCTCCGCCGTATTCACCATCAAGGTTAATGAGCATCCTGTTTTCAGCATTCAGTGTCTCTGCATGGAGATAGTTTGTTTTCGTATAAATCAGACGATTATCTTCTACATGTTTTCCGCCATTCAGCATCAATGCCACCAGATGAACAATTTCAAAGATGTTTGCTGTTTTTACAATAATTAATGAAAACTTGCCGTCGTCCAGTTTTGCATCAGGAGCGATCTGTTCAAAGCCTCCTACCGAATTAGTCAGACCTAAAAAGAACATAGAGGCATTTCCTTCATAAACACCGTCATCATAAGTCATTCTCATTTTGATCGGCTTTACTCTCGGCAGCATTTCTGCTCCCTTTACCAAATATGCAAGATAGCCAAAAATACTTTTCAGTTCAGAAGGCACCTCATACGTTAATTCAGTCAAGTGCCCGCCGGCAGCAATGTTAATAAAATAATTTTCAGCAGCCTGACCAATATCCATTTTCACCGTCTGATTTTTTTGAATCACTTTTGCAGCTTCTAGAATATTGTTTCTAGGAATCTTTAGTGCTCGGGCATAGTCATTTGTCGTTCCTGCCGGAATAACAGCCATCAACGGACGATTTTCAAGAGGAGCAATGCCATTGACCACTTCATTAATCGTACCGTCTCCCCCAGCGGCAACAATCAAATCAAATCCCTGTAAAGCTGCACGTTTTGCTTCATTTTTTGCAGAATCCTGTTCCGGAGTTGTCGCATATGCACTTGCTTCATAACCAGATTCCTCTAAGACATTGAGGATATCCGCCAAGTTCTTTTTGACCAGTTCCTTTCCGGATGTTGGATTATAGATAACTCTTGCTTTTTTCATATCCTGTCAGCTGCTTTCTATCGTTTTGCTAACTCTTCCTGTAATAGCTTGTTCACAACGCCGGGATTTGCCTTTCCTTTTGTTGCTTTCATAATCTGTCCAACTAAGAATCCAACAGCACGGTCTTTCCCATTTTTGAAGTCATCAACGGATTGTTGATTATTGTCCAACACTTCATTAATTATTGGAAGCAGCTGTGCAGGATCAGATAGCTGAACCAGTCCTTTCGCTTCAACAACTTCTTTCGCATCTCCACCATGTTCAATCAATTCTTTAAAAACTGTTTTAGCAATTTTAGAACTGATAGTTCCATCTGCAATTAATTTGATCATACCTGCAAGATTTTCCGGAGTCAGCTTAGTATCAAGCAGTTCCATCTTTTCACTGTTTAAATAGGCAGAAACTTCGCCCATTAACCAGTTTGATGCTTGCTTAGCATCTGCACCGGCTGCCAATACAGCTTCAAAGAAATCAGACATTTCTTTTGTCAGCGTCAGAACCATAGCATCATATTCCGGCAAGCCCAACTCACTGCTGTATCGTTGACGACGTGAAGCCGGTAATTCAGGAAGTGTTTTCCTTACCTGTTCAATCCATGCATCGTCAATTGCAAAACGTGGAATATCCGGTTCCGGGAAATAACGATAATCGCTTGATCCTTCTTTAACACGCATCAATAATGTTTTATTCGTTGTTTCATCAAAACGGCGCGTTTCCTGCTGGATTTCTCCTCCTGAAAGAAGAACTTTTGCCTGACGTTTTTCTTCAAAAGCCAGACCTTTTTTAACAAAGCTCATAGAGTTCAGGTTTTTTAATTCTGTTTTTGTTCCAAATTCCTCCTGTCCATACGGGCGCAGAGAAATATTCGCATCACAGCGCATTGATCCTTCTTCCATTTTCACATCAGATACTTCTGTAAAGAGAATAATTGAGCGCAGAGCTTCCAAATATGCATAAGCTTCTTCCGGAGAACGCATATCAGCCTCAGACACGATTTCGATCAACGGTGTACCCTGACGGTTTAAATCGACATAAGAATATCCATCCGTTCCATGGATATTTTTACCAGCATCTTCTTCCAAATGGACGCGTTCAATACGAATTGTCTTCTTTTGACCTTCTACTTCAATTTCAATCCAGCCGTCATGACCAATCGGCTGATCAAACTGAGAAATTTGGTAGGCTTTGGGGTTATCCGGATAAAAATAGTTTTTACGGTCAAAATGTGTATCTTTTGAAATTTGGCAATTCAACGCAAGGGCTGCTTTCATTCCAAATTCCAAAGCTGTTTTATTCATAACAGGAAGGACACCGGGATAGCCCCAGTCAATCACTGCTGTATTACTGTTAGGTTCTGCACCAAAATGGGCTGGAGCCGGTGAAAAGATTTTAGAGTTTGTTTTTAATTCCACATGGACTTCCAAACCGATGACTGTTTCAAAATTCATTAATCATTTCCCCCTAAAATCACTGGTTTTTTTGTATGAAAATCAGTTGCTTGTTCAAAAGCATAGGCTGCTTCATACATTGTTGCTTCATCAAACGCTTTACCGATAATCTGAAGACCTACAGGCAATCCTTCTGAAAATCCTGCTGGAATTGACATCCCAGGCAATCCAGCCAAGTTAACAGGAATCGTTAAAATATCATTCATATACATCGTAATCGGATCATTAATATTTTCCCCAATACCATAGGCTGCTGTTGGTGCTGAAGGGCCGATAATCAAATCATACTCAGCAAAGACTTTTTCAAAGTCTTGTTTAATCAGCGTACGAACCTGTCCGGCTTTTTTGAAATGGGCATCATAGTAGCCGGCACTCAGTGAAAAGGTTCCAAGCATAATACGGCGTTTTACTTCAAGACCAAATCCTTCAGTACGTGAATTTACATAGACATCTTCAAGATTTTGAATATTTTCTGAACGATAACCATAGCGAATACCGTCAAAACGCTGCAGATTTGAACTTGCTTCAGAAGAAGCGATGATATAGTAAACTGCAACACCATATTTAGAATGAGGAAGACTGACTTCTTCAATTGTTGCACCAAGGCTCTTAAAGGTTTCTACAGCCTTTAAGATTGCTTCGCGCACATCAGGAGCTACACCTTCACCCAGATATTCCTTAGGTAAAGCAATCTTCATTCCCTTAATATCACCAGTTAAGCCTGCAGCAAAATCAGGAACAGAATTTCCTGCAGAAGTTCCATCTTTCGGATCAAAGCCGCTGATCGCATTTAACACAAGCGCATTATCCTCAACTGTTCTTGTCAATGGTCCGATTTGATCCAGACTTGAAGAAAAAGCAATCAAACCATATCGTGAAACTCGCCCATATGTAGGCTTCATTCCTACAATCCCATTGAATGCTGCCGGTTGTCTGATGCTTCCACCGGTATCACTTCCAAGAGAAACCGGAACCTGACCCGCTGCAACCGCAGCTGCAGAACCGCCGGAAGAACCTCCTGGTACCTTAGAATAATCCCATGCATTTTTCGTTTTCTTAAAGTAGGAATTCTCTGTACTTCCACCCATAGCAAACTCATCCATATTCAGCTTGCCTACTGGAATTAAATCAGCCTGATAAACCTTATCCATCACTGTTGCATCATATATAGGGTTAAAATTGTTTAAAATCTTTGAAGCTGCCGTTGTCAGAATATCTTTTGTAACAATATTATCTTTAATCCCAATTGGAATTCCTGCTAAAGGATTTGATTCAGTAATTCCTTTTTTATCAATTGCTTCAGCCAGATTCACGGCTTTTTCTTCATTTAAAGTAATAAAAGCATCAATATCTGTTTCAGTTTCCTTGATTCGGTCAAATGTTGCTTTTGTAAGATCCGCTGCAGTAATTTCTTTTGAAACAAGAAGATTATGCAGCTCTGCAACAGATTTATCATATAATTTCTCCATTATGCGCCAGCCTCCCCATTGTCAATAATTGCCGGCACTTTGATATATCCATCTTGTGATTCCGGTACATTTCTCATTAATTCTTTTCTATTTGTTCCAGGCTCTGAAACATCGTCTCTCATTACATTTACTGTTTCCACAACGTTGGATGTAAACGGAACGCCAGTTGTATCCACTTCTTCAAGCAGTTCAACCATATCAATGATTTTACCCAACTGATCTGTAAATCCAGTCAATTCCTCTGGAGAAAATGACAGTTTTGCCAATTTTGCCACATGCTTTACTTGTTCTTCACTGATTGCCATAAATACCCTTCTTTCCTCAAAAAATACCAATGTCTTTTTTCTTTACCGCAAAAACAAAAGATGACACTTCACAGCTGCCTAATCTAATTTGATGAAGTTTTATAAACCCCAACATTTCTCAGGCAACAAAAAAGACAGTTTTTTCTATTCTATCATAAAAATATCTGGTGATTGAAAGAGATCATGGAAAAAACTGTAAATTTCCTGTTTTTCTGATCTTTCTTTCAAACCTTCAAACATAAAGGCGAAAAGGAGCCAGCTCTACTCTGTTTGTTTCAACTAGCCGTCCCTTAGATTGTTTTTTGCCTAAGGAAGGATCATCAGCTGTTTCAATGCTGATATTCAGTAAAATCGCCTAAGCTATGCCAGACGGACAACAAATACATACATCGTCTATGTTAGCCAAGCCTGACATTAAACTTAACTAGAAATGGCTGTTTTCAAGTGCTTCCACCATTTGATCTTCCGTCCAGACAGATACACCTAAGTCCTGCGCTTTTGTCAGCTTGCTGCCTGCTTCTTCTCCTGCCACAACAATATCTGTTTTTTTCGAGACGCTGCCGGTTACTTTTCCACCGAGACTTTCAATTTTCTCTTTGGCTGCTTCCCGAGTGTATTTTTCCAGTTTCCCGGTCAACACAACGGTTTTATCTTTAAAAGGAGATTCCACATCTTCCAGCTGTTCACTACGCAATCCTTTATACGTCAGATTCACTCCGGCTTTTTCAAACTCATCAAGTAGTTCATGCACTTCTTCATTCTCAAAATAAGTAACCAGACTGTCTGCAATAATATCACCGATAGAATCCAAAGCAACAATGGTCTCTTTGTCCGCCTGCGAAATTGTTCGAAGATCTCCAAAATACTCAGCCAATACTTTAGCTGCTTTAGCTCCGACATGGCGAATCCCTAGACCAAAGATCAGCCGCTCCACCGAATTTTCCTTACTTGCAGCAATCGCTGTATAAATGTTATGAGCAGATTTTTCTTTAATTTTATCCAGAGTCATCAGCTGTTCCTCTGTCAGGAAATACAGATCAGCTACATCTGAAACCAGTTCTTTATCAAACATCTGCTCTAAAACTCTGGGCCCCAATCCGTCAATGTTCATTGCATTTCTGGAAACAAAATGACTAAGCCCTTCTTTAATCTGGGCGGGACATTTAGGATTAATACAACGTAAAGCAACTTCTTCATCTAAATGAACCAGTTCACTGTTGCAGACCGGACAATGTGTTGGTGCCTCAAATCCTTTGCTGTCTTCCCCTCGCTTATCAAGCAGCACCTGAGAAACTTCTGGAATGATATCTCCGGCTTTATAAATAATCACGTGATCGTTCAATCGAATACCCTTCATATTGATAAAATCTACATTGTGAAGGCTTGCCCGGCTGACTGTCGTTCCGGCAACTCGGACTGGTGTCATAACAGCTGTTGGAGTCACCACTCCAGTACGTCCGATTGTCCATTCAATATTCTCAATCACAGTTTCAGCCTCTTCTGGAGGAAACTTATAAGCAATTGCCCAGCGTGGTGCTTTCACCGTAAATCCCAGCTCATCCTGCACATGAAAGTCATTGACTTTGATTACTATTCCATCAATTTCATAGGGCAGTTTTTCACGCTTCTCATGATATGCTTCAATATAAGCCCATACTTCATCAATATCCTTGCACAGTGTTTTCTCAGGATTGGTACGCAAGCCTATCTCAGGCAGCTCTTCCAAAGCATCAAACTGTGTTTCAGCCTCCATCGGTCCAAAATCAGCCACAGCATATAAAAATGTACTTAAATTACGCTTTGCTGTAATAGCCGAATCCAACTGACGAAGACTGCCTGCTGCTGCATTCCTTGGATTGGCAAAAACATCCTTGCCAGCTTCTTCCCGCTCCTTGTTCAAATTGACAAATGATTGTTTCGGCATATAGCACTCGCCGCGAACCTCAATAGATACAGGCTTCTTCAATTTAAGCGGAATAGATTTCACCGTCTTGAGATTTTCAGTAATATTTTCTCCAACGGTTCCGTCTCCACGCGTCGCTCCCTGAACAAAGTCACCATCCACATATTTCAGCGAGATAGCCAAACCGTCAATTTTTAATTCACAGCAGTAGCTGACTTGTTGACCAGCCAGCTTTTGAACCCGCTCATCAAAAGCATAGATATCTCCTTTTGAAAATCCATCATTCAAACTGTACATTGGAACATCATGGGTTACTTTCTCAAACCCTTCCAATATTTTCCCGCCTACGCGCTGTGTCGGTGAATCAGATGTGATCAGATCAGGAAATTCTGTTTCAATATCCACAAGCTCCTGATACAGTCTGTCGTATACATGGTCTTCTACTGTCGGCTGATCCTCCACATAATATTCATGAGAATAGCTGATCAGCTGCTCTCTAAGTTCCTTTGAACGCTTTGCTGCCTGTTCCAAGGTCAATGGTTGATCCGTTCCCATCTGTGTTCTCCTCCTATATTTTTTCGATTGGCGCAAATGCAGCCAGCAGACGTTTAATCCCTTTTTCCGGAAATGCAATATCCAACTCAAGATCTTTTCCATTGCCTCCGGTCTTAACGATCGTCCCTGTTCCCCAAGCTTTGTGTTTCACTTTATCTCCTGCTTTCCAGTCCATCGCTTCACCACCGCTGGCTATTTTATCTGTAACTGATTTTTGCGTCGGCTGACTATAAGCAGGTTTAAAAATCCTTGGTTCCCGCTGCTGAACAGTTCTTTGCTGCGATGAAAAATCAACACCCTGTCTGTTAAACAGCTCTTCTTCAATTTCTTCCAGAAAACGGCTTGGACGATTGTACTGCGTTTTTCCATATAAGGTACGAGAAAAAGCATTTGTCATATACAGCACTTCTTCTGCTCTTGTAATTCCAACATAGGCAAGGCGGCGCTCTTCTTCCAGTTCATGTTCTTCAAGCATGGCACGAGAGAGAGGAAATATCCCTTCCTCCAGACCAATCAGGAAGACTACTGGGAACTCCAGCCCTTTGGCTGCATGTAAAGTCATCAGAGTTACCTGTGAAGTACTTTCTTCAAAATCATCAAGATCTGATACCAAGGCCAAATCATTCAGGAAAACAGCCAGCTTTTCTTCCGGTGCTTCCGCTTCTTCTTCATTCTGACGGGCATAGCGTTTATCAAATTCCTGCGTAACACTTAGAAATTCATCAAGGTTTTCAAGCCTCGTCTGTGATTCCAAATTATTTTGTGCAACCAAATCATCTTTATAACCGCTTCGATCCAGCACTTCTTTGACCAGCTCAGTAATTGTCAGATAAGGAACCATTTGAGTCAGCTCCTGAATCATCAAGCCAAATCCCCCCAGCTCTTTCCCTGCTTTACCAGAAATATTGGCAAGCTCCACATTCTGAGCCGCTTCCAGCATAGACCAGCCATGCATGACAGAAAAACCTCTCAATTTATCGACCGATGTTTTTCCAATTCCGCGCTTCGGCGAATTGACGATTCGTTCAAAGCTCAAAGAATCCATAGGATTGGAGATAATGTTCAAGTACCCCAGAATATCTTTGATCTCTTTCCGATCATAGAATTTGTGCCCGCCAATCATCGTATAAGGAATATTCGATTTCAGCAGCATCTCTTCCATTACACGCGACTGTGCGTTTGTTCTGTAAAGAACTGCAAAATCACCATAGATTCGATCATTGTCTGCCATTTCTTTTTGAATTTGCTGAACAACAAACTGTGTCTCTTCACGTTCGCTGTTTCCGCGGTAATAGACAATTTTTTCACCGTCATCATTCTCAGTCCAAAGGCTTTTATCTTTCCTATTTCGATTATTGCCGATTACATTATTGGCTGCAGATAAGATTTTTTTGGTTGAACGATAGTTTTGTTCCAGTAAAATGACTGAAGCATTAGAATAATCTGTTTCAAAATCCAGAATATTCTGCATATCAGCTCCCCGCCAGCCATAGATACTTTGATCTGCATCTCCTACTACACAAAGATTTCGGAAGCGTTCAGCCAGCATATTGACAAGCATGTATTGTGCATGGTTTGTATCCTGATATTCGTCTACATGAATATAGTGAAACTTATTTTGATAATATCCCAGTGTATCCGGCTGTTCATTAAACAAGCGAATTGTATTCATGATCAGATCGTCAAAATCCATACATTGATTGTTTCTCAGCTCTTTCTGATATTTAGCGTAACACTTGGCGGCAATTTCCTCATATTGACTGCCCTGAAGCTCAGCCATTTTTTCAGGCGTCTGCAATGCATTTTTTGCATTACTGATGGTTCCCAGTATTGTTCTTGGATCATATTTTTTTGCATCAATATTCAGTTCGGCAAGTACTCGTTTCATCAAAGTCCGCTGCTCTGAGGTGTCTATAATTGTAAAGTTCCGATTGTAGCCGATCTGGTCCACATCCCGGCGGAGTATTCTTACACACATTGAGTGAAAAGTCGAAATCCAGACATCCTCACCGCCATGCGCCAACAATCGAGCCACTCGTTCTTTCATTTCTTTAGCTGCTTTATTGGTAAATGTAATTGCCAGAATATTCCATGGATTGACATTCTTCTCTTCAATTAAGTAAGCAATTCTATGAGTTAAAACCCGCGTCTTTCCACTGCCGGCACCGGCCATAACTAAAAGCGGTCCCTCTGTATGTAAAACAGCTTCTTTCTGTTTAGGATTCATCCCTTGAATCAAGGCGTTTTTTGGAGCCATTTTCAACGTCCTCCCTTAAATTTCAATCCTTACTATTATACCAAATAAATGGGGGAAATTCTTTAAAAAGACCTGTTGATTTTAACAATTTATTCTGCAGCAGCTTCAAGAATTGATTATTCTTCTAAAACCAGTTGTTTCTTTAATATTAAAATAGAAAATGAACTGTTTTATCCCAAATTTCTGCTGCTAAAATTCAATTTTTTGGTTAAATACAGATACATTTAGATGTTTTTAGATGTTTTTGACTGTTTTTGATTGATTTTTATTATTCAGCATGATAATATAGCAGTGAAATGAGGGATGGAAATGCTTACAGAAGAACGTCATAAAAAAATAAAGGAGCTGTTGGAGCAGCAGTCAATTGTAAAATCCCAAGATTTAACTTCTTACCTTAACGCTTCAGAATCAACTATTAGAAGGGACCTGCAGGACCTTGAAAAAGCAGGACTTCTGGAAAGAATTCATGGCGGCGCCAAAATAAAAAATGATTTAGGTACTGAACAGTCAATGATTGAAAAATCAGTCAAAAACGTTCAAAACAAACAACTTATTGCAGAGACTGCCGCTGATCAGGTAGCTGACGGAGATGTTATTTACCTTGATGCGGGGACAACAACGCTGGAAATGATTCCTTTTTTAGCCCTAAAAAAGATCACAGCTGTCACTAATTCGGTGCATCATGCAGCCAAGCTGGTTGATCTGAATATCAACACAATTATATTGGGCGGAACATTAAAGCTTTCAACTAAAGCGATTATCGGGGCATCCGGCATGGAGCAGCTGCAGCAATTCAGATTTAATAAAGCTTTCATGGGAATGAATGGTGTACATCCTGAATTTGGCTTAACTACCCCTGACCCCGAAGAAGCAGCTTTAAAAAGACTGGCAATCCAGCATGCAGATCGAGCATTTATTTTAGCAGATCAAAGTAAGCTAAACAAAATTACGTTTACCAAAGTAGCTGATTTAGATGGTGTAATTTTACTGACAGATTATTGTCCGGAAGATCTGTTGAAAGAGTTTCAGGAAAAAACAACAGTTAAGGAGGTTTCAAAATGATTTATACAGTAACTCTTAATCCTTCCATCGATTATATTGTCCACGTCAACCATCTGGAAATCGGCGGGTTGAATCGAATGCAAACTGATATAAAGCTTCCCGGAGGAAAAGGGATCAATGTTTCCAGAGTTTTGAAAAGAATGTCCATTGAATCTACTGCAATGGGATTTATCGGAGGATTTACTGGAACCTTTATTTCAGATTGGCTTTCCTCAGAAAAGATCAAAACAAGCTTTACTGGAGTGAAGGACGATACGCGTATCAATATTAAGCTGAAATCTGATCAGGAAACTGAAATAAATGGTACTGGTCCAGTAATATCTGATGAAGAAGCAAAGCAATTAAAAGCACAATTTTCAGTCCTTTCTCCCGGTGACATTGTCATCCTCTCAGGGAGCACTCCGCCAAGTCTTCCTGTCGGCTTTTATAAAGAGCTGATAGAGCTGGTTACTTCAAGTGGTGCTGAATTTGTAATTGATACTACCGGAGAGGATTTAAAGATCGCTCTAGGTAAGCAACCTTTAGTGGTTAAGCCTAACAATCATGAACTGGCTGAACTTTATCAGACATCTTTTACGAGTGTATCAGACATATTGCCATACGGTCAGCAACTTTTAAAAGAAGGTGCAAAATACGCTATTGTATCAATGGCCGGTGATGGTGCTCTCCTCTTCACAAAAGAAGCTGTTTATCAATCCAATGTATTAAACTATCCATTAAAAAATTCTGTAGGTGCAGGCGATTCAATGATTGCCGGATTCGTCGGAAAATTTTCAGAAACCAATGATCCAATTGAAGCATTCAAATGGGGAGTTGCCTGCGGAAGTGCTACTGCTTTTTCAGATGATCTGGCAGCTGCTGAGCTTATCAATAAACTGGTTAACGAAGTTAAAATAAAAAAAATGTAAAGGGAGGAACAACATTATGGACATCAAAGATTTACTTATCAAAGACGTCATGATTATGGATTTACAAGCAACAGACAAACAAGAAGCCATTGATGAAATGGTTGCTAAAATGTATGCCGGCGGTCGTATCTCCGATATCCAAACATACAAAGAGGGGATATTAGCACGAGAAGCGCAAACTTCAACTGGATTGGGCGATGGAATTGCTATGCCTCATGCCAAAAATAATGCGGTTAAAGAGGCTACCGTTTTGTTTGCAAAAAGCAGGAAAGGCATTGACTATGAATCTCTGGACGGACAGCCTGTTTACTTGTTCTTTATGATTGCGGCTCCTGAAGGTGCAAACGATACCCATCTTCAAGCATTGGCGGCTCTTTCCAAATTACTGGTTAATCCCGATTTTGTTGCACAATTGAAAAATGCGAAAACACCAGAACAAGTTCAGGAACTGTTTCAGTCTGCAGAACAAAAAAGACGAGAAGCAGAACAGCAGGAACAAGCATTGCAGGCTTCCCCAAAAGCTGGAGAAAAATTTATCGTAGCAGTCACTGCCTGCCCTACTGGTATTGCCCATACTTATATGGCCGAAGATGCACTCAAGAAGAAAGCTAAAGAAATGGGTATTGAAATCAAGGTAGAGACAAATGGCTCAGAAGGAATTAAAAACAAGCTGACTGCTGAAGAAATTGCCCGTGCTGACGGAGTTATCGTTGCGGCAGATAAAAAAGTGGAAATGAATCGTTTTAATGGAAAAAATCTGGTAAACCGACCCGTCAGTGATGGAATTCGCAAGCCAGAAGAACTTATAGATTTGGCAGTAAGCGGCAATGCCCCTGTTTTCCACGGAAAAAATGATGGCTCTCATTCTGCTGAAGACGATGCTGCTGAAGGCTCCGTTGGTTCAAGAATTTATAAGGATTTGATGAATGGTGTTTCTCATATGCTTCCTTTCGTCATTGGCGGCGGAATTGCTATTGCTCTTTCATTTATGATTGACCAGTTTTTAGGTGTTCCACAGGATCAGTTGGCGAGTTTGGGAAGCTACAACGAAGCAGCAAGCTGGTTCAATCAGATAGGCAGTGCGGCTTTCGGCTTTATGCTGCCTGTATTAGCTGGTTTTATTGCATCTAGTATAGCCGACCGACCTGGATTAATTGTTGGATTTGCTGCAGGAGCTTTAGCAAATACTGGAGGAGCAGGTTTCCTTGGCGCACTTATTGGTGGCTTCCTTGCAGGCTATGTCATTGTTCTTTTGAAAAAGCTTTTCCGAAATCTGCCGAAATCTCTAGATGGAATTAAAACAATTCTGTTTTATCCGGTATTTGGTTTATTGATTACCGGGGCAGCAATGCTGCTTATTAATATTCCTATGAAAGTAATCAATGATGGTTTAAACAGTTTCCTGCTAGGGCTTGACGGAACAAACGCAGCTTTACTAGGTGCCCTGCTGGCAGGCATGATGGCTGTTGACTTAGGCGGACCAATTAATAAAGCCGCTTATGTTTTCGGAACTGCTTCCATTGCAACTTCTTTAACAGAAGGCGGCAGTGTGATTATGGCAGCTGTAATGGCAGGAGGAATGGTTCCTCCGCTGGCTATCTTTATTGCTACTTTATTATTCAAAAACAAGTTTACACAAGATCAAAAAGATGCAGGACTGACCAATCTGATTATGGGACTGTCTTTTGTAACAGAAGGAGCAATTCCGTTTGCTGCAGCCGATCCGCTTCGGGTGATTCCCGGATTTATTGTCGGCTCTGCATTGACAGGTGCCTTGGTCGGCGGAATGGGTATTCGTCTCTTGGCTCCTCACGGCGGTATTTTCGTTGCATTGCTGCTAAACAATCCAATCATGTACTTGCTGTTTATCGCAGTGGGTGCTCTTGTCTCAGCGATTGTGGTCGGCTCATTAAAGAAATCTGTTATTGAAGTGAAAGCTTAAATTTATAAAAAAGCTGCCGGGAATCAATTTCCCGGCAGCTTTTTTAATGCCCTTACAGCCTGTTTGCATTTTATTCTTCTTCTACTGCCATTTTCAAGTTCTTTGCTTCAAGCTGAGTATTACTCAGAAAAGCCACTCTTAAATGATTTTTTGCTTTGTCTAAATCAAAATAAGTCACTTCCTTCTCCTGATTTAAATTACTGATAGTTACATCATAGAGTTTTTCATACAGAGGCTCCAAAGGAAGCTCCTTCAGAAACTGATCCGGTAAATAGAAGCGCAGCACTGCAATGTATGATTCATATCTTTCATCCATGATATCTATTTCAAGATATTGACGAATATAAAATTCATAAGCAGAGAGCCCTTCGTCAAGAGTCAGTTCCGGATTTAAGACGCGATAATTCATCATTTTTTTTCCCTCATGGTCAATCCATGGAAAATACGCCTGTACATTTAAAATTCCTCTTGTTCGATTTTCTGAATATTCCTTTCTAATATAATCACTGCTGCGAGTCACAAAATAAGTTGCTTTCTTTTTTTCAACTGGTTGAAGCTGATCGTTTTGATACTGAACAGTCTGTACTGCCTGATCAATGAATGCAAATTCTATTAATGGCGGCCGCAATACGCCTACTCCGTTGGTCCACACCAGCTGATCAAAGCCTATCTGTTCTCTAAAAAAGCACTGATATTTCTGATTGACTTCAGCTTCCCATTTAAAAGGATCTAGATACAAAGAAATTTTCACCATATCATTTTGCAGCTCTTCAATGGTCTGTACCTGCTGTACTTCCAGGAAAATCTGTCTTGGAATAATCTGAAAATATAGATTGGAATAATACATTTTCCAGCATGAGGTCATACATAACCCTTTATAATAAATATCATAGCCCGAAAAAAGATTACAATCAACGACAATTTCCTTGTTGTAATTGTAACGCTTCGGCAGTTTTTCCAATTCATCTTGGCTTTGAAAATCTCGTTTATCCAGTCTTTCCACATTATTATACAAATATTCATCCAGTGATCGAATATACCCGTAAGTCCCATTTTTTTCCATTCTCAGATCACAGTAATTTTCAACCATTTTGTGATAAGCTGAAAAGATACTGGCATCGAAAATGTTTCTCTCCACAATCGTCAATCCTGAGATATGTACTTGAAACTCGCCTCCAGCTGCTCGGATCTTCAACCAAAGATTACTTTCTGGAGTCAGCTGCTCAAATGCTTCTTTTATTCTAAACAAATTAAAAGCTTCCGTTTCTCCATCGTTTATCCGAAATATTTCAGGATCAGTTAAAATCCTGACAAAACTGACCCAGTCCTTCAGCAGTTCTATCAGTTCATCTTTTGAATTGCTGCTTAAGTGCGACAACATATATATTTTTTCAGTTTTTCTCATTTCATCCACCTCTATCACAATCCGATTCACATTGATAACTGAACAGCCCGCTGCTTTATTAGCAAGCGGAAGAATCGATTTATTTGTAGAAAAAGAGTCTTGACCTCTTTTAGCATAATCAATTGCTGCTTAAAATAAAACTTTTCCATAATAACCGAAAATCTATACGTTTAAACTATAGCATACGCAAATTAATTATACCATTTTTGATACTTCACAGAATTTAGAGGTTGACAAAAAAACGGGGTCAGATAAATTTATCACCGACCCCGTTTCGTATTATAAAATTATTTTTCTACTGCTGTTTCAGTAACAACTTCTACAGCTTTTTTCATGCGGATATCATGTTTCAGCATGTCCTCAGTCAACACGCGACGAACCTGATCTTCCGGCATATTATATTGTTCAGCCAAATCTTTGATTTCAGCCTCAATATCTTCTTTTGTTGCTTCAATTTTTTCAGCTTCAGCAATCGCTTCAATCACAAGATTTGTTTTTGTACGATTTTCAGCTTCACCTTCAAATTGTTTATGAAGATCAGCTTCCGTTGTACCTGTTAACTGGTAATACATATCTGGGGCAATTCCCTGACGCTGCATGTTGTTCAGGAATTCATCCATTGAACGGTGAACTTCATCATGTACCATTACATGCGGAAGATCAACGATCTCAGCATTTTCAACAGCTAAACGAATTGCAGCTTCGTCTTTTGCTTCTTCAGCAGCTTCATTTTTTGATTTAGTAAGCTCTGTACGATATTTTTCTTTTAATTCAGCTAATGTTTCAACTGAATCATCAACATCTTTAGCAAAGTCATCATCAAGCTCTGGCAGTTCTTTACCTTTCACTTCATGTACTTTTACTTTGAAGACAGCTTCCTGCCCCGCAAGATCTTCAGCCTGATAATCTTCAGGGAAAGTTACGTTTACTTCTGTCTCTTCTCCTGCTTTTTTACCAACTAACTGATCTTCAAATCCTGGAATGAAAGAATTTGAACCTAGCTCAAGAGAATAATTTTCTCCTTTTCCGCCATCAAATGCTTCACCAGCTTTAAATCCTTCAAAATCGATAACTACAGTATCACCAGTTTCAGCTGGTTCGTCTTCTTTAATTACAAGCTCTGCTTGAGATGCCTGTTCATGAGCCAGACGTTCTTCAACATCTGCCTCTGTTACTTCACGATCCTGTTTTTCAACAGTCAGTTTTTTATACTCACCAAGTTTTACTTCAGGTTTCACTGTTACTTCTGCTGTAATTACCCAGTTTTCACCTTTATTCATACTTTCAACATCAATTTTTGGTTGAGAAACCGGATCAATATCCGCTTCCTTAACTGCTGCTTCATAAGCTTCAGGTAAAACAGCGTTTAATGCATCTTCGTACAATGCTTCTTCACCATACATACGGTTAAACACCTGACGAGATACTTTTCCTTTACGGAAACCTGGAACATTAAGATTTTTCTTTACTTTATCGAATGCTTTTTTCAACCCTTTTTCGATTGTTTCGCTATCGATTGAAAAAGTTAGGACACCATCATTTGTGCCTTTTTTTTCCCATTTCGCAGACATTAAATTCCCTCCGAATAACATTTATTTATACATCATAGTTATGTTATGCATACCTTTAAATAGTACACTATCACTGGAAAAATGTAAATATTTTAGGGTGAAACAGTCAAAAATAATTATTTTTCCTGTAAAAATGAAACTGCAGTATACAATTAATCAAATGCTCAGCCGCCAAATCAACAATTTCAACAGCTGATACGGGGCTTTTCACGCTGACTATCAGTTACTTTCTGCTTCCGGGATTGGTTCAGTTAAAATGATGGTTCCAAACAGGTCACAGTAAGCAATCGTCATTGCTTCCAGATCAGAGACCCAATAACTGATACCGGACTTCCCGGCAAGTTCACAAAACTGCTCAAAATTTATCACCCCAGCCTGAGCTTGCTTAACCGCTTCTGTGATTCCGTTGAAGCTTGTTTCTTTTTCTACAATTTTCGGAACCCCATTCATTTTCATATCAACAAATGAATGTGCATCATGATACCGATACAGTCCTTCTGCAACAAAATACTCATATTTGTTAACATTTAATGCTTTGAATACTCTAATCAGCTGTGGAAATCCTCCAGTATCCGTTTCTTCGTTAACTGCCTGTTCGATCGCTTTATAATTTAACGACATTTTTCTTCCTCCCTCAGCCCTGCAACTCTATTTAAGCACAATATGATTTTACTGACAAATTTCCTGAAACCATCTGTTCGTTCTGCCTGCTGGAACCTTTTTTCTTAGCCTCAAGCCTTTTCATTTTAGGGCTCTTTATTTCAGCATGCTGGCAGCTTAAACGTATAGCTCCAAAAAGCTGATAACTGACCGCTCCATTCACTCAATTATCAATACCTGCCTCCCCATTGTTTTCATTTTTCAACAAAAAAAGCCTTCACCCGCAATCACGAGCGAAGACTGTACTGCTTGCTTATTTAGTGAACTCTTCTACCAGCTCAACAACTTCTTCCATTGTATCGCACTCATTTAATGCACGATCCGCAAGCTCAGCCATTTTACCAGTATCAAGACGTTTCATTAAACTACGTGTTTTAAGAATAGATGTAGCACTCATTGAGAACTCATCCAGACCCATACCTACTAAAAGAGGTACTGCTGTTTGATCTCCAGCCATCTCTCCGCACATACCTGCCCACTTACCTTCAGCATGAGCTGAATCAATAACGTTTTTAATCAAACGCAAAATAGACGGGTTGTATGGTTGGTATAAGTATGAAACACGTTCGTTCATACGGTCAGCGGCCATTGTATACTGGATCAAATCATTTGTCCCAATACTGAAGAAGTCAACTTCTTTAGCAAATTTGTCTGCAATTACTGCTGCTGCTGGAATTTCAATCATGATACCTACTTGAATAGTATCAGACACTTCGATTCCTTCACTTACTAATTTTTGTTTTTCTTCTTCAAAGATCTTTTTAGCAGCTCTGAATTCTTTCAGAGTAGCGACCATTGGGAACATGATACGCAGATTGCCATGAATAGAAGCACGAAGCAATGCACGCATCTGTGTGCGGAACATCTCATCTCCCTGTTCTGACAAGCTGATTCGTAATGCCCGATAGCCTAGAAACGGATTCATTTCATGAGGCAATTTAAGATAAGGAAGTTCCTTGTCTCCACCGATATCCATTGTACGGACAACAACCGGTTTGCCTTCCATTCCTTCTAGAACCGCTTTATATGCTACATACTGATCTTCCTCAGTTGGAAAATCAGGAGAATCCATATATAGAAATTCTGTACGGTATAAACCAACAGCTTCTCCGCCGTTCTTATGAACACCATCTAAATCTTTTGGTGTTCCAATGTTGGCAGCCAATTCAAAATGTTTGCCGTCAGCAGTTTCAGTTTTTGTATTTTTCAGCTTTTCCCATTCAGCTTTCAGATCAGCATATGCCTTTCCTTTTGCTTCAAAGTCAGCTTTTTCAGCATCAGAAGGGTGAATAATCACATCTCCGTCAATACCGTTAACTGCCAGAATATCTCCTGCTTTTACTTTGCCGGTGATTTCCATTGTTCCTACAATTGCAGGAATTTCAAGTGAGCGAGCCATAATCGCTGAGTGAGAAGTACGTCCGCCAATATCAGTAACAAAAGCTTTTACATACGTTCTATCCAGCTGAGCTGTATCACTTGGAGTTAAATCATGCGCAACAACGATTACTTCTTCGTTAATCATTGAAGGATTCGGCAATGTTACGTTCAGCAAATGCGCCAGCACACGTTTAGCTACGTCACGAATATCCGCAGCACGTTCCTGCATGTATGCATTGTCATCCATTGCTTCGAACATACCGATATACATATCAGTAACTTCTTTTAAAGCTGCTTCAGCATTTACTGTGTTGTCTTGAATATTTTGTTTAATCTGTCCAATCATTTCCGGATCAGCTAAAACCATTAAGTGTGCATCAAAAACCTGTGCTTCTTCTTCACCAAGACTTTTTGCTGCCTTTTCTCTGATAGCTTGAAGTTCCGTTGCAGACTCTGCCAAAGCATCATCCAAACGTTTTTCTTCTGCTGCAGTATCCTCTACAGATACCTTTTTAAATGACAAGTCTGGTTGAACAAGAAGATAGGCCTTAGCAATTGCAACACCATCACTTGCGGCAATCCCCTTTAACATCTCAGACATTATTCTGACAATCCTTCTTTTTTCATAGTATCAACAATAGCAGCCATTGCTTCTGCTTCGTCAACACCATCTACAGAAATTGTAACATCAGAGCCCTGACCAACACCAAGAGACATAACACCCATGATTGATTTAAGGTTAACTGATTTACCTTTGTACTCTAAATTAATATCAGAGTTGAATTTACTTGCAGTTTGTACTAATAATGTAGCTGGACGAGCATGAATCCCTGTTTCTGCTACAACGTGAAAATCTTTCTTTTCCATATGAATCGGTCTCCTTCGTAAGTAAAATATTTTAATGTTAGGGGGCTCCAGTGATAGAATCACTGTCTGGAAACAACCCTTTCAATTTTTAAGATTACCATTTTTTTTACCTTGTTACAACTGTTTTTGCCGATTTTTTAAGGAATTGCGGAAACCTTTTCAATTAATCTGTTAATCGGTAAATAATTCTTCCATTCAGTCCCGCTTCACCTACGATTCTTGTTCGATCAGGAAGAATCTTCCACGCTTCCCTGAAAAGGTCGAAATCATTTTTTTCAACAACAATTTCAACGATCTCTCCGACCTTCAGCTGTTGAATTTTTTCTTCAAATGGATTTTCAAACATCGAAAACATCCCTCCTTTTTTCCACTGCTTCCATTTTAATTGAAACTCCATTTTTTGTCTAAGCTAATTGCTTTAACAAGCTGAAAATATGTCTTGATTTCATTACATTTTTTGAGTTAAATTACTTGATTCTGTGAGCAAACATGCTATAATATCTTCAAAGGTCAATAAAGGTCAGTTTCTATTTTGACCTTTTCAGCAGACTTTATTTTAGTCTTACGAAGTGAAAGGACGTGTTATAGCAGATGATTTGTCAAAACTGTAATCAAAATGAAGCCACAATTCACCTATACGCCAATGTCAATGGTCAAAGAAAGCAGCTGGACTATTGTCAAAGCTGTTATCAGAAATTAAAATCTCAGTCAAATAATTCTTCTCCAACGATGTCACAAGACCCCTTTGGTTTTGGAAGCTTGGATGATTTATATCGTTCACTGTCCCGTCAAATGCAGCAAAATGATCAACCAGGTCAACAAATTCCACCTGCACAGTTCGGCGGAGGAAATGGTTTTAACGGACAGCCTCCTGAAAGACCCGGACAGGCAGAAGGTCTGCTGGGTGAATACGGCATTAATATTACCGAAGCTGCCAGAAACGGAGATATTGATCCTGTTATCGGGCGTGATAAAGAAATTAAACGCGTGATAGAAATTTTAAATAGAAGAACAAAAAACAACCCCGTTCTGATCGGTGAACCCGGTGTTGGTAAAACAGCCGTAGTTGAAGGTCTCGCTCAAAAGATTGTTGACGGAGATGTCCCTCAAAAGCTTCTTGAAAAGGAAGTCATTCGACTTGATGTCGCATCTCTTGTTCAGGGAACCGGTATCCGAGGACAATTTGAAGAACGGATTCAAAAATTGGTCGAAGAAATTAAAACGGCTGAAAATATTATTCTGTTCATCGATGAAGTTCACGAGCTTGTCGGTGCAGGTGCTGCCGGGGATGGAAACATGGATGCAGGGAATATTTTAAAACCAGCTCTGGCTCGCGGAGAACTTCAAATGGTTGGTGCAACAACTTTAAGCGAGTACCGCATTATTGAAAAAGATGCTGCCCTTGAACGTCGGATGCAGCCGGTTCGTGTTGATGAGCCTTCTGTTGAAGAAACCATTGCAATATTACAGGGACTGCAAAAACGCTATGAAGATTATCATCACGTAAAATACACAGATGAAGCGATCAAAGCAGCAGCCTATCTTTCCAACCGTTACATTCAGGATCGTTTCCTGCCGGATAAAGCAATTGATCTGCTGGATGAATCCGGATCAAAAATGAATTTGACTATTCAAATTGCTGATCCAAAAACAATTGAGAAGAAGCTGGCAGAAGCCGAACAACAAAAACAACAGGCATCTGCAGAAGAAGACTTTGAAAAAGCAGCCTATTACCGTGATCAAATCAATAAGCTGCAGCGGATGAAAGAAAAACAGGTCAGTGACGAAGAAACACCTGTCATCGATGAAAAGATCATTGAAGCAATTGTGGAGCAGCGTACAGGTATTCCTGTCGGCGAATTGAAAGAAAAGGAACAGACACAGTTGAAAAATCTGGCAGAAGATCTAAAAGCCAATGTAATCGGGCAAGATGACGCTGTGGATAAAGTTGCTAAAGCAATTCGAAGAAATCGGGTCGGTCTCGGCAAAAAGAACCGCCCAATCGGCTCATTTCTGTTTGTCGGACCAACAGGTGTCGGTAAAACTGAACTGGCTAAACAGCTGGCATTTGAACTATTTGGTTCGGAAGATACCATGATTCGTTTCGATATGAGTGAATATATGGAAAAACACAGTGTGGCGAAACTAATTGGTTCCCCTCCTGGCTATGTAGGCTATGAAGAAGCTGGTCAGCTGACAGAAAAAGTACGTAGAAATCCTTACAGTCTGATCCTGCTGGATGAAATTGAAAAAGCACATCCGGATGTTCTGCACATGTTCCTGCAAATTCTTGATGATGGCCGCCTGACTGATGCTCAGGGAAGAACTGTAAGCTTTAAGGATACCATTATTATCATGACCAGCAATGCTGGAAGCGGAAAAATTGAAGCAAATGTCGGCTTCGGTGCAGCACGTGAAGGAATTACTCGTTCGATTTTAGGACAATTAAACAATTTCTTCACTCCTGAATTTCTTAACAGATTTGACGGGATTGTTGAATTCAAAGCTTTGGATAAGGAAGATTTGCTGAAGATTGTCAGCCTGATGCTGGATGAAGTAAATCAATTACTTGCATCTCAAAAGCTGCATATCGAAGTACCAACAGAAGTGAAACAAAAACTGGTTGATCTCGGTTATGATCCTGCCATGGGTGCCCGCCCACTGCGTCGGACTATTCAGGAACATATTGAAGATGGTATTGCAGAATATTATTTGGATCACTCCAGCGAACATCAGCTGGCTGCAGAGTTAACGGATGAAGGAAAAATCATCGTAACTTCTGAAGAAGCTGTTGATGAAACCAAGTCAGAGTAAACAACAATTTTTTTGATTAGATAATAGCAATTAACGATCAGACCGAGATGAATAAGACAGTGGTCTGATCGTTTTTTATCCAAACTGTCAAGAGTGTTGAAAAAAGTAAAATATTAGTCTTCTTTCCATCGTATTTTATGATAAAATTTAAGCAGAATTCTTTTTATTTGAAAAAAAAAGTTTATAATTAAAGTGTGTTATATTTTACATAATTGGTATGGACGAATTTATCCGGAAGTTGAGGTGAAAATATGAAACTAGTTAACGTTACAAACAGCCATAGAAAACTGGTAAATAAACAGTTGGAAAATACAGATGCTCATTTTGTGAAAGTCTATTCTGAAGGAAATACAACCGTTGTTTATTCCGAAGCAGAAAAACATGTTGAAATTTTGATTTTAAATCAAAAACGGGCAATCCGAAAAACGGAAACCAACGAAATTTTAAAGTTCTTTTTAAGGAGACTGCCTAAAGAACTGATTGAAAAGGAAAAAATAGAAACAATCGAAATAAAAGGCATTACAGAAATATCGATTCCATTGTCACAAGCACTGGTTAGAAATTGAGAAGGAACAGATTCCTCTTTTTGAGAAACACTCAAGACGACGAGTCTGTTCCTTCTGTTTATCAGAAAATAGTCTAACCACTCTCTCCTCTATCGCCTGATTATTTTATCTCTGTCTGTATAACGAGTATTTCATATGGCTGAAACACGATATCCGGCCGAACATTTTTTCCTGCAAGCATACCTTCAGCTTCTTCTGCAATTTGAATCTGTCTAACAGCCTCATAATAAGGTTGAATCGCTGACCAAAAACTTCACAGCTTTGAACTGAAACTGCGGGCAATCTTTAATAATCAAAGGATTAGCTAACTGCAGATTTCCTGCTGTTCCTTTAATAAGCCTGACTTTAATAGTATAGGGTACTCTACATGATTAGTCGTACTAAACAATAGTGTCTCCCCCTGATAATCCAAAGCATCAACATCTGCTCCAGCATTAATCAGCGCTTCCAGATTCTTCACCCCATAGCCCGCATAATTGTGAAGAGCAGTTCTCTGCTGGTGATCCTGCATATTGATATTCACATTTTATTCCATCAATCAAATAATGAATGTTTCCCGAATTTCTCTGATACTGAATACATTGGCTTTGTTATAGCCAAATAAGCTGCCACCTGACTATTTTCAAAATTTTTTTTATTTCTTCACGATTTCCACGTTTGTAGATTTCTTCAAAATCCTTTGACACCGTTTCTCTCTTAGCCATAATACTCTTCGTTTCGTTAGTTGCATTTCTATTATAACGGGCAGAAGTATAAAATTGCAGACTGTTTCTATCATTATTCTTTCGGACGGTAACTTTGCAGAAAAGCTTGAAAAATCATTCTTCTATATTTTCACTAAATCTTCTGAATTCAAAAAAACTAGCATCAAAAAGCGAAGCAAGAGCTCAATCTATGCTTATCACAGATTTTGCTCTCACTTCGCATCTTTTTATTATAGTAAGCTGCTTAATTCAACATCTGGGTACTTGTCGGCAAACCAGCGCATTGCAAATTCATTTTCAAACAAGAACAGAGGCTGATCAAAACGATCCTTCGCCAAAATATTCCTACTTGAGCTCATGCGTTCATCCAAATCCTCTGGTTTAATCCAGCGGGCAATTTTAGAACCCATCGGTGTCATGACCACTTCTGAGTTATATTCATTATTCATTCGATGCTGGAATACTTCAAATTGCAGCTGCCCCACTGCTCCGATAATATACTCTTCTGTCAGGTAAGTTTTATAAAGCTGAATAGCGCCCTCCTGAACCAGCTGGTACATCCCTTTATGGAAAGATTTTTGCTTCATTACATTTTTAGCAGTAACTTTCATAAACAATTCTGGTGTAAACGAAGGCAGCTCTTCATATTTCACTTTTAACTTCCCTTCGTACAGAGTATCTCCAATTTGATAGTTCCCTGTATCGTAAACGCCAATAATGTCTCCGGCAACAGCCTCGTCCACATTTTCTCTCGCATCAGCCATAAATTGGGTTACATTGCTCAACTTTATTTTCTTATCCGTCCGTTCAAGCACAATATCCATTCCGCGTTCAAATGTTCCTGAACAAATTCTGACAAAAGCAATTCTATCTCTGTGTGCAGGATTCATATTTGCCTGAATCTTAAAAACAAAACCTGAAAACTCTTCTTCATAAGGGCTGATTTCTTTACCATCTTCTGTTTTATGCCCGTAAGGTGATGGAGCAAACTTCAGGAAAGTTTCCAAAAAAGTCTGAACACCAAAATTAGTCAAGGCCGAACCGAAAAATACAGGTGTCTGATTTCCCTGTGCTATTTTTTCTTCATCAAAAGCATCTCCAGCTTCCAACAGCAGCTCAACATCCTCCAGTGCCTGATGATAAAGGTTATTCTCATTTAACGAATGACTTTCAGGGATTGTTCCATTTGTTAAAGGAATGTACTTTTCACTATTATTTGTCTCCGGTCGATAAACTTCGACTCTCTGATTATAAATATCATACAAGCCTTCCAGACCTTTACCCATACCGATCGGCCAGTTCATAGGATAAGATTCAATATCCAGCAGTTCCTCAAGCTCCTCAAGCAAATCCAGCGGCTCTCTTCCATCTCTGTCCAATTTATTAATAAAGGTGAAAATAGGAATTCCTCTTTTCTTAACAACCTGGAAAAGTTTTTTCGTTTGGGCCTCAATCCCTTTGGCACTGTCAATAACCATGACAGCACTATCCACTGCCATTAATGTTCTGTAAGTATCTTCGGAAAAATCCTCGTGCCCTGGAGTATCCAATATATTCACTCGTTTTCCATCATAATCAAACTGCATAACTGAACTCGTTACAGAAATTCCCCGCTGCTTTTCAATCTCCATCCAGTCAGATTTTGCAAAATTCCCAGTCTTTTTTCCCTTAACTGTTCCTGCCTGACGAATCGCTCCACCAAATAACAGCAGCTGTTCAGTGATTGTTGTTTTCCCTGCATCCGGGTGGGAAATAATCGCAAACGTTCGACGACTGTCAACCTGTTTTTTCAAATTAGGATTATTCATGTGTTCTTCTCCATTCCAATCAAAGTAAAAGTATATAATATAACTCAATTTATCTACATTTTCTACTCTCCTCTGTTAAATTCAACTAGTGTAGTATATCATGGAAGTAGTACGGATTTCAAAAAGATTCAAACATACAGGAATAAAAAAACAAGTTTTATTTAATATCTTATTTTGTTTTTCGTTATTTTTTAATTGACTTATTTATACTATAAATGATACTTTGTTGATTGAACATATCACTTGACTGGGGAGTAGTCGACAGATAAACACGCTTGTCAGAATTATCTTATAATCATAAAAAATACAAGGAGGGGCTTTTTATGTTTGAAGAACTTATTCTGGAAGATATTACTAAAAGAAAGCTGACTTTATTTAATTTGCTAGCATATTTACCTGATGATTATTATAGCATCAACTTTTTGGAGAGTAATTTGGATTTTTCATATAGTCGTGTTTCATATTTATTAGAACTGATTCAACAAGATCTTGACGAGATTAATCAGGAACCAACAAATTTTATCACCGATCAGGGAATTCATTATGATCGTTCTGTTTCCTATGATCAGTATTATCAATATTTGATTACACGAAGTATTCCTTATCTTTTGCTTTTATCTATTATTTATTATCCTCAAGATACTTTGGATGATTTCTGCAGAAAGAATTTTCTCAGCAAAGCTTCAGTTATTAGAAAATCAAAATCCTTAAATAATTATTTTAAACAGTTCAATATTAAACTGAATATATCCCAGCTAAAGCTGACAGGTGAAGAACGAATGATTCGTATCGTTCTATATGCCTTAGTTTGGTTTACCTCTCAAAATGCAAATTTACCCGATGTAGGATTGAGTATTGACTATGAAAAAGTTCAGAATAACGTTGATCCTCTTTTTCCCGAAAGCCGCAGCTACTCTGCTTCGAAGCAGATACAGCTGCTTTTGGACATCGTATATCTGCGTGTAACAAATGGCTACTTTTTAACAGAAACAGCAACAATTTCAGCCTATATACCTACAAGTGTTGAATTAAGCAAAGATTTTTTTGGGGCTATTGTTGACAATGATGCTGTCTTGGAAGCCGAAGCTCAGTTTTCTGCCCTGCTTCTGGTTATTACGCCAAATTTCTACAGTGAAAAAGATCCCCGCTTCTATTTCCTCGAACACTATCTTGAAATCGAAGAGAATCAGGCTACAGTATTGTTTAAGGAATTTTGGCATTTTTTAGAAACCACTTATGGTTTCAGCAAATATGAACACAGAGTTATTTACGGAAACACAGCAAATATCATTTTCCCGATAACTATCCTAAAAAAGGCTGTTCCCGGTGTACTGACAGCGAATAATAATTCGAATCACATTCAAAATAAATATTTTCTGGAGCTGCATGACTCTTTTAAAGTTTTTTTCAGAAAAATTTCCAAAAGAAAAAATTTTTCCTGGCTAAGCGAACAAATTGCACTCCTTTCCATCGCTTTTGCCTTACTGATGTTTCCGTCATGGGAAAAGCTGAAAAATAATAAAATGATCAATGTCGGCTTAATAGCAGAATCAAACTACCTGTTAAATCAGCATCTGATCAATTTTCTGGATGAACTTACCTTTGTGAAATTAGAAACATTTACTGAAAATTATTCTGATTTCGATTTGATTATTGCTACATCTTCTTGTCTGTTTCCCAAAGAGTGCACTGCTTCGACATTTGTTTTCAGATACTCTAAAGACAATCAAAAACAGTATGTCGCTTTGTATCAGATGCTGAAGGAAGTGCAAAACAACAAGACTGCTCCTAGAGAGTTAAGTTAGGACAAAACTATTAACAGTTAATTCTTACCGCTTATTTCAAATTGCAGATAAAAGGAGGTCGGGACACACTCATGAGGGCTATCGCCCACACCAGACAGAATGAACATAAAAAATCATCGACCTACACGCTATTTCCTGTCATGCTAAAGAGGACAGAAAAGGCTTGTAGGTCGATGATTAATTGAGGTCCTTCTCCAAAGTTGACCTTGAGGGACAAACTAGATCGTTCTACTTATTTGCTCCTGCGGTTACTCGTCGCACAAAAAGATCTGCACCAATCATTAGGTCATAGAGCCCGAGTATAAAAATAAATCATTTCTATATGAAGAGAGTTTGGAACTTTATTGCTGTCCCAAACTCCTTTATCAGATATTCAGCTCATCAAAATCTTTTAGCGTCTAGGTTCATCTTCTCCATGCTCTTTACGGAAGAAACGTCTCGATTCCTCCGGTTCAGCATCTATTTCTTCTTCTTCGTGGAAAATCGCTTTGATAACAAGAACTCGAGCACCTTCCATTTCTTCAGAGATGAGTGTGACATTCCCAACATCAAATGAAAGCTTTTCATTCTCATCAGGAATTGTCCCTAACGCCGTAATCAGATAGCCTGCCATTGTATCAACATCGCTCATATGCAAGTCTGTTCCAAAGGCTTCATTAAACTCATCTATGAGCATACGACCTTGAATAAGGTATTCATTGTCATTAATTTTAGAATACAGGTTTTCTATTTCGTCTGATTCATCATCTATTTCACCGACAATTTCTTCTAAAAGATCTTCGAGTGTTGCAAGTCCAACTACTCCGCCATATTCATCCAGCAAAATAGCCATTTGGTTTTGTGTCCGTTTCAGTTCGTATAGAAGATCATCAATAAAAATTGTTTCCGGTACAAACAGCGGCTCCTGAATGATTTCATGCAGCTTGACATTGTCAAATCCAAAATTATGTGCAGCCTTCAACAAATTTTTCGTATGAAGAACACCAATTACTTTATCTTTGTCATCTTTATAAACAGGTATCCGCGAATAATTTTCCGATAAGACCAGACTAATATTTTCTTTAATATCATCTTCTATATTTATCATGAACGCATCTGTTCTGGGAACCATAACTTCGCGGGCCACTTTTGTATCAAGTGAAAAAACCCCCTGAAGCATCTCCAGCTCATCATGCTCTAAAACACCCTCAGATTCAAGCATATACCGCATTTCATCTCTCGTCATTTTTGAATTTTCATCGTCAAATTTCATAGGCGTCAGTTTAGCGATTAAATCTGTGGAAGCAGAAAGCAGCCAGACAAAAGGTCGGGCAATCATTCCTATAAAACGAACCGGACCAGCAGTAAACTGAGCCACCTCTTCCGATTTATTCATTGCTATACGCTTTGGATAAAGTTCTCCAAATACGATGGAAACATATGTTAATATCGTCAAAATGATAATATTGGCTAAATTTTTTGCTAATGCGCCTCCACCTAGTATGGGAGCCAGCTTTGATGATAAAGTGTTTGCAAGTGAAGCCCCTGACAAAATATTTACCAAAGTAATTCCAACCTGTATCGTAGACAGGAAATTTGTCGGATCATTCAAAATGGTTAATAATTTTTTAGCTTTATTGTCTCCTTCATCTGCTTTTTGCTCCAAACGATTTTTGTTCACCGACACTGCAGCAATTTCGGCAGCAGCTAAAAATGCATTAATCAATGTTAAAACAACTAATAATAAAAGCTGCGCAATTAGCGACTGACTCTCGGGGTCAGCATTGTTCATAATGGTATTCTCTCCTTTGAATTTTAGTTAGCAGTTCACCTTTATGAACTGCTTTTATTTTTGAGGTCCGATGTCCCAATTCCTATACCGCTAAAGCGGCAAGGACTTCGGCTCTCCTTTAAATTTTGGTTAGCAGTTCATCTTTCATGATCTGCTTTTCATTTTTGAGGTCCGATGTCCCAATTCCTATACCGCTGAAGCGGTAAGGACTTCGGCTCTCCTTTAAATTTTAGTTAGCAGTTCATCTTTCATGATCTGCTTTTCATTTTTGAGGTCCGGTAGCCAACGCGTTTCATCTTCTTATAAACGCGTTTGTATCGAGGATCGCAGTGTAACGAGAACCATAGATTCACCTATTGACACGTCTTTGTATCGAGTCCCACTGTAAATAAAAATCCTAGCTACTCTTGCTATGTTTAGCATCAGGGCCTTCGTCTCTTTAAATTCTTTGCTCTAATAAAAGTGATAAAAAACGTGACCACACTTTCCAGCAGTCACGATAAAAGAGTAGCACAAGTGGGTAATTATTTCAATCATTGATTACTATTTTTTAATTCAATTGAATCCTCCAAAACCAACGCTTCCCGTTCTTCTTTCTTACTTTTCCGCACTGTCTCAATAATGTATATAACAATTGTCCGACAAACCGCATAGAAAGGAACACCAAGAAATATTCCTAACAATCCAGCAATATTTCCTGCTACCAGTAAAATAAGAATAATGGCTAATGGATGGATTTTAAGTGTTTTACCAATAACATTTGGATAAATGATATTCCCATCCAGCTGCTGAACAATCAGCACAACAATACAGCAAAGTAATGCTTTAAATGGATCATCAAAAATGGTAACTAACACAGCTGGGGCTAATCCCAGATACGGACCCAAATAAGGAATTAAATTCGTCAGACCTGCGATAACGCCAAACAGAAAAGCATACCTCACACCGATAATCGAATAACCGATAATGGTGAATGTACCTACAAACAAACATTCAATTGCCTGTCCGCTGATATAGCTGGATAATGTCTTATCCAGCTTCTCAAGTAGTTCAACCAAATCAGTTCTGCGCTTTTTCGGCATAAAACGCTCAAGTGCAGGAATAACATGACTGCCGTCTTTAAGCATGTAAAACAAAATAAACGGCGAGGTGAAAATCACAATTGTTGTTGATGCAACAGTGGAAACTATAGAGCCTAAACTGTTGGACAGCCCGCTCAGAAACTGTTGAATAATATTCCCATAAGAAATATCCAGCCGCTCAATATAGCTGGTCAAATCCAGGTCCTTGAAAATTGGCAGAGAAGCCATTTCATAAAACCAGATTTCTGCATTTCTAATGAATTCCGGCATACTTGCAGCCAGACTGGCAAGCTGATTTGCCAAGCTTGGAATAATACTAACCAGAATCAAAATAATTGCAGCAATCAGCAGTAAAAAGACAAGAACAATTGCCCAAATCCGCTTAACTTTTAATTTCATCAACAGATTCACCAATGGATTCAACACATAATATAGAAACCCCGCAACCAGTACAGGTGCAAACAACGTAGAAAAAAAAGTGCCGATTGGTTCAAAAATGAAATTAATTTTCGATGAAACCAGGATCAGTGTAGCCAATACCAGCAGTTCAACAGACCAAAACATTAACTTTGACTGCTTTAATTTCTCAAACAATTTATTTCCCCCTCACCCAAAATTCTTGTTAATGAATTCTAGCATATCTTTTGCAGAAAAAGATAGCAAAATTCTTTTTATCCTATTTTATAGTATAATTGATTTATCTCAAAACTTAAGAGGAGGCAAAGTATGAAAATTGTCCATACAAAAGACACAATGAGTGATATGTATCTTGATGCACTTCACATCCGTCATCAGGTTTTTATGATTGAACAGGGCGTTCCCAAAGATATCGAAATAGATAAATATGAGGCGGCTTGCATTCATTTCATTCTTTACCAGGAAAATCAGGCAATAGCAACCTGCAGACTGCTTCCATTAGAAAACAATACAGTAAAACTTCAAAGAATGGCTGTTTTGAAGCCTTATAGAGGAAAGCATTTCGGAAAGCTGCTGATTGAAGGCGTTGAAGATTTTGCAAAAAAACAAGGCTTTCACACCATTACTTTAGGTGCTCAGGCTACTGCTCTTGATTTTTATAAAAAGCTCGGCTATACCAAGCACGGTGAAGAATTTCTTGATGCAGATATTCCCCACTTTCAAATGGATAAAGTTCTTTAGAGTCGTCAAATTAGGAAATAAATTTCTCAAATAACTATTGGCAATGCCTGAACTGGATAAACCTGGTTCATTCATTACAAACAAAAACTTCCGCACTTTAAAAGTGTGGAAGTTTTTACTACATTTCGATTCATTTACATCGATCATTTCTTAGCAAGCTGCTGATAGCGTTGATACCAGATATCAATATACGCGTCAGAAAACGGCCCTTTTTCATTATTAATCCAATCTACGAGAATTTTAACATTCTCCTTCAAAATAAAATCGATATTTTCCGGATAATTCATAATTTTACTGTGAAATTCATATTCGTCCACATCAAGCAGACGTTTTTCTCCATCAGGAAAAACCTTGATATCCAAATCATAATCGATGTACTTTAAAGCCTCATCATCTAAAAGAAACGGCGAGGCAAGATTGCAATAATAAGAAACCCCCTTTTCTCTAATCATTGCTATTATATTGAACCAGTATTTTTTATGAAAATACACAATTGCCGGCTCTCGAGTAACCCATCTGCGCCCGTCAGACTCCGTAACCAGAGTATGATCATTTACGCCGATCAGAGAGTACTCGCTTGTTTTTAATACCATTGTATCACGCCAAGTTCGATGTAAATGGCCGTCATGCTTGTAACTTTGAATCGTTACAAACTCTCCCTCTTTAGGAATCTTCATAATACCCCAACTTTCCCGTGAGGTTGTGACAATTTTTGTATGACTCGAGAATCACAACAAAGTAAGAATCGTAAAGTCAAAATTGTTCAGCTCCGAGATGCTAGTTCCACTTTGCCGTTTCTGCTTGCATAGGTACTTTAACAGAATGGTACACATAGTTTCGATAAGTATTCCTTAAATGAAACCAGCTCAGCTAGTTTAGTGAAACTGTATGCGCAGCACAGAAGAGCTATTTTTTCTCCTGCAATTACTCGTCGCACGAAAAGGTTTGCTTCTACGGCTCTCATGCTGCAATCCTCGAAGCACACAGACTGGAGCACCGTTTGTTCAGGTTTTAAAGCTGCCATCAACTTATGCCACAACCTCAGGATCTCATTACACCGATATCTTCTTAATTATAGCACAATTTTCTTTTTTGCAAACAAGTTAGTTTTTAAGCAAATTTCAGCTAAAATCCATAGGAGGAAGACCTATTTTCAGTATTTTCTTCTTCAGCTCTTTTTGCTGTCTGCTGCTAAGTCGTAAAAGATATTTCTACAGATGCTGTTTCCATTTGCTTCAAATTATTTAGCTGAAAATTCTTGGACTAATAGAATCCTTTCCTGCTCTTCACTTAAAATGAACTTGAAAAATATTGTCATTACTTAAATTCCTAACTAGTGAAGCAACAAGTCAAACTCGCAGTCATTCAACAAGTTCAATTCAAAAAATTCAAGATATTCGTAGACAGAAAAAAATTATTTTTCAGCATTTTAACCTTCTCAATCCCTTTTAAATTTTCCAATTGTCGGATAATCAAAGCAAACTCAGAAAAAAGCATCCCTTTATTCGAAATAAAGATATCTGTTCACTTTTAAAAATAAACAGAGTTTTCCTTGCCTCATTTCCTTATCTTCTTTTTGAAAAGAGATACTGCTTCGGATAAAATAGAAAATCTCCTACAGTTCAATTAAATACTGGAAAGAACTTCTATTATCAATTGGCAAAGATTCTCCGAGTTTTTGAGCTGGGAAGTTTTGGTTTACCATTGATAAATCCAGCAGGCGATTCGCTTTTAATGCCTCCGTTCTTTTCTCTGTCAGTTTCATGAATTGTGTCTCTGTTAATTGCAAATCTATTCGTATAATATGACAATTCAATCCATACAACCCACTACTAAAATCATCATTAAATAATTAATTTAGACTGAACATCATATTCAACCCTCCTTTTTATCTAGTACTTAACAAAATAAGAAATATAAAAAGAATATCATGTCGTACCTGCTGATTTTATGATAATATAAAGACAGAAAAGAAGAGAAAAAAGTTTCCATTTCAAGGAATTTTTTCTCTTCTTTTCAATTTTTTTATTTGTGTTTGAAAAAAACAATAATAATAATAACAAGCTGATCACTCTCTTAAATGCTTGTTCAAGTATTGTACTTTTTCTAGCAGCTCTACCATCTTCTGTTGCGGTTTTGGAAAAACGAGCTTTGAAAATTGAGTTGTCGATGCCCATGTCTGATTTCTTTTATTCTCTGCAATTCCCACACTTCGACCATAAAAAACTAAAATATGCCATTTTAAATGACTGAAAATATGCGTGACCTCTCCCAGTGAACGTTTCTGCCAGACAACCTGATCATGATTTTCCAACACTGAAGTTCCGGGTAACTCTTCTGCCACTAACAACGGTTGTTCCAACTCCAAAGAAATCTGTTGATTATTTTCAGTGCCTGACCACTCAGTTTTCATTTGTTCAAATTCTTTTTTTCCAACTTCTGTTATTGGAAACAGCCACATATTTGCCAGCAGACCGTTTTCTTCACGCTGTTCCAACAAATACTCCTGATTTGCATTTTCTATAATTGTACCAATGTAATAGACATCTTTGGGTTTCAGCTTTTTAGATTTAACAGGGTAATTCGTCATCGTTCCCTGTTCATAGCTTTCACAATAGCCGCTGATTGGACACTCTCCACATTTGGGAGAAGTCGGTGTACAAATTGACGAACCTAAATCCATCATTGCCTGATTGAAATCCCCCGGACGCTCCTCATCAATGATCGCCCGCATAGCTTTATCGAATATTTTTCGACTGGAAGCTTTAGCTATATCTGCATTGATTTCAAATAGACGACTGACAACTCTCATCACATTGCCATCAATTGCCGGTTCCGGAAGCTGGAAAGCAATACTTCCGATCGCTCCGGCTGTATAAGGTCCGATTCCTTTTAACCGTCGTATCTCTTCAATCGTTTGAGGCATCTGTCCATTAAAGTCCATCATAATCTGCTGTGCAGCAATTTTAAGATTTCTGGCTCTGGAATAGTACCCCAAGCCTTCCCAGGCTTTCAGCAGCTTGTCATCAGGAGCTTCAGCCAGAGCCTGAATTGTGGGAAACCATTCCATAAAACGGTAATAATAATCAATCACCGTATCCACGCGAGTCTGCTGCAGCATAATCTCTGAAATCCAAATTCTATATGGATCAAGGTTTATTCGCCAAGGCAGATTTCTTTTCTCTTTTTCGTACCATTCGATAAAATTTATCTGAAAATCCTGCTTCTTATCAGGCATCCAGCTCTGCCATTTATTCTCCATCAGCTTCCTGTTCCTTCTCATTAATAAATTGTGAAATCAGTTCATAGTCAAAGCCTTTTTGATAAAGCGACTGCTTTACTTTTAATTTCCGCTTAGCTGGTTCAAGACTTCGATTTCTTTCCCAGAGTCTATCTCCCTGCGTCTGCAGTATTGTCAGTTCCTGGTCCTCATCTTTTTCAAATTCCAGATCAGTAATCGCCTGTTCGACAATAGCTTTTGAAAAGCCTCTTTGTATCAAATAAAGTTTAGTCTTTTGAACAGCATCCTTAAAACTTTTATCTCGATATCGGTGCATCCCTTTTTCAGCAGCTTTTGATGCTGTCAGCAGCTGATCACTTAATGTATAAGCAGCCAGCCCTTGTTGAATTGCTTCATCTTCCACACCTTTTTTCTTAAGCTGCTGTTTAATCTGCTGCGGTCCTTTATCAGACGTTTTCATCAAAGTTCGGACATAGCTTTCACTATATAAATAATCATCCAGCAGCTGCATTTCAACTAGCTGATTAATGATTTTTTCTCTGTCGCTTTTTTCAAATTCCTTATCTCTAAGATAATCCCGAATTTCTTTTTTCGTTCTCATTTGATAACTAAGATAGTTTAAAGCTAACTGCAGCCCTACATCATAAGAGCCGGCCTTTTTGATTTCTGCAATTATTGAATCTGAAATTTCCTGATCTTTTAGTAACCGGTATCTCACCAGGATATCTTCTGAAACACGCAAATGTTCTCCCGAAGTCAGCCAAACAAGATAGAATTGGGATTTTTCTTTCGTAATCTTTACAATCTTTTCCATCTTTTTTCCGCCTTTCTTATCAGAACATACATTCTACTATACCATAAATTCTCAAGAAGCCAAACCTGAAAAACTGTGCTAAAATAGAAAAAGGCTTGACAAAATTAATAAAGCTGGCAGAATTTCATAAACTATGCACACTCTTATTTTAAAGTTAAATTAATAAAAGTTTACGAATAATTTTGTCATAAAAAAACAAATCAAAGGATGGACTTATGAGTAATCAACAAATAAAAATCGGACAAATCATTCCTTTAAAAATTAAACGTCTGGGCATTAACGGAGAAGGTTTAGGCTACTATAAACGGATAATTGTTTTCGTTCCCAATGCTTTACCGAATGAACAGGTTTCTATAAAAATCACAAAAATAAATCCCAGATTTATTGAAGGACAGTTGCTAAAAATCAATACACCTTCTCCAAACAGAATCACACCGCCCTGCCCGGTTTATGAAACCTGCGGCGGCTGTCAGCTGCAGCATTTAAACTACAGTGCGCAGCTTGAATTCAAAAGAGATTTGCTGAAACAAGCTTTGGCAAAATTCAAACCGGATAATTACCAGCAATACGAGCTGCGAAAGACAATTGGAATGGAAAATCCATGGAACTATCGAAATAAGGCACAGTTTCAGCTTCGTCAAAAAGATGGGGTTATTGAAGCCGGACTTTATCAGCCGAACTCTCATAATCTGGTACCTATTGAAAATTGCCTTGTTCAAAACACTACTGTGACCAAGGTCATAAATACTTTAGTTGAGCTTTTGAATAAATATCAGCTGCCAATCTACGATGAAAGAAAAAACAGCGGTATTTTCCGGACACTAATGGTTCGCATTGGTGTTCAGACTGGTGAAGTTCAAGTGGTATTCATTATGCAATCACAGAAATTCCCTAAAAAAAGAGAAATACTGACAGACATTCAACAGCTTCTGCCGGAGGTTGTCTCAATCATGCAGAATATACAAAATAAAAAAACTTCCCTTATCATGGGAGAAGAAACTGTTCATCTATGGGGAAAAGAAAGTATCAACGAAAAAATAAGCGAACTATCTTTTGATCTTTCACCAAGAGCCTTTTTCCAGTTGAATCCTGAACAGACAGAGCATCTATATGCCGAAGCACGTCAGGCACTGAATCTCAAAGCAAATGAAACAGTTGTAGATGCCTATTGCGGGGTGGGAACAATTGGTCTTAGTCTGGCAAAGCAGGTGAAAGAAGTCCGGGGAATGGATACTATTCCTGCTGCGGTTGAGGATGCACAACAAAATGCTGCTGCCTTAGGTATTTCAAATACTCATTATGAAGTCGGAACAGCAGAAGAGCTGCTGCCTAAATGGCTGAACGAAGGGTTCTCTCCTGATAGTATTGTTGTTGATCCGCCAAGAACTGGACTGGATGAAAAGCTGCTGCAGGTCATCTTAAAACAGCCGCCTAAAAAAATGGTTTATATTTCCTGCAATGTTTCAACCCTTGCACGGGACTTAGTTCAGCTAGCGAAAGTTTTCAAAGTAAATTATCTGCAATCTGTCGATATGTTTCCACAAACTGCCCGTTGTGAAGTCGTGGTAAAACTGACAAAAAAATAAATGGAGGTTTACTCCACTTATTAAATATACGAAATAAACGGCTGAGCCCGGTAAACTTATCATAAATATTTTCAAGCAAATAAAAATAGAAGCACATCTAAACTGACTCAAAAAATTAGATCAAAATCTAACTTCTAAAGATCAGTATAACCTTTGCTTCTATTTTTAAGCTTATACATTTTGGATATATCTGGTTATTGTTCTATTTCCAAATACTTTGGAGGTATCACATCACTCAGCCAAATTCCTTCAAGCTCCTGATAAAAACGTAAACCATTTCCAGAAGCCTCCAATGCAGCAACTCTGAGAATGATCGGAGACTGATCCCTTCTTTTTCCAACAATCACTGCAGTCTCAACCTCCTGTGACAGATGAACATATTGTCTTCCCTTAGGAATTAATCCCTCCCTTAAAATATTCTCTAAGAACCTGTGTGCTGTTCCATGGTAAAGATATTGAGGCGGTATTACAGGAAGTTTTTCGATTTTTTTCTTTGTGCTGTGACCATAAACTGCTCTAATTTTCTCATCTTTTATTTCCCAACGAGTTTTATCGCTTCTGTTCAAAATAGCTTGGAGTTTTTCTTTTGTCAATCCCGGAAAACCACTTTCAGCCATTTTCCTAATAACCTCTGACAACTCCGTATATCCTTGGTCATCCAGAACAAGGTTGAATTCCTCAGGCTTATGCCTTAATGCATAAGAAAGAGTCTTACTGATTTTTATTTCCTGATTTGTCAGCATTTTCTTTGTCCTCCATGTTAGTCATCTATTAGTATATAGGTTAGATAGGGCTTCCGTCTGATTTAATATATCACAGTTTATGGTATGATTAAACAGTAAATAAATTTGAAGGAGTGATCATTATGAGTTGGCTTTGGACATTGATTGTAGGCGCCGTTATTGGTTCCCTTGCAGGTTCAATTACAAATAAAGGAGAATCAATGGGCTGTGTATTTAATATTATCGCCGGTTTAGTCGGCTCCTCTATAGGACAGGCGCTTTTTGGCTCATGGGGACCGAAATTGGCAGGAATGGCTTTAGTACCCTCACTACTGGGTGCAGTAATTCTGATAGCTGTTGTTTCATTTTTTTCAGGTCATAGAGATTAATTAGGGAAGTAACTGTGTTCCATTTCTGATAATTTCATAAAAAGGATATTTTGAGAGTCATGTTGTATTAAAAACAAGCTTCTCAAAATATCCTTTTTCCGTCTGTTGGAAAGAAGTTATTTACAGTAATTGAAATCATTAAAACTTCAGCAATAGTGCTTTCTAACTCTTAAAACTATTCTAAAATTGTATATCCTTTTTTTATTTTTTCCACTACAATATTTGGTCTGGAATCTTTATTCTTATGAGCTTCCCTATGCTGCTGCAAGTGTTCCGGACGTTTCAACCACGCCTGAAAAGCTTTTTTATCCTTCCATTTGGAGACTAATACAAATTCACAGGTGTCTTTTGTTTCAGCAAACCAGCATTCACTTGATAAGCAGGTATCTCTTCCCAGCATTGAAACCACATCTTTTTTCGTCTTATTTTCAAAGTGCTCTTTACCCTCTTTTTTTACGACAAATGTCACTGATTGAACAAACATTTACTCTCCTCATTTCTTTTGCAAGTAGGTAACTTTTATTGATAATGATTATCAATATCAATTATACTACATTTTTTCTACTTATCGCTTATTAAAATAAATAAATTCTCAACATATTTCATAGTTATTCTTATTTTCCAAAATTTTATCCTTCATTCTAACAGCTTAATCCTTTTGCTTTTATTAAGACTTGTCTGAAAACTTTAGCAGTGAGTTTTTTCGCAAAAATAGATATGAGCTAGTTCCGTTTAAAGAAGGAGTATTACCGCATCTTTCGTATGAGTCTGTGACATTAGTATGTCTGATACCCTTAAAGCTAAATAAACGCTGTTCCAATCTTTGTATGATCTGAGCATACGAAGAAGCGTAGGAGCATGTTTTTACTTGCCCCTCAGACATGCAACGAGCATTCGAAGAAGCGTAGGAGCATGTTTTTACTTGCCCCTCAGACATGCGACGAGCATTCGAAGAACCGTAGGAGCATGTTTTTACTTGCCCCTCAGACATGCGACGAGCATTCGAAGAACCGTAGGAGCATGTTTTTACTTGCCCCTCAGACATGCCGATGAGCATGCGAAGAACCGTAGGAGCATGTTTTTACTTGCCCCTCAGACATGCGACGAGCATGCGAAGAACCGTAGGAGCATGTTTTTACTTGCCCCTCAGACATGCGACGAGCATTCGAAGAAGCGTAGGAGCATATCCTTAATTTCGTATTAATGAATTGATTTTATAGCCATAAAATCAATTGCATTCTCGGTACGCATACCATGATTTGTCCCCCATAAGTAAAAAACAGCCATCTATTCCCAAAACACCTATTCTATTTCGTCAAAAGCGGGAAGCTTCTATCATTCATTCGTTGAAAGTTGATAACCACTCCCTATTTTCCTCAGTGATTTATTAAACTATCAGCTTCTGAGAGATGAATCATTCCATTCTGTTAAAAGTTTCTATATTAATAAAAATTTTTTGTATATGTGAGTCTCACATTGTTCAATTCTCAATACAAATACGTCTATTTGGAAAAACGTTGGTAACTCATTTTCTCAATACTTTTCAGTCAGATTCTAATATTTTATATAAATAAATCCCAGATTTAATCTCTTTTTACAATAACTGATTTAATAACGTTCTTCTGGTCAAATATCTTATGCTAGACAAGAAGAACAAATGTTCGTATAATTTAATCATAGAATATTTTTCAGGAGATGCTGACCATGAAATTCGACTACGATAAAGAAGAACGCAGAGATATTTTATGTATTGATGTTAAATCCTTTTATGCTTCTGTAGAATGCATCCAGATGGGGCTTGATCCGCTGGAAACCATGCTCGTTGTGATGAGCAATGCAGAAAATGCAGGCGGCTTGATTCTATCTGCTTCTCCTATGGCAAAATCAGCGCTGGGGCTTTCCAATGTTATGCGTAAGTGGGATTTGCCTGACCATCCAGACTTGCTGATTGTTCCTCCACGGATGCAGCTTTATATTAATGAAAATATGAAAATCAATTCGATTTTTAAACAGTATACAGCTGTAGAAGACATCCTCATCTACTCTATTGATGAGACATTTCTTGATATTACTGCCAGTAAAAAATTATTTGGAAAAAATACTTTTGAGTTGGCAGAAGAAATTCAAAAACGGATTAAAGAGGATACCGGACTTCATGTTACCATCGGGATTGGAGACAATCCCTTATTGGCTAAAGCAGCTTTGGATGTTGAATCAAAGCAGACGGTTGAATCAATCGCAGAATGGCGCTACGAAGATGTGCCTGATAAATTATGGAAAATTTACCCCATTACCGAAATGTGGGGCATTAATAGTCGAACAGCCAAACGCTTACACAACTTGAATATCCATTCAATCTTTGATCTTGCCCATGCAAATGAATACAAGCTGAAAGAGGAACTGGGTGTTATTGGTTTACAGCTTTACGCCCATTCATGGGGCATCGATCGAACAAGAATCTCTGATACTTATGTTCCAGCAGAAAAATCATTCAACAACAATCAGATTTTGCCCAGGGACTATCGTTTGCAGACAGAAATAGAAACAGTACTTCAGGAGGTTACAGATCAAGTGGCTGCCAGATTACGAAAACATAATGCTCAGACACAGTGTGTTTCTCTTTACATAGGTTATTCCAGCTGGTACAGAAAGCAGGGAAACAAAGGCTTTCGCCAGCAAATGAAAGTACCGCCTACCAATCAGTCGAAGTTACTAAAAGAATATATCCTTGAACTATTCAGACATAACTGGACAGGAATGGAAGTACGACAAGTCGGTGTTTCTTTTTCAAAGCTGGTGGAAACAGATATGATCCAACTGGATTTATTTCACGAGCCGGCAGATCTGGTAAATGATTATAAACTGGATCACTTGATTGATGCAATTCGTAAAAAATATGGTTTTACCTCAATTGTGCATGCCAATTCATTATTATCAGGAGGAACAGCAATCAGCCGAGCTTCACTGATTGGCGGACATGCCGGAGGAATGGATGGTTTAAGGAGTGAATATGATGCCGAAAAAAATTGATTTAAATGATTCTTACTTCAGAGAATATCAGGATAGAGGGATTCAAAAATGGCAAGGAATGTATTTATCTGAGCATACTGCTGAAATGGAGAAAGAACAAAAAAGAGAACAGCGGGTGATTCTCCCCAAGAAAGCGATGTCTGAAAATGAGATACAGGAACTGTTGGCATTCGCCTATCAAAATCAGCAGATCGTCGCAATTCAGCTTGAGATGAAGGATCTTGAAAATAATTATTTTAGCGATATTACAGGAATAATTAAAGGTTTTGATGAGCTTGGATTTTTTGTGGATGATACGAAAGTACATTATGATGAGATACGAAATATTGAGCTGCCGGCGTTTCATAAATGGAGTGAAGTTTAAGGAGGAATTTATTATGAAAAAACACAGTTATGTTGGTATTGCTGATAAAATCAGACTGGTTTCATCGTTCCCTGATCTACTGGTCCGTTTCACACTGCATAACCGAAATGAACCGATTAATTGTCTGGTTGCCAAACGAGAGCTGGCTAATCTCATACTTTTTTTAGAGGATAATACCTTTGAGCTTTCTGTTTTTGGTCATTTTAACAGCCGAAAGCAGCTGGTTATTGAAAAATTTATCGTTAGAAATCCTAATTCATTCATCCGCAAATTTGTCCTACAACCATTAAAAAATATTGCCTAGTCCAATTAAATACTCTGCCCAGTAAATCAACATGAGCCTGGGCATTTTTCATGGGAATACACTGAATTGTCTCTTTTTTTAAAAGTTAATATTTTTATCTTCCTTACGATGAGCAGTCATTCTTTTTCTATTTTTTTAAGCTTTCGTTAATGTAAGCCCTGTATTGTAAATGTCATTCCTAAAGCTTAATTTATTCATGATATAATAAAACAATGGCTTGTTCAAAAGGAGGGATAGGATGAAACTGTCAAGTTTTCAAAAATTTTCTATAGTTCTTTTTATTATTTATCTTTTCATGCTGGTCTGGACTGTTATTTTTAAGCTTCAACTGTCACTCGATAATATGCCAGACCTTCAGTCAGTTAATCTTCACCCATTTGGCGATTCTTCCTTTAAAAAAGGAAAATTCAATACGCCCGAAGTTCTCGGCAATTTATTTATCTTTTTTCCTTTTGGGGTCTATTTAAATCTGGTTCCAACCAAGTTGTCTTATGTTAAACAAATTTTCTTAATGGCTGGTGTAAGCCTGACATTTGAAATTCTTCAATATATCTTCTCTATTGGTGTTTCAGATGTAACTGATTTTCTTATGAATACTGGCGGTGGGATTGCAGGAATTCTCGTTTATCTGGTATTAGTGAAAATAATTAAAGATAGATCAGATTTGGATAAATACCTGACTATTTTAGCTGGAATGGGAACTGTTTCTATTTTAATTTTAACTTTTTCAGTCTTTAAATATGCACTATAACAGACTCAATAAAAAAAGCGATAATTCTTTTCTTAAGTAAACCGATCCCAAAAAGTTAGATTTTTTGGTCTAACTTTTTGGAATCACTTCAAAGAATTATCGCTCTTTAAAAACTTTATAATCGATTTTGTATTACTGAAGTATTAGTAGGCTAAAAGAAAACATCTTCTTTATCTCTTGTATAAATCACTGTAATTCACAACAGTCTTGTCCTCTGAATGCGATGCTGAAGCCAACAAATCTATTTTTACAACAGCGGCGTAATCAAGTTTTTTAACAATTTTTCCTGTCCGAATTTCCTGCTTGTAAATAAATGAGACCTTCTGTTCAAGATCAAATGATTGTTTAATTTCAGAATCATTATCAACTTTTTTTCTATACATCTTTTTCGCCTCCAATTAATTGCAGTAATCTTTCTTATTAAAAAAACAGCCTTAAAAAGACTGTTTTTAATGGTTAAATTAAATTAGTTTTTTACAATGTTTGTTGCTTGTGGTCCACGTTGACCATCTTCAACGTCAAATGATACGGACTGACCTTCATCTAAAGTCTTGAATCCATCTCCTTGGATAGCTGAGAAATGAGCAAAAACGTCTGTTCCGTCTTCTCCAGTAATAAAACCAAATCCTTTGTCTGCATTAAACCATTTTACTGTACCTGTATTCATAGTTATGTTCCTCCTAGTGCTTTTTGCACATTTTATTTGCAATATATGTTCATGATAAAAATAAGAGGAATTATTCTAAAAACAGATAAGGATAAAGCCTACTAAATTGAACCAGAAAAATACTACATCTATTACAATACCACAAGTAACTAAAAAAGTATAGCAATATCCTTTATAACTGAGTACATTAAATAAAAATAATTTGAAGTGAATATTTAAATTAGGCTGAAATTGAAGAATACTGTGAGTGAATCCGTGATAATCCCACGCTTAAAATAAAAAGATGACGATGACCCTAGACATTATTCCTGTTAAAAATCAGCTTTTTTATATGATATTAACTTCTCAACCCACGGCCCTTTTCAATCAAACGCCAGCAGACAATATAAAGAACTAGTATAAACAGAACAAGAATTATTACAGAAACAGCAATCGGTACATCTGTTGTTCCAAGAAAACCAAAGCGAAATCCTGAAATCATATAAACAATTGGATTAATTCTTGAAACAGCCTGCCAAAATGACGGAAGCATGGAGATTGCGTAAAAGACTCCACCAAGATAAGTTAGCGGCTGTAAAACAAACGTCGGTACAATGGACACATCATCAAAGGACTTGGCAAAAATACCGTTTAACAGTCCTGCTAATGAAAACAATATGGCTGTCATAAGCAGCGTAATAATAACAATGAACCATGAATAAACATGTAACGGCACAAAGAGCAGAGAAATAATTGTCACAAGTGTACCTACCAAAATACTTCTCCCCATTCCTCCAATAACAAAGCCCCAGATAATCACATGTGTTGGTACCGGTGCAATCAGCAGCTCTTCAATATTTTTCTGAAACTTCTGAGAGAAAAAAGAAGAAGAGACATTGGAATAAGAGCTTGTAATGGCAGACATCATGATCAGTCCGGGAACAATGAATTCCATATAGGAAAATCCGCCCATCTCTCCGATTCGTCCACCAATCATTTTCCCAAAAATAACAAAATACAGTGATGTAGTAATCACCGGCGGTACGAGCGTCTGTACCCAAATTCGCATATAGCGGTTTGTTTCTTTTACTGCCAAACTTCTCAATGCTGTGAAATAAAGACTAAACATATTTTTCCCCCACTTGATGTTTTTCTTCTGTAATTTTCAGGAACAGCTCCTCCAGTCTGTTGGATTTATTGCGCATGGAAAGAACCCTTACCCCCTGTTTAGTAAGCTGTTCAAAAATTTCATTAATTCCCTGATTTCGTTCAACTTCTACAGCCAGGGTCAGCTCATCTTCAAATATACTTTTATAGCCTGTGATTTTCGGTTTTTCATCAAATGGCGCCAAATCGAAAATAAATGTTTCAAATTGCAGTTTTGCTAAAAGCTCTTTCATGCTTGTATTCTCTATCAGTTCACCAGATTGGATAATTCCAATATTTCGGCAAAGCATTTCTGCTTCCTCCAGATAATGAGTAGTCAGAATGATCGTAGTCCCATTTTCATTCAATTCTCTTAAAAAGCTCCACATTTCACGACGAAGCTCGATATCTACTCCCGCTGTCGGTTCATCCAAAATAAGCAGACGCGGTTCATGCATCAGCGCACGGGCAATCATTAATCGTCGCTTCATCCCTCCAGAAAGCATCTGGGCACGCACCTCTCGCTTTTCCCACAAATCTGACTGCTTTAGATATTTTTCACTGCGTTTTAATGCTTCTTTACGCGGAACCCCATAATACCCTGCCTGATTGACAACAATTTGCTGAACGGTCTCGAATGGATTAAAGTTAAACTCCTGAGGAACCAGCCCTATTTGCTGCTTTGCACGAACTAAATCTATGTCAAGATCATAATCAAATACCTTCACTTTTCCTGAGGTCTTATTGACAAGGGATGTAATAATTCCAATAGTCGTTGATTTTCCGGCTCCATTTGGTCCCAGCAGCGCATAAAAGTCGCCTTCCTTTACGATTAGATCAATCCCTCGTAATGCCTCAACTCCTGTAGCATATACTTTTGTTAAGGCTTTAATTTCAAGTGCATTTGTCATTTGATACCTATCCCCTTATTGATATTCTTTCCCTATTAATTGACGCTCTCTTTTTCAGTCAATTTTTTTCTGATTCCAAATTTTTATCGGACAGCAGCTGTTCCATATCAGTCATAAATCTTTTCACAAAATCTTCTCTTAACAAATAATGATGCCATTGACCTTGTTTACTGACTGAAACAATCCCAGCATTTTCCAATATCTTCATATGATGCGAAAGAGTCGGCTGAGTAAAATTGAAATGCTCCAACACCTTACATGCACACATACTGCCATTTGAAAGCAAATCAATAATTTTCATACGGTTTGGATCAGCTATCGCTTTAAGTATCAGGGAAGTTGATTCATAATCCATCGTTATCTCCTCCTACATAGATAATCATCTATTCAAATATAGATAAACATCTATGTAATGTCAATTGTTAAAGAACATTTGTGAGAATGAAATGAGAAATGTAGATAAATAACTATTAACACTATTTTAGACGAGTTACACAAAATTTGAACATCGTTAATAACTTCAAAACATCTGATAAAATAAAAAAGATAATCACAGAAAGTCAAACTGCAATTATCGTTATAAATCAAACTATCAATGATTATTATGTATTGTGACAAAATTTTTGTTTATGATTAAATCCCAGATACTGTGATATTTTGCCGGAATACGTTTGTTTCTTCCAGTCCGACAATAAAGAGTAGAATCTCTTCAACAGCCTTTTCTTTATTTTCACTTAAAAACAGCTGATGGTTTCCATTATTATATAAGCGTACACTTCCTTTTTTACCGGTATACAGCCATAGAAAATCAGCACTTCGATAATGACTGGTTTCATCTCTTTTATTTTGCAGAATCATTAGACTGCTTTTCACATTGTTCTCCACTTTAAGTCTTTTCTTTGTTAGATGCAAAAGTTTTAAAAACTGCAGACAGGCCTTAAATGAAGTGGTCGTTACGGAATCAAAATAGTAATCCCTTATATTCTTATTACCGGAGAAAAAACCGCCTAAAAGATTACTCATAATAACTGCTGGATTATAAAGATAGATAGGCGTACTGCATAAGACCAGTTGATCCACTACTTTATTTTCCGAAGCATGAATCGCAAGTAAACCACCCATTGAAAAACCAATACAGGTCACCTGCTTATAAATTTCACTAAGTTCGGCAACTTTGCTGTTTACATCTTTCAGCCAATCCTGACAGGTAGCTTTTGAAAAGCTTTTTCTGTTGCCATTATGTCCCGAAAGCTGAATCCAGAAAGAGTCAATCTTGTTCTCTCTTAAATAATTATGTAGAAATAAAATTTCCTGTTCATTCCCGCCAAATCCATGAATGATCAGTACAGCTCTTTCTTTCATGATAGCCTCCTCTTGTTAAAAAAATTCATTGCTGACCTAAATAATTATACCATTCCTGCACTCTACCCATTTCATGAGTAAGATATCTTAAAGAAAAATTGTTAATTTATCAGTAAAAACAAAAAAGCCGAAACCCTTATTTGCTAAGGATTCCGACTTAAAATAATCAGTTTGTATTATTTTAATGTTACAGAAGCGCCTACTTCTTCCAAAGCTGCTTTCAATGCTTCAGCTTCTTCTTTAGCGATTGCTTCTTTAACTGGTGCAGGAGCTCCGTCAACTACAGCTTTAGCTTCTTTCAAGCCAAGACCAGTTGCTTCACGAACTGCTTTGATAACTTTAACTTTTTGATCTCCAGCTGCAGTTAATTCTACAGTGAATTCAGTTTGTTCTTCAACAGCGCCAGCAGCAGCTCCGCCTGCTACAGCTACAGGAGCTGCTGCAGATACGTCAAATTTTTCTTCGATAGCTTTAACTAATTCACTTAGTTCTAAGATAGTTGCTGTTTCTAACTCAGCAATAATGTTTTCAATGTTCAATGCCATTTTTAATTTCCTCCATTTAAAGTTTGATAAACTATATTTTTTTGTAATACTAATTTCATGCTGGGATTAAGCAGCTTCTTCTTTTTCTGCCACTGCTTTGACAGCGTAGGCAACGTTGCGGACTGGTGCTTGTAGAACAGATAGCAACATAGATAATAAACCGTCGCGACTTGGCAGTTTCGCAAGCGCAGTAATTTCTTCCATAGAAGCCACTTTACCTTCGATAACTCCGCCTTTGATTTCCAATGCTTTTGCATCTTTAGCAAATTCATCCATAATCTTAGCCGGTGCAACGACATCTTCATTACTGAATGCTACAGCTGTAGGTCCTGTGAATACTTCATCAAGTCCTTCCAGACCAGCTGCTTTTGCTGCACGTGAAAGAATAGAATTTTTAATAACTTTCATTTCAACGTTTGCATCACGCAGTTGTTTACGTAAATTTGTTACTTCTTCAACAGTTAATCCACGGTAGTCAACGATAACTACAGAAGATGCTGCTTTGAATTTTTCAGTTACGTCATCTACTAATGCTGCTTTTTTAGCGATTGCTGTTTCACTCATTTATTTTTCACCTCCTGAATGATGATGGAGAAGCTTTCTGCTGCAGACAACAAAAAACTCCATGCCACCGTTGACATAGAGGGACTCATTGACAAATTTTTTCATCAATCATTGTCCTCGGCAGGAAATTAAGACTTATGTCACCTGCTGTCTTCGGTACAGTTATTATTAACCTCAATTACCTTACCACAGGTAAGGTAGTTGAGTCAATAGTTTTTATTATCTAATATTATATGACTTGATCGAGTCTGCTCAGCTTTTATTTTATCCAGCTTCTCAAACTAGCTCTCTTCAATAATAAGTCTAAACAATTCGCGACGAAAAGCATCGCTATAATTGCTTTTCCTTATTATTCGAGAGCTGACCGAGTCTGCTCAGCTTTTACTTTATCCAGCTTCTCAAACTAAATCATTCAACAAATAGATAAACTGCCCTCAAAGATAGAAAGCATCTTTGGGTCATTTTCCTAATTTGCTCATGATTTGACCGAGTCCGTTCAGCTTTTAAATATTAGAAAGAAAATTGGTCAACGTGGATTCCAGGTCCAAATGTTGTTGTTACTGAAATATTTTTAATATATTGACCTTTTGCAGCTGATGGTTTAGCTTTCAGCAATACATCATTGATTGTGTTGAAGTTTTCAATTAATTTTTCTGTATCAAATGATACTTTACCGATAGGTACATGGATGTTACCGGCTTTATCAACACGGTAAGTTACTTTACCTGCTTTAACTTCGTTAACTGCTTTTGTTACGTCCATGGTTACAGTACCTGTTTTAGGGTTAGGCATTAGACCTTTAGGACCTAAAACACGACCTAATTTACCAACTTCAGCCATCATATCCGGAGTAGCAACAACTACATCAAAACCGAACCAGCCTTGTTGAATTTTATTAACCATATCTGCATCGCCAACATAGTCAGCTCCTGCAGCTTCTGCTTCTTTTGCTTTGTCCCCTTTAGCGAATACTAAAACGGTTTGAGTTTTACCAGTTCCGTTTGGCAGTACAACTGCTCCACGAATTTGTTGGTCTGCTTTTTTAGGGTCTACGTTTAGACGGTAGGCAACTTCAACAGTTGCGTCAAATTTTGCAGTATTTGTATCTTTAGCCAAAGCTACCGCTTCTGCTACTGTGTAAGCTTTAGTAGTATCAACTTTTTTTAATGCATCTTGCATTTTTTTGCTCTTTTTAGCCATTTTGTTTCCTCCTTGATTGTGGTTATAACGGTAGAACCTCCCACGTAATTCACATTTTTCAATATGAAGCCGACTGAGAAGCTACTTCTTTAGGGTTGCAGATAATCTATTATTCTACAGTGATCCCCATGCTTCGTGCAGTTCCTTCAACCATGCGCATTGCTGCTTCTACATCAGCGGCGTTTAGGTCTGCCATCTTAAGTTCAGCGATTTCTTTTACTTGGTCACTGGTTACTTTAGCTACTTTGTTTTTGTTTGGTTCGCCTGAACCTTTGTCAATTTTAGCTGCTTTCTTCAATAATACTGCAGCTGGCGGTGTTTTGGTAATAAATGTAAATGAACGATCTTCATATACAGAGATTACCACTGGAATGATTAAACCTGCTTGATCGGCTGTACGAGCATTGAATTCTTTTGTGAATCCCATGATGTTGATACCCGCTTGACCTAGTGCAGGACCTACCGGCGGTGCTGGTGTTGCTTTACCTGCAGGAATTTGCAATTTAACTAATTTTTCTACTTTTTTTGCCACGAGACATACCTCCTTGAGTCCGTGATGTGGTTAATTGGAGATCAATATTTCTCCTCCCACGGTCTTTCCTTAAAACGCCAGGAAAAGACATGTACAAAAATGCACACTTTAATAGTATACAGGGTAACAGAAATTTTTTCAATGATTTTTAATAACTTTCTACGCCAAAAGTACGAAAACGTCTATTCTTCATTATGATGAAGGTTGTCAGTTTTTTTTTAAATTGCAGATACCAGATAATTCTATTCATTTTTCATGAGAAAGACTTTTTTCTTTCCATTTCCTGTGATACACTTTCGGCAGTAAGCTACTGCATTCATGAGGAGGAAGAACGATGGAACAGCTTCGCTATAAAAGTATTTTTGATATTATTGGCCCCGTTATGATCGGTCCCAGCAGTTCCCATACAGCCGGTGCTGCCCGTATTGGAAAAATTGTTCGAACGATTTTCGGAGAACAGCCGGATACAGTGGACATTTATTTATATGAGTCATTTGCAAAAACCTATCGAGGGCATGGTACAGACATTGCCCTTGTCGGAGGCTTGCTTGATATGGAACCCGATGACCCGCAGCTGGCAGATTCTCTAAAAATTGCTCACGCAAAAGAAATGGAAGTTCTTTTTGTGCCTAAGAATGAGCGGGCGGATCATCCAAATTCTGTTCAGCTGCTTGTTTCTAAAGGAAACCGCAAGCTGTCTGTCACAGGAATTTCCATTGGCGGCGGCAATATCCAGATATCAGAGCTGGATGGGTTCAAGATCTCGCTGAATATGGGGACTCCGACATTCATTATTGTCCATCAGGATGTTCCAGGTATGATCGCCAAAGTAACCAATCAGCTTTCCAGCTTAAACATAAATATCGGAACCATGACTGTGACCCGTGAATCCAAGGGTGAAAAAGCTATTATGATTATCGAGATTGATCAACGAGCATCTGATACTGTCGCAGCCACGCTAAAGAAAATCCCTCATATCCACACAGTTAATTACTTTGACTAATAAAGGAGCCAAACAAGTATGTTTCTTTCTATAAAAGAACTGGTAGAACAAGCAAAAAATTATCCTTCTGTTGCTGAATTAATGATTGCTTTAGAAATGGAAAATAGCCAGTGTGACCGGCAGCGGGTAATTGAAACAATGGAAAAAAATCTGATTGTCATGAAACAGTCAATTGAAGAAGGTACAGCGGGGGTCACATCTGTAACAGGCATAACCGGAGGCGATGCTGTGAAAATGACTGAATACATTCAATCCGGAAATTTTTTAAGCGGTGAAACAATCTTGACTGCCGTCAGAAATGCCGTTGCAGTTAACGAAGTCAATGCCAATATGGGGTTGATCTGTGCAACACCAACTGCGGGAAGTGCAGGAGTCGTCCCAGGGGTATTGATGGCAGCTGTTGAACGGTTAAATCTGACTCATGAACAACAGCTGAATTTTCTATTTACAGCCGGTGCTTTTGGATTGGTCATTGCCAATAATTCCTCCATCAGCGGAGCAGAGGGCGGCTGTCAGGCTGAAGTCGGCTCTGCCAGCGCCATGGCAAGTGCTGCTCTGGTTTGCGCTGCCGGCGGAACCGCAGAACAAGCTGCTCAGGCAATTGCAATTACATTGAAAAATATGATGGGCTTAATCTGCGATCCGGTCGCTGGACTGGTTGAAGTTCCCTGCGTAAAGCGTAATGCATTAGGGTCTTCGCAGGCATTCATTTCTGCCGATATGGCCTTAGCCGGAATCAGAAGTGTGATTCCGCCAGATGAAGTCGTAGCTGCGATGTATCAGGTAGGTCGACAAATGCCAAGCATTTTCAAAGAAACAGCGGAAGGCGGTTTGGCAGTTACACCTACAGCAAAAAGACTAACCGAACAATTAAATAAATAGTTTTGGAATATAGGATAAAGCGAGGACAAGACAAACACCCATGAGTGTTTGTCTTGTCCTTGCTTTATTAATAGTTACATTCTTTTCTTTGCTTCTGCAACAAACTTATCCATTTGCTTATACAGGTTTGATCTAATTTGTTTTAAATCATGCTCCACCAGCTGATGATTCTCAACCAGCAGCCGACCATTTACCCAGACCTGCTGAACATTTGATGGATTCGCAGAATAAACCAGAGCAGAATATGGATCAAAAATCGGAAACATATTGACTGACTCTGTTTCAACCATAATCAGATCGGCTTTTTTACCAGGCTGAATGCTGCCTGTTTCGTGAAAACCTAAAGTTTCTGCTCCTCCTCTGGTTGCCAGCCGGACAATTTCTTTCGCAGGAAATAATGCTCTGTCTTTTTCGTATGTCTTATGGAAATTGGCAAACAGTTTCATTTGAGAAAAAAGATCTAATGTATTACCGCTGCTGGGACCATCCGTTCCTAAGCCTACTGTTAGACCTGCCTCCAGCATCGCCTTCACCGGAGCAACTCCTTTCGCTGATTTAGTATTGGCACCAATACAGTGGGCAATCTTTGCTGTCTCTGCATATTTGGCTGTCAAAGCAATATCGTCTTCAGACATATGGATGCAATGAGCCATGATAAACGGCTGTTCCATAAAACCCAATTTTTCCAGATAGCCAAAAGGCGTAAGCCCATATTTTTCTGCCAGCTCCTTCATTTCATAATCCATTTCTGCCACATGCATGGTAATTGGAACATCATATTTTTTACTCATTTCAACTATCTTTTCCAACGCCTCATTCGTATTGGTATTGGGTGCATGCGGAGCAATTGCTGGTGTAATCAATGGATGCCCCTGCCATTTAGGCAAAAATGTTTCACAATAGGATAGACCGCCGGAATGGTCTGAACTGTCACAAGTAGGCATATCAATAATAGTTTCTCCTACAACAGCACGGACATGGAATTCCTCACAGACTTCCGCCACCTGATCTTCAAAATAATACATATCACAAAAGCCAGTGACTCCACTGAGCAGCATCTCACTGATGGCATACGCACTGCTGGCTTTCACCAACCCCTTCGTCATAAATGCTTCAAGCGGAAAAAGAAATCTGCGCAGCCGATCTGGTACATCGTCTCCCAGTGACCGAAAAGGAATCATTCCTGCATGTGTATGCGTGTTGACGAATCCCGGTAAAAGAAGGCTCCCGCTTCCGTCAATCACTTCATCTGACTGAATATTTTGTTCTTTCCATTCGCCAACAGCAGAAATATTCTCCTCGTCGATGAGTACATATCCTTTTTTATATTCCTTCATTTCATCATCCATCGTCAGAACATGCACATTCTTGATTAATGTGGTCATATGATCACCCCATCTTCCGGAAAAATCAGCGGATAAAATTCCTGCGTTTTTGTATTCATCATGCCTTTATCTGTTACTTTAATTGCAGGCGAAACCGGAAGAGACAGTGTGGAAAACGACATGATTTCATTCATATTTTTATAGCCAAGCTGCTGCATCGCCTGACGAACCTCGTTAAGTTCTCTACCCAATTCTTCAATAGGTGCCTGTGATAAAATCCCACCGATCGGCAAAGGACAAACTGCTTTAATTTGCCGATCTGCCGCTACAACATAACCGCCCTGTATATCCAACAGCTCCTGTTGTGCAATAAGAATATCCTGACTATTATTTCCCAACACCATCAAATTATGATGATCATGCGCCCAAGTCGTGGCAATACTCCCCTGTTCACTAAGCGGCTGTTCCATCAAGGCAAAAGCAATATTTCCATTTTTGCCATAGCGCTCCATAACAATCAACAAGGCACAGTCTGAATGCTCCCAATCCAAATAACCTTGTTTTATTGGAATTTCCTTGGTTATTCTTTCAGTAAATGTGCCAACCTCCTGTTTTTGAATCACATTACATCGGACAGCCGGTAAGTCTGTTTCCACACGAATTTTCAAATCAGCAGCTGTCAGCTTCTGGCATTTCAATGTCTGACTGTATGCGGCAGGAAACTGCTCAACTTTGTCAGGATAGCTGACCTTGTCCCCTTTTTTGTGAACACATTGTCCGGACTTGTACACAGCCGCTATAGAGAAGCTGTTCAAATCATCCAGTAATATAAAATCAGCAGCTTTTCCGGGAGCAATCATTCCCCTGTCGTGGAAACCCATCCGCTGTGCCGGGGTATAAGTTGTCATGTAGATTGCTTTTTCCAGAGGGAGTCCAGCCTGTACAGCTTTTTTCAGATTTTCGTTCAAATGACCATTTAACAAGTCGTCCGCCATTACATCATCTGTGATAATACAAGCATAGTCATAATAATTATTATCCACAATAACTGCCATATTTTCTTTCGTAATTGATTTATTTTGGAATTGAATAAACATGCCATTTTCTATTTTTTCTGCCAACGAATCAGGAAACTGATGGGTATGGTCTGAAGTGATTCCGCTGTACATAAAGGCTGCCAGCTCTTCTTCGTATATTTTCGGACAATGTCCTTCAAGAGGCATCGTGGGTCTTTTTTCCCGGCAGAGATCGATAATCTGCCGGATTAGTGACTGAGGTTCATTTGCAATACCATTGAAGTTCATGGCTTCTCCCAGACAGACAATTTGCGGATTTTCCAGTAATTCAGCTACTTCCGGAAGTCCGATAATTCCGCCTGTCGTTTCAAGTTCAGGGGTTGTGGATGGAACGGAGGAAGGAATCGCATGAAAAATGTCAATCTCTGTTTCAGCATTCATAAACTCCGTAAGTCCATTGATACCAAAGACATTCGCCATTTCATGAGCATCAGCAACAACAGTTGTCACACCAAAGGGAAGCACTGCTTTTGAAAAGATAGCAGGGGTAGTCATAGAGCTTTCAATGTGCATATGAATATCAATTAATCCGGGAATCATATAACGTCCGCCGCCATCAATCTCTTGAACAGCATTAAAATCCAACAGGGCGTTCGGACTTATGTAGTAAAACTTTCCTTTATGGACGGTCACCTGCTTCTTTTCAAAGATTTGTTTAACAGTATTAAAAACATTGATGTTTTTTATCAGTAAATCTACATGCATGTTGTCTCCTCCATTTTTTCACTATCAGTTTTCAATTCTCAGCTTCAAAATAAATAACAGGGCTGGAACCGTAATCCCAACCCTTCTATTTTTTTCGGCTTTATGAAAAGCAAAAATATTCAGAATAAGACTATTGATTGATCAGTCTGTTCCATTGATCAATCCAGTCCGTTAACTGTTCATTAACAAATTCAAAATCAACGGTTTTCGCACGATCTGCAATAGCACCATATGTCATATTCCCTGCTTCTTCATCAGTAAGCTCCACTTTTCCATTTGTTGGTGCTTCATTTAAAGAAAGAGCTTTTGTCTTTTGAGAATCCGCACTGATTCTGTAGTTAACAAATTCATAGGCAAGCTCTTTATTGGCAGCTTCTACAGGAATATTGACCGTATTATAGTTTGCATAAGTCCCGCTTTCCGGAACTACATATTCGATTGTTTCTGAATCACCTTTTATGATATCATAGGCAAAATCCATTACGATCGCAGCTTCAATTTCACCAGCTTGAAACATATTGGCAAGATCAGATGATTTTGCATAGGTTTTTACGATATTCGGTTTTAACTCTTCCAAAGCTCCAAAAGCTGCTTCACCGTTGTCTTCAGTAATATCTTTTCCTGCATAATCGCTGGCAATATACATCATCAATGGGCCTGCAGTTGTTGTAATTTCAGGAATGGAGATTTTTCCTTTCAAAGAGGAATCCCATAAATCAGACCAGTCAGTGATTTCTTTACCGACTTTTTCTTTGTCATAAACAATCCCTACACTATTCACAGCAATTGGCACACCAGCTCCGCTGTCAAATACTTCTTTGGCACCGGATGTCAAATCAGCAAGGTTTGGAATTTTTGATTCATCCAATTTTTCGAACAAGCCTTGAGAAGCACCGTCCGCAGAGTTGGCCTGAGCCAGTTCAATCACATCTATTCCTTTAGGATTGCTGACAAGCTTTGTAAAACGGTCACCGCTGTTGCCTACATCCAAAGTAATTTTAGCCCCAAACTCTTTTTCAAAAGGCACCATGATATCACTTTTTATGATATCTTCACTCAATCCAAATGTTGACACGACTAAATCTTTAGAAGCTGCTTTGTCGGAAGACGATGACTCAGAATTTCCTCCTCCGCATGCTGTCAATAATAAGATACTTGCCAAAACGAATGATCCCAATGCAAAACGTTTTTTCACTATTTTTTCCTCTTTTCTCAGTTTAGTTTATTTATCTTCCAAAAGAACAATTTTTTCTTTTGGAAAATGCAGTACGATAGTATCGCCTGCTTCATAAATTTGTTTATCTGTTCCATTAACCAAAAATTTCCCCAATGAAGTAGCAACTTCATACTGATAACTTTTACCAAGAAAAGTACGGACTTCAACCTGTCCTTCAACTAGATTTTCCTGAGCTGCTGAAGCAATTTCGATATCTTCAGGACGAATTGTGGCAACAAGCTCAGAAGCAGGTGCTGAAGAAACGTCTGTTTCAATCACAACACTGTCTGTCTGATAACGACTTTCTTCTAAATGCTTAACCGAAAAGAAATTTTCGAAACCGATAAATTGTGCTACAAATTTTGTCTTCGGACTTCTGTAAATTTTCTCAGGTGTATCATATTGTTCAATCACACCGTTATTCATTACCGCTACTTTATCAGAAATAGAGAAGCATTCTTCCTGATCATGCGTTACAAAAACCGTTGTAATCCCCAGCTGCTGCTGAATTCGCTTAATCTCAATTCTCATTTGTACACGAAGCTTTGCATCCAAGTTACTTAATGGTTCATCAAGAAGAAGCAGCTTCGGCTCAATTACCAAGGCTCTGGCTAACGCAACTCGCTGACGCTGACCGCCTGACAGCTGTTTAGGATAACGTTCTCCTAAATGACCCAGACCGCAAATTTCCAGCATCTCTGCTACTTTTTTATCAACTGTTTCTTTTTTTTCTTTACGAAGCTTTAAGCCAAACGCAACATTTTCTGAAATTGTCAAGTGTGGAAACAAGGCATAACTTTGAAAAACCATTCCAAAATTTCGTTTGTGAACAGGCACTTTGACAAGCTCCTGATTATCCAATATAAAAGACCCGTCATTAGGGGAAATCAAACCTGCGATAACTCTAAGCGTGGTCGTTTTTCCACAGCCGCTCGGTCCCAGCAAAGAAACAAGCTCGCCTTTTTCCATGGAAATGTTTAAATCTTCCAGTATATTTTGCTTTCCGTCGTAACTGACACGAATATTACTTAAATTTACAAAACTCACTTTATCCCTCCATCGGTATACAAATCCTGTTCAGCTGACTGACAGCGACAAGAATTTTTTTAATTTACTACTATGCAATAGATGCCAACCCCAGTGTCTTTTCAATAATAAACATCAACAAAATGGTCAGCAGCATGATCATCACTGAAATCGCTGAAACAGTCGGATCATAGGTGTATTCGATGTAGCTTAACAAAGAGGTCGGCAACATAGTCACTCCCGGTCCTGAAAGAAACATGGAGACAGGAACATTGTTAAATGAATTAACAAAAGTCAGCATAAATGCCGCAAAAATTCCTGAAGAAACATTTGGCAAAACAATTTTCATAAATGCCCGGGGTCTGGTACAGCCCAATGTCCAGGCAACTTCTTCCATTGAAAAATCAAGCTGCTCCATACTCGAACCAACCACCCGAATAATGTAAGGAAGACTAATCAGAAAGTGACCAATCAGAAGCCCCTGAATAACCGGCAGATTCAAGCGAATCACTACAAATTGAAAAAGCGAGTAGCCGACAACGATTCCCGGAATCATGGTTGGAGATAAAAAGAAACTTTTCAATATATTTTTACTCTTCATACTGTAACGGGAAAGTGCGTAGGAAGCAGGCACCCCAACCAGTAAAGCAAGAAGTGTTGCTCCAATACCGATGGATAGACTTAATTTAAAACTGCTCATAAATGTTTCTGAGCTGAGTGCTTTTTTATACCAGTCTAAAGAAAATTCTTCTATTGGAAACTGAATCGTTGCGGATTTGCCAAATGATGTGACCACAATCACGACAAGCGGCAAAAAAAGAAACGCAAAGACTAAAACTGCAATGATTGTCATTCCTCTTTGTTTACGCATGGTTCATCTCCCTCCGATCCAGACGGGCAGCAATCATGTTCAATCCCTTATTTACAATAAGTGTGGTTGCAATCATAATCAGTGCAATGACACTAGCTGATGTCCAGTCGCCTAATGTAGATGCTTTTTGATAAAGGAAGGTTGCCATCATCATATTTTTATTGCCTCCCAATAACTGTGGTGTGGTATAGGCTGTCATAGTCCCAGTAAACACCAGAATACTGCCGACAATTACACCTGGTGTACAAAGAGGGAGAACAATCTTATAAAAAGCCCTGAAAGGACTTGCGCCCAGCGTCTCAGCAGCTTCCAATGTTTCCCGTTCAATTGTTTCCATCACACCTACAAGTGTCATTATCATTGTTGGTAAAAAAAGATAAACTGATCCGACAACAATGGAAAATTCTGTGTACAGCAACGTCAGCGGCTCATCAACAATTCCGGTATTCACGAGCAAGTTGTTTACAACACCGGATTTCCCCAAAATATTGATCCATGCAAAACTTCGGATAACCGAATTTGTTAACAGTGGAAACATCGTCATTGCCATCAAGATGCTCTTCCATTTTTTGTTCACTCCTGCAATAAAATAGGCCGCCGGTATTCCCAAAGCAGCAGATATCACTGTTACAATCAACGATACTCGTATCGTACGAAGAAAAATCTTCAGGTTATAATCGTCTGTCAGAAAATCGACATAGGATTGAACACTGGCTCCGTTTTCAGTAAAAACTGTTGGCCAGATGCTGTTTACCAATGGTACAATCATAAAAAATAACAGTAGAATAATACCAGGTGTAATAATCAAATACGGAACATTCTTCTTCATTCAACCTCTCCTCATTCGTTTTCTGTAATATTATAATCAAGAATACGAACATTTTCAATAAGACTTTGCAGTATATTCTTATTTTTTCAGCACAAGTTCAAAGCAAATGAATAACAAATACAATTTGTTTGCATTTCCATTCAACTTTCTACTCATTTACTCAAAAAAATTTCTACTTGATTTACAATAACAGAGTGCAATTTCTCAAACAAAGTATAGTTTTTACTTCCTTTAATTTATGTATAGACATTTAATTCTATTTGTCTTTCTTCAAATCGACGAAAACACGAACATTAAAAAAGAATCTTTTAAACTGAGGCTGCTCAGTTTAAAAGATCCTATCTATTTATTTAGTCCAAGCTTTAAATTTTGTCCACTTGTTCAAAGTCCAGTTCGGTACTTGTTTCACGACCAAACATATCGATGTTTACTTTCAGTTTTTGTTTCTCTTCGTCAATCTCTGTCACTTCGCCTTCCAGTCCAGAGAAGGCTCCTTCAATAATTCGAACAGTTTCCCCAATCTCTACTTCAAGTTCAGATTGACGTGTACTGATACCGATGGAGCGAAGAATATGATTGATTTCTTCCTGCAACAGAGGAGCTGGCTTGCTTCCTGCACCATGAGATCCTACAAAGCCTGTTACGCCGGGAGTATTACGAACTACATACCAGGAATCATCTGTCATGACCATTTCAACAAGTACATATCCAGGAAATGTCTTATGAACGACTTCTTTCTTTTTTCCGTTCTTTTCTTCTGTAGCTGTTTCTTCAGGAACAACTACACGAAAAATAAAGTCACCCATCCCCATGCTTTGAGCACGAGATTCAATATTTGCCTTTACTTTGTTTTCATAACCGGAATAAGTATGCAGCACATACCAGTTTTTTTCATAGGATTCCATTTTTTCTAGCTCCTTATAATTTAGATTAGCAAGAATCTGTTTGAACACTCTGCTGTCAAAGTCTCCACACAGGTTCTATTTTTAAGAAAAATAAAAAAACCTCAGCAGTCCCGAAGTTTTTCTTTACCACAACAGTATAGCACCGTTTTCAGTAAAATACCAGTTACAATCAGCGAAGGATTAAACTAAACAATGTCTGAATGGCTGTATCCATAATGAAGAACATTACGCCAAACAGGATTGTTGTTTCAATAACAATCAGCGTGTCTTTACGCAATTGTCTTTTTCCAGGCCAAGTGACTTGCTTCATTTCTTCTCTGACACCTTTAAAAAATTTCATTTCTACCCCTCCAAATGGTTATTTCGTTTCTTTATGTAAGGTATGCTGTCCGCAATATTTACAGAACTTTTTTACTTCCAATCGCTCTCCGCGCTTTCCCTCACTGACTGCTTTGGAATAATTGCGAGAGCCGCAAACTGAACAGGCTAGAGCTGCTTTTTTTACTGCCATATTTTATCCTCCTCCGTTCGCAAAATCACTCAATAACATTAGCACTTAATTGAAAAAAAGTCAATATTGAGTATTTCAATCTCATGACAAAATCATGAAGAAATATTTTTCTGAAACTGTAGAAAAATTTCTGAAATGTATGGTTATTAATCAAAAAATTTGCAATTGATAAATAATAGCCATGTATTTTTTGACTAACTATCTGCTATCACCAAAAGTGAATGGGAAATAACAGAGAAATTTTAGATTCAGAAAATTAATAATATGATTTTCACTATTGGTTTCTTCATCCTTTTGTCCTTGTGCAACCTGCTGTCAATTCTTAAAAAAATTCCTATCTCCTTTATCAACTGCCTAAAAAAATCAGCATCAATTTATTGAGAGCAATCAGACAGTACACAAGCAGTAACTCTCTTTAATTTCCGTTGCTTCAGTCAACAATCTTAAACAGCCATTCTTCCAAAAATTGAAAACTGAAAATCCGAATTTTTTCAAATTCTGCTGTATTCTACAGGCTATTGTTTTTCATCAAGTTATGTTATCATTAATTTGTCATAAACATCTAATTCAAGGAGGGCTAGACATGTTAGTAAAATCTGTTGTTCTCAAGAAAAAAAATCTAACTACAGTAAACGAATCCTGCACATTGGAAGAAGCCTTAAATATACTAGAAGAATCAGGCTATCGTTGTGTACCGATTTTGGATAAAACAGGAAAAATATTCCGAGGCAATATTTATAAAATGCATATCTACAGACACAAAGCAAACGGAGGGGATATGAGTCTCCCTGTAACTTATTTATTAAAGAACGCGACGAAATTTATTTTTATCAACACTTCCTTTTTTAAAGTGTTCTTTACAATCAAAGAATTGCCTTATATTGCTGTTTTAGATGAAAATAATCATTTTTATGGAATTTTGACCCACAGCACTCTTCTGAACATTCTCGCTCAATCATGGAATATTGAAAGAGGAAGCTATGTTCTGACTATTGCTTCAACTGGCAAACAGGGCGATTTGGCAAGCATTTCCAAGATCATTGCAAAGCACAGCAGTATAGCCAGCTGTATCACTCTGGATATTGGTGAAGATGAGTTTATTCGCCGGACATTAATCACCCTGCCTTCTGAAACAACAGAAGAAATATGTACTCTGATTGTGGAGCAGCTGGAAAGAAAGAACTTCAAGGTTGTGGAAATTGAAGACTTAAAAAACAACAAAAATTAGATTATAGAAATCATCCTGGACCTCTGTTCAGGATGATTTTTTCTTGCAATTCATTTTTAACTTTGAACACTGTCCAATCCATCATCAGATCAGTACCTTGAGAAATATAAAACTCCATAGCCGGTGTATTTTCATTTAAGTACAATCATTCCACCGTCCCTAATTTTTCTTCTTTGACAATTTCAAAAATCTTGTGCAGAAGTTCTTTGCCATACCCTATTCTCCAGTATTTTTCTTCGATGTATGAATCTTCAATATACAAACCGGAGCGGACTAGGTATGTAGAAACATTATAAAAGTACAGACAAAAACCAATCAGCTTATTTTCAACCAAAGGAAACAGTACATTTGCTCTTTCCTTATCAAAAAACCACTCTTTCAAAATAGTTTCATCTGCAGTCACTTCTGCAGAAAGTTATTCGTATTCAGCAAGTTCTTTGATATATTGAAGAATTTACGGGAAGGTCCTTTTCTTCAGCAAAACGAAAATTTAGTATTGTTTTCGACACCCTATTTCTTCTATTTTTCTTCACCGATAATGCGGACTTCAGTTTCCAGTTTAACGCCGAACTGTTCCAGAATCACTGACTGGATATGGGCAATCAATTCCACATAATCAGTTGCAGTTGCACCATCAATGTTTACGATAAAACCTGCATGCTTCTCTGAAATTTGTGCACCGCCCCATTTTAGCCCCTGTAATCCAGCATCCTGTATCAGCTTACCTGTAAAATGTCCCTCCGGTCTCTTAAACACACTGCCGCAAGACGGATATTCCAATGGTTGTTTTGACTGTCTTAATTCAGTCAGCTCATCCATCCTTCGTTTGATTTGCTGAGTATCACCCTTTGTCAGTGCAAAAACCGCCTGCAAAGCAATACATTTCATATTCTGAAGAGCACTGTGTCTGTAGGAAAAATTCATTTCTTCATTTGTCAGTAGTTGAAATTCACCTGTAGGCAACAAAATTTCCACTGATTCAAAAACATCTTTAATTTCGCCGTCATAGGCTCCTGCATTCATGAAGACAGCTCCACCGACACTTCCGGGAATACCTGATGCAAATTCAAAACCTGCCAAATCATTGGCCAGTGCTTCATAGGTTGTATCGATCAGTTTAGCACCGGCATCTACTGTTAGTTTATCGCCAGCCACATTGACCTGATTCATCTCCGCCAGCATGATAACCATGCCGCGAATTCCGCCATCACGAACAATCAGGTTGCTTGCATTTCCCAGAACAATCCACGGAATATCATTCTCCCTGCAAAAAAGAACTATCTGCCGTACCTCTTCCTTAGTCTTTGGAAAAGACAGCATGTCTGCTGGTCCTCCGGTCTTTGTAAAAGTAAAATTCATCAAAGGTTCATCAAACAAAATAGTCGTTTCTTTAAGTTTTAATTGTATTTTCTCTTTAATTTTATTCATTGAAAGTCGATTCCTTTCTTACAAAGCATCGTTATCATTCTAGCATGATAAAGAGAAACTTTCTAGAGGACGTTAAAAACCTTCGGATTTCTCCAAAGCTTTTTACCAATCTATCATTTCACCTATAAAACATGGCGTTGATGCTGCTGCAAGATCAGGCTGCAAAGTTCATGACTTAAAAATACCTCTTCCTGTTTTAGCTTCGCAGGATTTTTTTCCCTAACGCCTTGGATAAAGTTTCTTATCATCGGAGCAAATCCTCTTTTTTCAAGCGTCGTTGTCCAGTCTCCAAAAGTTTCTTTCGCTGTTCCTTCTGCAGATACAGATGTCAAGTCTGTTAAGTTCTCCAAGTAAAAGGTTCCAGAAGGTGACGTCACTTGACAGGATTCGGTATTCGCACCAGATACCAGATCCATGGAACAAATTGCCGTTGTAGTCTCTGTCTCTAAATGCAGAAATACTCGTTGCAGCTTCCCGTCTTTCTCAATCATTTTTGACTGCACCTGCTGAACGGGTCCATCAAGGAGATAAACCGCTGTATCAACCACGTGAAGAAAAAGATCATAGATCATAAAGCTGGAGGCTCCCGGTGAATTAATTCTGTTTTTTTGTACAAGAATCAAATTCTTATCTTCAATTTTCTTAAGGTTATCAACAAACGGAGCAAAACGGCGGTTAAAAGCAATCATCAAAATCAACTGATTCTTCAGTGCGTATTCCTGCAGTTTTTTAACTTCTAAAAGATTTTCGCTCAGAGGTTTATCCACACAAACATGGATGCCGGCTTTCAACAGTTTTTCTACAATTTCAACATGAACTTCTGTTGCCACATGAACAAAACATGCTTCAATTCCTGAAGCAATCAGCTCTTCCACTGTTGCAACAAGCTCTTTAAACCCATATTTATTCTGTAAAAGCTCTCTTGTTTCTTTATTTCTGGTTGAAAGAACAAATTCGCCTTCATTTCTTAACTCACTGTACACCGGCAAATATGCTTTTTGAGCGATGTTTCCCAGACCGATAACACCTATTTTCATACATACCCTCTCCTATAAACAATTATCTTTAATAGTACTATATTTCAAAGAAAATTACTTCTTTTCTTGGTGCTCATTATTCAAAGTTTTCAAATAGCTGCTGATTCCCAAGTTACCTTTAACACTGCAGAAATTCTTATCCGTCCGATCCTTTCGTTCTTCACTAACTCAAACATAACTCCTATCATTTTTTTACTATAATTTATAATTTGGTCAGAGCAATAGTGTTATAATTAATAAGGCTGAACCTATTTTTCATTTCATCAGAATAGTTGGAGGAAGCTGTTTATGAGCAAAAAAACTGCTTTATCTGTCTGTTTATTGCCGGACTGTGCTTTATGTTTTCTATTGATATTTTTTCATACACAGTTCTTTCACCTATAAATCTATTTAGGGGAGACATTTATTCGAAATCTGAAGAAAGCACCACTCTTATATTTTGGTATTTCGCTTTTTATTCTTTCTACCGCATTAAGTTTTCTTTTCATTTTTAAGCTGAAAAAACACAGCATAGCAGACAATCTGCAGTAAAATATATCTACTTTCAAAATTAGGAGGAACCTCATAATGAAATGTATTTCATGGAATGTAAACGGCTTGCGGGCTGTGGTCAAAAAGAATTTTATTGAAGTATTTGAAGAAATGGATGCAGACTTTTTCTGTCTGCAGGAAACAAAGCTTCAGGAAGGTCAAATTGATCTTGTATTTCCTGGCTATTATCAGTACTGGAACTATGCAGAGAAAAAGGGATATTCCGGCACAGCTATTTTTGCAAAAGCAGAAGCACTGAATGCTTACTATGGGATCGGAATGGAAGAACATGATAAAGAAGGACGTGTGATCACACTTGAATATGCTGATTTCTTTTTAGTTACCTGTTATACACCTAATTCACAAAATGAGTTAAAGCGTCTGGATTACCGAATGACTTGGGAAGATGCATTTTTTAATTATCTGAGTGAACTTAAAAAGAAAAAATCAGTGATTATTTGCGGCGATCTGAACGTTGCTCATAAAAATATTGACTTGAAAAACTGGAAAACCAATCAAAAGAATGCAGGATTTACACCAGAAGAACGTCAAAAATTCTCAGCACTTTTGGAAGGCGGTTTTATTGATACCTTCCGCTATTTCTATCCAGATACTGAAAGCGTCTATTCATGGTGGAGCTATCGGTTTAATGCACGGCAGAACAATGCCGGGTGGCGGATTGACTACTTCCTTGTATCAGAAGATCTGACAGACAGGCTGACTTCAGCCAAAATACACACAGAAATTTTCGGCAGTGATCATTGTCCTGTAGAAGTGGAGCTAACGGATTTTTATACTAAAGAAGAACAGTCTGCTTCTGTGATTCCTGACTAAAAAATTTCTAAACAGGTCCTAATTTTTTGTTAAATACGTTAACTATAAATCTATTTCTTCAAAAATAACGTATAATTAAACTATCAATCTGAATGAAAGGATTTTTAAGATGAATTTTTATGCTATTGATTTTGAAACAGCTAGTTACGCCAAACACAGCGCCTGCTCGGTGGCCCTGATAAAAGTTGAAAATAGTCAAATTGTTGGTGAATATTATTCTCTGATTAAACCGGAAACAGACTTCTTCTGGAAGAATATTCAAGTACACGGGATTCATCCAGAAGATGTTGCGGATGCTCCGAAGTTTCCTGATGTCTGGAACCAGATTTGTTCCTGCTTCAGCTCTGACAGTTTGGTTGTTGCCCACAATGCCGGATTCGACTGTGGTGTGTTGGCCGGATGCCTGGATTATTATCAAATCCAGCAGCCGAATTATCTTTCACTTTGTACAGTGAAAACCAGCCGAAAGCTGTTTCCCGAATTTCCAAATCATAAACTGAATACCGTTTGCGAAAATTTGAATATCCAGCTGAATCATCACCACGATGCTCTTGAAGACAGTCGTGCCTGTGCGGAAATACTACTCTATCAGGAAAAAATGTTTGGGGTTGAACCACTGAAAAAACTGGTTACACCAAAATAAACAGTTTCAGTAAAAAAGAAGTTGCGTATTAAAATATAACGGTTATAAGAAAACCTCAGTAACTAGATAATTTTTGCTTCTACTGTTCTTACTACACTTCGTTTCGATCTCATCAATTTCTAAATGGCAGAGCCATTTAGAATTAAAGGAGGAAACTCAATGACCGATCCGCTGCATTTTGAAACACAAAATGATTTTAGAAAATGGCTGTCAGATAACAGTCAAACCAGTGAAGGTGTTTGGCTGCTGTTCAGTAAGACAGATCAATTAAGCACGTTAAGAGCTAGTGAAGCACTTGAAGAAGCGCTTTGCTTCGGTTGGATTGATGGAGTAATGAAACGGATAGACGACTCTGCCTACATTAAGTATTTTTCCAACCGAAGAAAAAACAGCAAGTGGTCAGCTAAAAATAAATCCCTTGTTGAGCGATTGGAAAACGATGGCCAGATGACTGATTTCGGCAGGGAAAAAATTGCAGAGGCCAAAGCAAACGGACAGTGGGATAATGCCAATAAGCCCTCTGCAATTACCAATGAACAGCTTGAACAAACAGCTGCTTTGCTAAAAGGAAATGAACTGGCTTATAAAAATTTTCAAAATATGTCTCCATCAGTAAAAAAGACATACACAAGAGCCTATCTTGATGCTAAAACCGAAGCAGGTCGAACAAAACGTCTGGCATGGATGATTGATCGGCTGGAAAAAAATTTGAAGCCGATGTAGCCTGAAACCTGCGAAAAAAATTACTATAGATCAATCTGACAGCAAAAACGAGGTCGGGGCAAAAGCGATCAGCTCCGAGAATTAAGAAGGACTATCCGAAAATTGTCAAGGAACGCTATTCATAGAATGAATAGCTGTGAATTGATACCTTCCTGGAGGTCCTCATATTTTCAGGCTAGTTCGGCTTAATTCCGAAGGAGTTGCTCCTGCGGTTACTCGTCGCAAAAAGAATTTTTGCTTTTGTTCCGCCATTTATTCGGGTTTAGATATAAAGAGAGTTTGGAACTTTAATTCTGTCCCAAACTCGATTTTTATAATTCAATCGTTTCATTTTCCTTCGTAATCAAAATAATACCATCTCCCAATGGTACTAAACTGGATGTTAAATCCGGATGAGCCATAACTGTTTCGAGAAACTCATTCAGTTTGCGGTGAATTGCTCGTTTTCCTCTTGGAATATCTTCCAGAGGCTCAAGAATTGTCCCAGCTTGAAAAACATCATCCACCATCAATACTCCTCCAACACGCAAAAGGCGCAGACAGTTCGGCAGAAATTCAATATATTTGGATTTTGCACTGTCCATAAAAATAAAATCATAGCTTTCATTTAGGGTCGGTAGAATATCCGCTGCTTCTCCTTCCAACAGGGTTACTTTATCTGTCAAATTCAGACGTTCATAGGTTTTCTTTGCCTTCTTTATCATTACATCAAAGCGGTCAATAGTTGTTACATGACCGTCTTCTCCGACATACTGTGCCATTAAACTGGAAGAAAAACCAATCGCAGCACCAATTTCCAAAATATTTTTCGGTTTAATCTGCCCCAGTAAAAACTGCAGAAACACAACCGTTTCATGTGGAATAACTGGAACTCCATCTGCATGAGCCTCTTCTTCCACCACTCCCAGTTCTCCGGGCAATTTTTTCTGTTTCTCACGCATAAAATCCAGCAGTTCTTTTTTCACAACCGGTCGATGCATCATTTCATTGCGCATGTTCTTCACTCCTTCTCACGACCACTATTATACGAATTGGCGGATTCGATGTCAAAAGCTGTTCTTTTTCTGAAACAGGCATTTAACTATTAAAAATACGCAGCAAAAATCATCTCGACTTTCACTGCATATTTTATCAGTATGTTTTTTTCCTCTGTATTAGGGTGTGTCTGAAAACTCAATCGGCGAATAGTTTGATGATTTTTATCAAACCCATCGTCATAAATACTCGCTTATGAACCACATAAGCTGTGTTTTCTTCCTTGATTTCAACAAAAACCACTGAAAAATTCGAATTCCACTAACTTTTCAGACATGCCCTAATATAACAACTCAACAAATTCTTCTTTTTCTATATTGCCGAAATATTTTTTTACGTCAATCTTATCAACTGCTTCACGGATGGCTTCTTTGTCATATTTCACACCTGTCAATGTGTTTTCGACATCTTTAATTTCACCGAGACCAAAGAAATCACCATAAATTTTCAGCTCTTTAATCTGACCATCTTCAACATCCATACGAGCTTCTATAGAGCCGATTGGAAAACGATGCCTGCGCTCCAAATTGAAGGAAGGAGATTTTCCATAGTTCCAATCCCAGTTTCGGTAATATTCGTCAGATATTTTATTGATATGCTGCCAGTCTTCCTCAGTTAGTTCATACGTTTTCACCTGATCAGCAGAATCAACACCAAAAATTTTCAAAAGAATATCCTGACGAAACTCCTCTGTTGTCATCCCCTGCTTATCCTGAGATAAAAACGGCTTGATATTTGTTACACGTGAACGAATCGATTTAATTCCTTTTGACTCAATTTTATCTTTTCGTACTTTCAGCGCATTAACAACTTCATCAATATCACTGTCAAACATCAGTGTTCCATGTGCAAACATGCGTCCATCTGTTGCATACATCGCATTTCCGGAAAACTTCATTCCGTCAATAACCAAATCATTACGCCCTTTTAGTTCTGCTCCCGAAACGCCCAATTCATGCAGAGCTTGAATAATCGGTTTCGTTACTTTTTCAAAATCCCGGAAAGAATTACCGTCATCCGGCATAATAAAACTGAAATTCAGGTTACCGTGATCATGATACACCGCACCGCCCCCGCTTAATCGGCGAACGACATGGATCCCCTGCTCCTCCACATATTCTTTGTTGATTTCTTCAATTGTATTTTGATTACGACCAATAATAATTGACGGCTCATTAATATAAAACAAAAGAATCGGTTCATCTAAAGGTTTTTCCTTCAATAAATACGTCTCAATTGCTAAATTCACTCGCGGATCATTGTTTTCATTTGGGACAAATATCACTCCGAACAGCTCCTTTTCATTTTTTTATTGACCACTGCTTACAATTCGATAACTAAATCCTGATAGGCCAGCTCTACCGGCACCTGATAATCAGCCGCTTTTTCAGCTTGATTCTTTAATTCTTCCAAAGACCCATGTTGAGGTAAATGAGTCAAAATCAGCTTTTTCACATTTGCCGCTTTAGCCAATTCTCCAGATTCCTTCGAAGTAAAATGAGCATGGTGTCTTTCATTACCTTCAAATAAATACGTATCTGCCAGAAAAATATCTGCTCCTGCAGCAAATTCGATAAAATCTTCCAAATAACCGGAGTCTCCTGTATAAACAAAAACTTTTCCTGTTTTTTCTTCCACAAAGCGCATAGCATAGCAGGGCACCGGATGGATTGTTTTCATAAAACTAATGATAAATGGTCCAACTTTCAGTTCCTCAGCTTCAAAATAAGGCATTCCTTTAGACACTCCATCCATATCCAGTTCAGCAAAATGAGCTGCATCATCGGTATGTCCGTAAATCGGCAAAATCGGCAACGGGGTCAAAACCGGATACAATTGACGGTAATACTGCAGGACACCCAGATCAGCAATATGATCATAGTGATAATGCGACAAGATAACCGCATCCAATTCTAATGGATCAACGTGCCTTTCCAAATTAATCAAAGTAGTACTTCCTGCATCCAGCAGTAAATGGAAGTCTTCCGATTCCAATAAATAGGAGCTTGTTCCTTTGCCATCATACGGATATGCACCCAGACAGCCTAAAACAGTTATTTTCACTTGCTTCTCCTCCAAGTCTTTTAATCATTTGCAACAGCTCTGTGTTTAATCAGCCTCTGATATATTTGCTGCAGTCCGTTCATTCTTTCTTAAGGGATCATCTGACCTGATTCTCAAATGCCCTCAGAAAAAATTTTTGCAATCCTTCCTAAAAGACAACTTCCTTTTCGCGTCGAATACTGTCATATAAACTTGCCACCGCAACATCATGGTAAGGGATTACCCATAATAATCCAATTCCCACTGCTATAGCTCCAACAATGTACCAGCCGATAAATGACAGCTGTAAAAATACGTATTGCTTAAAATGCCCCTTCATCATATTCAGAGCTTCTCTCAAAATATCACCGATTCCCAAAGCAGGCTGATCAATTTTAACCCAAACCGCAAACTGGAAAACCCCGCCAATAAACATACTAATCAAAATGACCAGCAGTGAAAACAGCAGCATAACAAAGGCCAGAGTGATGTTGGCCGACATTTCCTGTTGGAAGCGTTCAACAGAAACCACATTAAACATCAAGCCAAAATACATAGTTGCTCCATATGAGATAAGAACCGGCAGCAGCATAATAAAGTTTATCAGCAGATTCAGCACATATTGAATCAAATTAATAAGCAGCAGCGGAAGATAATATTCTCCTCTGAACATCATTAGCAACATTTCCACTTTGACCGGCCGTTCCCTAATTACCTGAAGCGCGGCAAAGTACGTACCAAATGTTAATGCAAAATAAAAACCATTACTCAATATAAAATTAATTAACCTGCCTGAAGCACTCTCACTTGATAGATTTGTAAAACTGCCGATCAGGTTACTGACAAACAATTTGATCAGGAAGCTTGCAAAAACAATCAGCGCCATCGTCCCCCATTTGCCGCTCAGGGCTTTTCTAGCTCTGTCTCTATGCATAGCATTGGTCATTTGCTTCTCCATTCTCTCATCTCCTTTAATATTCTTTGATTTTGCAAACGGCTTCCTTATCCAAACGTTTAACAACTTCCGTCACCAGCTTAACCGTATTTAAATAGTCATCTTCATGAATAACTGACGTATGAGAGTGAAGATAGCGAACCGGCACTGTAATAGCAAGAGACGGCACACCATTTCGAGCCAAATGCATTCTGCCGGCATCCGTTCCGCCGCCTGTAATCACTGTATACTGAAAAGGAATATTCAGTTCTTCTGCAATACCAATAACAAAATCCTTTAGCTTCTTATGTGGAATCATGGAAGCATCGTAAATTAAAATCTGCGGTCCTTCCCCCAACTTGGAATCTGCCTCTTTTGGTGTCATTCCCGGTGTATCTCCGGCAGTACCTGTATCCAGAGCAAATGCTATATCCGGATCAACCAGATTCGTACTAGTTTGAGCCCCTCTCAGCCCTACTTCTTCCTGAACATCGCTTCCTGCAAAAAGAATGTTAGGATGTCCGGATTCAGCCAAATTCTCCAATACCTTTAAAGAAACAGCAGTGCCGACGCGATTATCCCAGGCTTTTGCCAGTAAAAATTTTGTCTCATTCATTCTGCGGTATTCAATATAAGGAGTAACCATATCGCCTGGCCTGATCCCCCATTCCTCCACCATTTCCTCACTGGACGCACCAATATCAATAAACATATCAGACATCTGGTAAGGCTTGCTCCGCACTTCAGGAGTTAAAACATGCGGGGGTTTTGAACCGATGACTCCATGAATGACCTTTCCTGACCGAGTCTTTATCTGAACCTGCTGTGCCAGCATAACTTGCTCCCACCAGCCGCCCAATGCTTCAAACTTAATAAATCCATTCTCGGTGATCTGAGTCACCATAAAGCCAACTTCGTCCAAGTGACCGGCAAAATAAATTTTAGGTCCCTCTTTATCCCCTGTGCGCTTGGCAATAATACTTCCCAAGCCATCGTAGAGAATACTGTCGGCAAAAGGCTCAGCATGCTTTTTAAACACAGCTCGTACCTCGTCTTCATTTCCCGGCACACCTTTTGCATTTACTAACTCGATTAATAATTCTTCTTCACGCTTATCCAACACGAAAGCCCCTTTCAGAAATCATTTCAAAAATATTATAACATTCATACTCTATTTAATAGCAGAAAAAGCAACAGAACTCTCAGAACCTTAATAAAATTACTTGTCAAACACTGAAAATTGGAATAGAATTCCACACAAACTAGACTCAAACTGCTAAAACCAGCCTATACCGGACATTCATTTGTTGCTCTCTCCTGCAATCCAACAATAGACTGAAGAGGTCACCAGAAAATAAACTGCGTAAATAATAATCAGCAAACCGCAGGAAAGATAGACCAGCCAATAGCCTGAACTTGGTACCAGCTGGCTGTACAAACGAATGGCAAATCCTGCGTGTAGTAATCCCAAGAGTATAGGCAAAAGGAATACAACAATATTCTGCCTGTAGATCAGTCGTCGCAGCTGCTTTTCAGAAATCCCCAGTTTTCTAAGCAAACTGAATGTTGCTTTCTCACGTTCGGCCTCCGCAAATTGCCGAACCATTAAGACACTCCCGGTAATAATCAGCGCCAAAACACCTAGAAATAACATAACATAGATAAAAACACCAAGTGCTTTTCGATTGTGAATAAATGCGGCTATTCGGCTCGTATAATTCAGACGCCAGCCTTCCTGTTCGTTGACTTCAACCGATTCAGTTTTTGACGCTTGAATCGGTTCCTGTGAAACATAAACCTCATCGTTTGCATTCGTCCCATAATACACCGGATGCTGCCATTCTTTAGAAATCCCAGCCATTATCTGATCCGGAAGTATCTCACCCTCTCTCTGCTCAAGGTTGAAAGCACTCAGTTCAAATATAACATCTGCTGGAATGGCTTCATAAACTTCATCAGAAACCACCATTGTTGGTTTATTGTACCTAAGCATAGAATTTCCTAGATAATCTGACACCATACCTGCAATCATTATCGTTCGGCCTGATGCAAGCTGAACAGCAGAATCATACTCAATAAAGCGACTAAATGTATTCTGTATTCCATTCAGGATTACAGCTTCATTTTCACTTCTTAACGCAACTGTTTGTAAATACGGATTAATCTCCTGATAGTCCTGATAATTAGACAGCGAAATCACATTAATCGGACCTTCATAATCAAGTGTTTCCTTCCGGCTGATTGAATAGCTGTAGCGATAGCGGGCACCGGTCATTTTAAAATTCAGCCTTGTTTCTTGAAGAGCGGCCCCCTGCTCAGCTGCATTTTCTTCTGCTGCTTGAAACAGCTCGCTGCTTACAATAAAATCAACTGGGTCCGAAGAGTTCACACTTTCCATTCCCAGTGTATAAAACGAAGCTGCTCCGCCGATAATCCCCAACGCACAGGCAATAAAGATAGAAACAGCGGTGAGTGTGTTGCTGCCTTTACTCAAATGAAGACGTGTATTACCGGCAGAAAGCATCGTCAAACCATTAGAATAATAGCCCTTCCTGCTGCTGAAAAACTGAATAAGAATATGGATGGTATATTTAAAAATCAAATAAGTGCCGATTGTACACAAGCCGACCAGCAAAAATGGCGCAGACAGCAGCCGGATAAGCTGTGCAGAATTGGTTGGCAGCGACCAAATATTAAATGACAGTATATAACTGAATACAATCAAACCAATTCCTGTTATTCCAAGTACCAACTGTTTTTTCGTCAGTTTTTCTGATTGAATACCTACCCGTTCTTCCTTCTTAAAAAAACTAGTCAGCTGATACGAATAAACCAAAAAGCAGATGTGAATAGAAACAATCAACAGCAGCCAAATAAAAATACCCGTTGTTTCCATAACAGAAGGTACTGAGATTCTAAGAATACTTTCTACATTTAAATACATAATTTTGACCAAAATCATCGAAAAAAGCTTCGAAAAAATGATGCCCAGTATGAGACCTGCAATTAATGCAGCAGCCCCCAAAATATACAGCTCTGTTAAAAGCAGGCTGGCAATCTGTCTGTTTTTCATTCCCGTCAACTGATAAATTCCAATTTCCTTTGTTCGTTGAAAGAAGAAAAAACGATTGACGGTTATCATAAAGCAGGCAATCATTACAATAATCAACAGACTTCCGATTCCCATTGCATTTTTGAGACTGACCTCCTGACCCACACTGTCGATCAGTACCCGATCATAAGTAATAGCACTGAAGCTGTAATAAATGGTTGCAGCAAAGACCATTCCAATCAGATAAACTATATAATGATAATATTTCGACCGAACACTTCTCCATGATAACTTAAAAATCATTCAGACGGGTCCCTCCTCCAATTGTCGCCTGCATATCAATGACCTGATTAAAAAATTTCTCTCTGGCTCCCTGTCGAACAACCTCTGCAAAGAATGAGCCGTCTTTGATAAACAAAACTCGGTCACAATAACTGGCTGTGTATGGATCATGAGTAACCATTATGATTGTCGCACCATCCTGTCTGTTTATTTCAGTTAAGTATTGGAGCAGCTCAGCAGCCGCTTTAGAATCAAGTGATCCAGTTGGTTCATCAGCAAAAATCAGCAGCGGCTTTGTGATTAGTGCTCGAGCTGCTGCAGCCCGCTGCTTTTGTCCGACAGATACTGTATTCGGATAATCATTCAAATTTGCTTCAATGTTCAACAGCTCTGCAACATGATGCAGACGACTGTCCATTTCTTCAAGCGGTATATGATCAATGGCAAGAGGAAGCAGAATATTATCCTTGATAGTTAACGAATCAACAAGATTAAACTCCTGAAATATAAACCCTATTTCCTGCCTGCGGAAATCACTTAATTGATTACTCTTTAATTCCAAAATATTTTTCCCGTTAATTCTTACTATTCCTGCTGTTGGCAAGTCAATGGTTGAGATTACATTCAGCAAGGTCGATTTCCCAGCTCCGCTGGGTCCCATAATCCCTACAAATTCCCCTTTTTCAACTGTAAAAGAAAGATCCTCAAGAACCTTTACTTTATTAATCAGATAGCCATAGGATTTGCTCACATGCTGTACTTCAATTATTTTATTCATTTTTATTGCCGCCAATCATTTTTATTGCTTTCATTTTACCAATAATTCTCCTGCCTGAACATTGATTCGTCTATTATAATATTTTGAAAATCTTATAAAAAATAAATATAATATTGTTTTTAAAATGAATGGCTGAGAAAGGATACACTATGCTCCACTTCGATCCTATCAACTTCTACATAGAAAACATACGAGAGTTGACAATCTCCGCTAGGATTGCTTTAGCAGAGTAAATGACGTCCTGTTACCTACTCGGTGACAGATCTGGAGCTCCTCATGTTTTCAGGATCGTTCGGCTTAATTCCGAAGGAGCTGCTCCTGCGGTTACTCGTCGAGGTTGTGACAGAAGTGTTCTGTCTCAAGAACCAGGTAGGTATCATGTATCATCTACTCTGACAAGTCAATCATAGTGATTTATGACAATAAGTCGGAATATACGAAAATTGTCAAGGAACACTAGTCATAATATGACTAGCTGTGAATGGATACCTCCCTGGAGCTACTCATATTTTCAGTATAGTTCGACTTATTTCCAGAACTGCTGTCTCTACGAGTCTAACGATTCTCGAAACAAACCATTACGCTGTATCCGTTTTTCTGCGTCTACGGTTCTCACTACACTACACTTCGTTTCGATCTCATCAATTTCTAAACGGCAGAGCCATTAAGAATTGAAGGACTTCGTTCCGATCCTCGAAGCATGGAGGGGCTTTGCTCCTACGCTTCTTCGAATGCTCGTCGCATGTCTGGAGGGCATGTAGGAACTTGCTCCTACGGTTTCTTCGAATGCTCGTCGCATGTCTGGAGGGCATGTAGGAACTTGCTCCTACGGTTTCTTCGAATGCTCGTCGCATGTCTGGAGGGCATGTAGGAACTTGCTCCTACGGTTTCTTCGAATGCTCGTCGCATGTCTGGAGGGCATGTAGGAACTTGCTTCTACGCTTCTTCGAATGCTCGTCGCATGTCTGGAGGGCATGTAGGAACTTGCTCCTACGGCTTCTTCGAATGCTCGAATCATACAAAGACTGGAACACCGTTTATTCGGTTTTAGGGATCTCAGACATACAAAACTCCCCCTATACAAGACATTTTTATATTTCAATGTCCTGTATAGAAGGAGCGCACCAATTTCTGCCCCACTCTCTTCGCTGCAGACAAGCAGATAAAGTTAGTAGTCTGTTACTTCATCTTTAGTCTTCTATTAATGAAAATTATTCTAAAATGTTACTTTTTTCACAGATCATTCTCATTACGAAACAATTTGTCGCGCTTCCGTAAAAATCCATTTGTGATTGAAAACTTTTTCTAATCCTCCTTTTTTAGTAAAGCGATTCTTGATAAACCGTTCCGCTTCGTGCTTTCATTAGCTTTTCAAAACACGGATATACAATATATAGTTATGGATATGTGTTTTTTTATCATTTTAGCACTATATATAGTTGAAAGAAAAACGAAATTGATTTATGATAGATGAGGAATAAGTCATTGAGGAGTTGGAAGTTATGATGGAAGTTAAACAAAAAGATTCTCTTAGCACTACCGTTTCATCGCTGCGAAATATGAAGATCATTAAGAGAGATGGTCGTCTCGTTGATTTTGATGATCAAAAAATCTATGATGCTTTGATCAAAGCTGAACAAAAAATTAACGGGGCACTAGCGCCTCTCAGCTACGAACGTATCCAGGAAATTGTTGAGCATGTAGACAGGGAAATTGCAGAACGTTTTACTTCAAACGTAAAAATTTATGAAATCCAAAACATTGTTGAACACATTCTATTGGAAAAAAATGAATACGAATTAGCCGAAGAATACATTAACTACCGTACTCGCCGCGACTTTGAACGTAGTAAAGCAACTGATATTAATTTTACTATAGGGAAACTGCTGAATAAAGATCAGACTGTCGTAAATGAAAATGCCAACAAGGACAGTGATGTCTTTAATACACAGAGAGATTTGACCGCCGGAATTGTAGGTAAATCTATCGGATTAAAAATGCTGCCTCCCCATGTTGCCAATGCTCATCAAAAAGGGGATATTCATTATCACGATCTGGATTACCATCCATATACACCAATGACGAACTGTTGTCTGATTGATTTCAAAGGCATGCTGAATAATGGATTTAAAATTGGAAACGCAGAAGTTGAATCACCAAAATCTATACAGACTGCGACTGCACAAATATCACAGATTATTGCCAATGTAGCTTCCAGTCAATACGGCGGCTGTTCTGCCGACCGTGTAGATGAACTGCTGGCTCCATTCGCTGAATTAAATTACTTAAAACATCTTGATGATGCAAAAAAATGGATTGACGGAAAAGAACGTCAGGAAACATATGCGAAGGAAAAAACAAAAAAAGACATCTATGATGCTATGCAAAGTCTGGAATATGAAATTAATACCTTGTTCACTTCAAATGGTCAGACACCGTTCACTTCTCTAGGATTTGGACTTGGGCTGAGCTGGTTTGAACGTGAAATTCAAAAAGCGATTCTGCAAATTCGAATCAATGGACTGGGAAGTGAAAAACGAACAGCCATTTTCCCTAAACTGATCTTCACACTGAGAAAAGGAACAAATCTGAACAGTGAAGACCCCAACTATGATATTAAACAGCTTGCATTGGACTGTGCAACAAAACGCATGTACCCTGATATTTTGAATTATGATCGATTGATTGAATTGACAGGAAGTTTTAAAGTACCGATGGGCTGCCGCTCTTTCCTTCAGGGCTGGAAAGATGAAAACGGCGAGGAAATTAACGTTGGGCGAATGAACTTAGGTGTAGTAACCTTAAATCTCCCTAGAATTGCTCTTGAAGCAAATGGTGACTTGGACAAATTCTGGTCACTGCTTAACGAACGGCTGGGTACAATGAAAGATGCGCTTGTTTATCGCGTAGAACGTTGTAAAGAAGCTGCTCCTGCCAATGCACCAATCCTTTATATGTATGGTGCTTTTGGCAAACGTCTTTCAAGAGATGAGCCAGTAAATGAACTATTTAAAAATAAACGTGCAACTGTTTCATTGGGCTATATCGGCTTGTATGAAGTAGCTTCCGCATTTTACGGCGGTGAATGGGAAAACAAACCGGAAGCAAAAGAACTGACTTTGGATATTCTTAAAACTTTGAAAGCCAGTGCTGACGAATGGGGCAACGAGTACGGATACCATTTCAGTGTATACTGTACACCAAGCGAAAGTCTGACTGATCGCTTCTGCCGTTTGGATACTGAGAAATTCGGTGTAATAGAAAACATCACTGATAAAGAATACTATACAAACAGCTTCCATTACGATGTCCGAAAAAATCCGACACCCTTTGAAAAGCTTGATTTTGAAAAAGACTATCCTCAATATTGTTCAGGCGGTTTTATTCACTACTGCGAATATCCAGTTCTGCAGCAAAATCCTAAAGCACTTGAAGCTGTTTGGAATTATGCCTATGACAAGGTCGGTTATTTAGGTACAAACACACCGATAGACCATTGCTATGAATGCAGCTATGAAGGGGACTTCCAGCCGACAGAAAGAGGGTTTGAATGTCCGCAATGCGGAAATCATGACCCTAAATCTTGCGATGTAGTAAAACGTACTTGCGGATATCTCGGAAATCCTCAAGCCCGTCCAATGGTTCATGGACGTCACAAAGAAATCTCTTCACGTGTTAAACACATGAACTAAAAGGAATCTGTAAAAATAAATGGCCAGCTTCAAAGAATAAGGAAAAGCTTCCCAAAATCGTTTTGACGGTTCCAAGAAACAATTTCCTTATTCTAATGAAGCTGTTTTTTTAACCGAGAGTGGGACAGAAATAAAGTTCCAAACGCTCTTCGTATCTATCCCCGAATAAACGGTGGGACAAAAGCAAAAATTCTTTTTGCGACGAGTAACCGCAGGAGCAGCTCCTTCACTGAGTAGACAACAGGACGCATCTGCATCTACTCTGCTAAAGCAATCCTAGTGAAGCTTATGTTTCCTACGTAGAAATTGATGGGATCGAAGCGCAGCGTAGTGTATCCATTCACAGCTATTCATCCTATGAATAGTGTTTCTTGACTATTTTCAGATATTCCTTCTTAATTCTCGGAGCTAATCACTTTTGTCCCGTCCTCATCTCAGACGAGCGCTGAAGCAAGGAATTGAGTAAATTATTTAAATTGCCTTTTTTACCTGCTTTTACAGTATGAATGCATCATTGAAAGGATGATTTTATATATGAACAATCCTGACCCAAAAGAATGGCTCGCAAAAGATTACAGCCAGAATTATATTGCGGACTATAAAGCTTTCAACTTCGTTGATGGTGAAGGAGTTCGCAACAGTCTTTATGTCAGCGGCTGTCTTTTTGCCTGTGAAGGCTGCTTTAACAAAGCTATACAAAATTTTCATTATGGGAAGCTTTTTACCCAGGAGCTGGAAGACCAAATTATCAAGGATTTGTCTCATGACTATGTCCAGGGAATGACACTTCTTGGCGGTGAACCATTTTTGAATACAGAGGTTTGTCTGAAAGTTGTTGATCGGATTCATCAGGAATTTGGAACAACTAAAGATATCTGGTCATGGAGTGGCTATACCTTTGAAGAGCTGCTTTTGGAAACAGAAGACAAGCTGGAGCTGCTTAACAAAATTGATATACTGGTGGATGGTCGTTTTGAATTAAGCAAACGTAATTTAAATCTCCAATTCCGCGGAAGCAGTAATCAGCGGATTATAGATGTAAAAAAATCTCTCGCAGAAGGCAAAGCAGTTATTTGGGAAAAATGTCATGATGCAGAAACCTCCTACGAGCAGATACGTAAAGCTGAATTAATATAGACAAGCGATAGAGATAAGCGATTTAAAATCGCTCATTTCTGTCGTTTCTTTACTTACATTCTAAATGAATACCTGTCTGCATCTTATCTATCTTGTCCGCTTTTATGAAAGCCGTACCTTTCATGAAAGCGATGATTTCTAATTGAATAGTCAGGTATTTCCAAGGGCCAGCAGGTTAACTGTTCTTTCTGTTCCAACAACTCCCACGCTTGGATGCCCAACCCTTTTCCAATATATTTCGGCAGAATGCAAAATTTTCCAAAATTCCAGTTGATAGTTGATTCTTTACGGTGAAAATTCATACAGCCATTATCTGTCTCCTCTATTACAATAATACGTGTCATCCTAATGAAGCTTCTCTGAAGTTCATTTTTTCTCGTTTTTCACCCCTGTCAATTTTACATGGAGATTTTTTATGTATCTGTTTGATTGATATTAGTTTTCTCCTGCTCTCCCCACAATGGGAGCACAATATTTTCATAAGACAAGGGATCAAGATTAGTCAACGTAATCCCCAACAGCCGTATCCCATGCTCCAACCCGCCAACTTCTTCCCAGATCAGATGAGCCTGATAGTAAAGCTCTTCTTTTTTTAAAATATAATCAGGTAGAGTCTTTCTTTTAGTTACAGTTGTATAATCTGCATATCTAACTTTCAAAACAATCGTTTTACCATGTTTTTGTACTCGTCTTAAAGAGTGTTCAACTGATTCTGCCAGTGTACGGAGCTGAGCAACTACTTCATTTTCAGTTGTCAGCGGTATTCCATATGTATTTTCTCTGCCGACAGATTTTCGATCCCTTGTCACACTGACCGGTGAATCATGAACCCCTCTGACCTTTCTATATAAAGAATAACCCATTTTACCAAAATGTCTGATTAGAGTCATTTCGTCTACCTCATACAAATCAGCACCTGTAAAAATCCCCAAATCATTCATCTTAGGCACTGTTTTCTTACCAATCCCATGAAATTTGTCGATTGGAAGAGCCTTTAAAAAATCTTCCGCCTCTTCCGGTAAAATGACTGTCAAACCTTTGGGTTTTTGAAAATCTGAAGCAAGTTTTGCTAAAAACTTATTATAACTAACCCCTGCTGAACAAGTCAGCCGAAGCTCCAGCCAGATATCCCGTTGAATCAGCTTGGCAATCTTAATTGCAGAGCTGCTCCCGATTTTGTTCACAGTAACATCCAAATATGCTTCATCAATTGATACTGGTTCAATAATATCCGTATATCGTCGGAAAATCTCACGAATTTGAACAGAAATTTCAGAATATTTTTTATGGTTTCCAGGTTTAAAAATAGCCTCCGGACAAAGTTCAAAGGCTTTTTGAGCGCTCATGGCAGAATGGATACCGTATTTCCGTGCTTCGTAATTTGCGGTTGTTACTACTCCCCGACCGCCAGTATCGCTTGGATGACGGGCGATTACCAGAGGATGACCGACAAGCTCCGGATGATCTCTTTCTTCTACTGAAGCAAAAAATGCATCCATATCTATATGAATAATTTTTCTTGAGGTATCTTTTTTTAGAGGAAATTGCAGTTCACTCATCCGTCAGCGCCCCTTTCCTCTATTATTATAAACGAACGTTTGTTCATATACAATCCATCATGATTGCGAATAAAAAACTTTTTTCAAACAGTCGTTCAACAATCTATTCCTTTATATTCTAGCACCAGTGCTGCAAAGATATAGCCCAAGGTTAGTTATTCAAAACTTCGCCCGCTGAAATACCTGCTTGTTTAAAGGAAGGTGAGAAGAATCAATTAAGTGAAAACTACTTCTCTTCGTTGTCGGTTGAATCTGCTGAGCCTTTACCGCCAGTTATTGAAAGAGTGCCTGTAGAATTTTTTGATTGATCGCTTGCAGCTTTCTAGAAAAAGAACAGTGATCAATTACCCATTTCTTTGTCTGACTGTTTCTGTTGAAAAGTACGTCCAATTCCACTATAGCTAAGGATTTCTTAATAAATGGTATAGAGAAAGCTTTTCAATACTGTTTAAAAATCAAGTTTTTATGCTAAAAATGAAATTGGCTGATCTTTTGTTAGGCTTCTTCCAATAAATTATTTAAAGAAATAGAAGAAAATAATTTCTGAAAAAAATTTTTTTGAGCTAAACTTATCTATATACAAGTCCTTTTTGTTTAGGCTTGGTTTTCCCAGTTTTCTTAGAAAAGAACAATCCATTTCTGTCACAATAATGAGCTGATCCAAAAGAAAATAAGGAATTGCAAACTGTTTCAACGAAGGAATTACAGCTTGCTGGACGTCATTTAGGGATGAAAGCAGCCACAGCCTTTTTTCCGAGCTGCTCCCGGCTAACCGTCTGTTCCAGATACTGGAAATATAGCTCGGGCTTGATTCTTTGGTGCTTCTATTTCTGTGCAGCACTAATGATATTTTAGTTGTTTTTTATTCAGTGACTGCAAAAAAATAAGAGAAGGACAGAAATAAATTTCTGAACTCTCTTCGTATCAACCCCCGAATAAACGGCGGGACAAAAGCAAAAATTCTTTTTGCGACGAGTAACCGCAGGAGCAGATGAGTAGAACGATCTAGTTTGTCCCTCAAGGTCAACTTGGAAAAGAACCTCAATAAGTGATCGACCTACAAGCCCTTCTGTCCTCTTTAGTATGACAGGAAACAGCGTGTAGGTCGATCATTTTTTCTTTTCATTCTGTTTGGTGTGGGCGACAGCCCTCATGAGTGTTTGTCACGACCTCTGTATTAGCAAAATTATTTAGATTATTTCCTATCCTATCTGATTCTTAAAAATCAAACAGAATCGTTGAACCGCTGTAAATACCGACAGTCCAGTTAACAGTCAGATGATTTTCTCCTTCAGTAAAAACGTTACTTAATGGAAGATCATAGGTTGATTCTTTCGATAGCAGCCCTTTTGCTTTAATGTCAAATGTACCTGCAGAATCATCATTCAAGCTATACGATACTTTCACTGCAGAACTGTTTTTATTTGAAAAAGTCAGAATTGCTGTATTTAGATTTTCATCTTTTGATTTCACCTGAATAGTTGGTGTCGTCAAATTCCCGATGCCGATATTTTGAGTTATTGTTGTCACACTGTCTGTTTGACCAAACTCATACACACCTACAATACGTTTACCACTCAGAGCTTCTGGTTTCCCACCCACTACTTCCGGATAAATAGGAGCCGTTTCAGAAACACCAAGGTAAACAGGCTGCCCATAAGGAATTTTTTCAAGTTTGTATGATCCTACAAGTGATGGTGATTTGGTTTGTGCAAGAACATTTCCGTTGCCATCATAAGCAGTCAACTCAACTTCTTTTAGAAATTCCAATACTCCCTTTTTACCGTCCATATTAGTATCATTAAATACCTGTCCGGTGATATTCGCATATTGCTTAATACCAAAATAAAAATGATCAGTCTTTTTGATTTTCAAACCGGTAAAGTCATAGACGTTTCCAAAGTAGTCTACTTTTACAAAACGTGTCGCCGGAATCTGGTCAATCAAATTACCAATTCCCCGCAATGCTTGAGTCGAGCTTTGAATAGTTGCTGCTGTTTCTTCACCAAGCCATGCTTCATAGTTCAATTTATCCACTTCATCTGCAATTTTTGGAAAGAGTTCTGCAAGTTGCTTGATATAACGATTTTCATTGTTCGTATCAATATCGCCTGTCGAAAGCAACTCAGGATTATTCAGAATTGAGGTTACATCTTTTCCCTGAATAATATCCAATATAGCTGTAATTTTACTGCTGTTTTCCAGCATACCGGAAAGTGTCAGATTAAATGGCGAACGCATAATAATGTAAAAATCGCTCTCTATATTGGGAATATTGATCAGCTGACCTTTTTTTGTAGTTCTCAGATAAATTGCATCTGCAATATCAACATCTCCATTAAGTGCGTTGGTTAAAAGCGAAGCAACATTTACGGCTCCTAATTCCCCCGTTTCCATAACTTCTGCAAAACGGCGCAGATTTAGAATAATCATCGTTTTCCCATTGATAATTTCTTCGCCTTCACCCATTACGCCATCCCAATTGTTATCATTAAAAGGCAAAATATTTAATGAAGCTGCTCTTTTTAAGGAAAGTTTTGTTGTATAAACCGCTTGCAATGTTTTAGTCGCTTCTACTTTGACAATCCCTGATATTGCTTCACCCTTCGAGTTCACCGCAGTTTCAGCTGAAATGGTTGGTTTATATCCTGCATCATAATCATACCGCAGATAGTACGTACCTTTTTCCAAACCGGAAAAATTAAAAACACCTAGACTGTTGCTGGCAGCTTCTTTAACCCTATTTTGATTGTTTTGGGCATCCTCTAATCCCTTGTATAAAACAACCTTCTGCTTTGCCAGCCCAACTTCAAGTTTGTCCAAATCCTGAATGCCGTTTCCATTGATATCATGATAGACTGAACCTGTTATTGAATTGATTTTACTCAAACTAGCTTCGGCAGTCTCCCCATTGACACCTGCTGCTGCAATGCTCATAAGAAGCAACACAATTCCGTACAGTACTTTCTTCATTTTCCCCCTCCTAATATCCAATAATTATTTCATTTCTATTCTACTTTATTTGTACTAATTAGTAAATAATATATTGTTTCAAAAGATAAAAAATATCATCTGAATAAAATTCAAAAAATAACTATTATCCTCTTGGAAGCTTATAAGAAAATAATGTCTATTTCTGATATTCACTTGTTCATCCGCGATTTTATGCAGATTAATCATATTATCTTATTTTCAATTTTTATCAGATAAAGTTTTTTTTATATTATTCATTTTAAAAATGGTATTAATTCCTCATTCCCTTATTTTAATACGTATGACTTTTTCAACTGGACAGACAAATATTTTACCATCTCCAACTTTTCCGCCTGACAAATATCCAAAATAAGAGAAATGACTGACTCAACATTTCCATCTTCAACAATAAAACTAAGCTTCACATTCAGGAATAGAGTAGTGATAGCCTCCTGTCCTCGAACATATTATCTACAATCCCTCTAAAATCAAATTTAATCAACCTTCATTTTTAACAAATAATGTCATAAGATATCCTCTTAATAAATGGGGGAATAAACCAAGCTCGTCTTACTATCAAATTTACTTTAGTGAGCTATACTTCATCTAAAAAAAAGCCTGACAATTTAATTCGCCCGGCTGATTTTTATATTCTATTGTCTCCCTTTCATACTGCGAATAACCTCCGCACAGATAATCGAACTCACATATTACCCGATATCTATTCTTCACCTACATGGTAGGCTTTATAAACATCCTGTTTTTTCATCCCCCTAAGTTTAGCCGCTTCCTTCACAGCTTCTTTTGAAGTCAGACCTGTTGAAATAAGTCCTTCGACATGTTCCTTCACCGAATCCGGAAAATCAACAGTTTCCTCAGGTTCTTCTCCTCCGGAAATAATTAAACAGCATTCCCCTTTGACAGACTGCTCCTCTAGATAACGAATCAGTTCACTAACTGTTCCGCGAAGATACTCCTCATGGAGCTTTGTCAGTTCTCTGCACAAAACCGCTTGACGCTCACCACCATAGATCTCCTGCATATTCTTTAATGTTGCCAGTACTCTATGAGGCGACTCATAAAAAATTTGAGCAGGAACCAGATATTTTAGCTTGTCCAGAGCAGCCCTTTGTTCTTTCCCTTTTCGAGGCAGAAAACCATAAAAGGTAAACGGCTGAGGTAAAATTCCTGAAGCAATTAAAGCGGTTATTCCCGCTGAAGCACCAGGTAATGCAATGACAGAGATTTGTGCCTTTATACAGGCAACGACGAGTTCGTGTCCCGGGTCGCTGATCGAAGGCATTCCGGCATCACTGACCTGAGCGATTGTCTCTCCTGAGAGCAGGCGCTCAAGAAGTACAGGTATTCGCTCTTTGTAATTGTGCTCATGAAAGCTCATTTGAGGGGTATCAATTTCAAAATGATTCAGCAGTTTTTTCGTTGTTCGAGTATCTTCACTGGCTATCAGATCTGCTTCCTTTAAACTGCGGATACTGCGAAACGTCATATCTTCCAAATTTCCTATCGGCGTTGGGACTAAAAATAGTTTCCCCTGAGCTTCCTGCGTATAGCTTTTTTGCTTTTTCAGCGTTTTTCCCTCCACTCTCTAAAAAGAAATAGGGCGTGGCAGTATTTGCCACAGCCCTTCAAAACCCATAAATGATATTTCAGAAGCAACCTCTTCGACAATAAGCCAAAATTCATCAAAAATTTATGAAATACCAATTAAGAATCAATCAACCTTCTGCTCATTTATTACGCTCTCCATAGATTACATCCAGACAAAACGCACATTCTTCATCATTTTCTCTACGGGAGCCATACAAAATATTACATACATGAAATCCCTCTTCATACAATTTTTCCAAATTCATCCGTGATTTTGATAATTCCTGTCGAGAAGGGTCAGCGTCTGGTTGAGAAAGCTGGTTTAATTCCTGCAGATGTTCTCTTAATCGCTGATTTTCTATTTCAAGTGTTGTATTTTTTTCAACAAGCTCATGAAGCCCTTCCTTTAACTCAGACAACCGGAACATCGTTTCTTTCAACTCTATTTCAAGTGAATCCAGTCCATCATACAGTGATCGTTTATCCATCTTTAATCACCTTTTTCTGAGTCAGCTTTTTCTGCAGCTTCTTTCAGTTCCTCATAATCATATTCAACTGGTGTTTCTCTGCCGAACAGCCTGACTTTGACGATTCTGCTTAAAAGATTAAGACCGATAACCTTTCCTTTGCCGTCAGGAGTCAGAACCTCTGATCCATAATCAGGCAATTCTTTTTTCGCTGCTTCGTATTCATCATTTTCATACTTCAAACAGCACATCAGACGACCGCATAATCCGGAAATTTTTATCGGATTGAGAGACAGGCCCTGATCCTTTGCCATTTTAATTGAAACTGGAACAAAATCACCTAAAAAAGTCGAACAGCACAATTGACGGCCGCAGGGACCAATGCCGCCTAAAATTTTGGCTTCATCTCTTACACCAATTTGCCGCAGTTCAATTCTGGTTCTAAAAATAGCTGCCAAATCTTTTACCAGCTCACGGAAATCAATTCGTCCGTCTGCAGTAAAATAGAAAATCATTTTGCTGCGGTCAAATGTATATTCCACTCGAATCAGCTTCATTTCCAGCTGATGCTTGGCAATTTTTTCATTTGCAGTAGAAAACGCCGCATCGGCATCTTCGATATTCTTCTGTTCTTTTTCCAAATCTTCAGAAGAAGCTTTATTTAAAATTGGCTTTAAATCCTCAGGCAAATCCTCAGGATCAAGGGATTTCTTAGGTATGGCAACAACAGCCATCTGCTTTGACTGCTGAGATTCTACGAGGACTTTTTCATCATAGACATACTCTGCCTTACCTGGAGAAAAGTAATATATATGACCGGCTTCTCTAAAACGAACGCCTACTACTTCAACCATTGTAATCCTCCTATAGATAAATTAAGGGTGAATCATTCGTAAAACAAGCTGTTCACAAACGCTTTGCCAGCTGACATTTGCCTCCCATTTTCGATACGCCTTCAGAATCAGCTCCACTCGCAGTGCAGCTTTTTCAACGTCTGCTTTCGATCGTCCTTCTGTTGCTTTTTCCAGTAACAGCTGACGATAATAGGCAAGTAACAAGTCAAAGCCCAGCTTCTGCTGTTCTTTTTCCCTGAAAACTTTTGTCATTTTTTTCTGAACATATATAAACGCCTGAAGATCATCTTTCACAAGATAATCAAACCATTGCTTAATGATTTCCCTAGCCTCATTAAACCACTCATCTTGCGAGATTTCAACTGCTTTATCTAAACTATTTGTCAAAGAAGACAAAAGAACAGCAGTTTTTTCACCTATTCCTTTATCTTTTAATAAACGAATCATTTTTTCTGCAGCCAAGGGCTGAAAATGCAAAATCTGACAGCGGGACTGAATGGTCGGAAGTATTTTCCCGATTGATTCAGTTTCAAGTATCGCGACAACATTTCCTTCCGGCTCTTCCAAAAATTTCAGCAGACTATTTGCTGCACCTATACTCATTTTTTCTGCCTGCTCGATAATAAATACTTTCTGTTTTGTTTCCACTCCACTTTTACTATACTCAGTTTTTAACTGGCGAATCTGATCAACTTTTATTGTCTGTCCGTCAGGCACGATGGTAAGAACATCTGGATGCTCCTGTTCGTTAATCCGTACACAATTGCTGCATTGATTGCAGGGATTATTGTCTGTTATATTCTGACAAAAGATTCTTTTCGTCAGCCACAGGGCAAATTCCCGCTTCCCGGTTCCTGAACCGCCTTCAAAAAGATAAGCATGGGCAATACGTCCATGCTCAAAACTTTTTGTCAGCTGTTTGTACAGTAAGGGCTGCTGCTGTTCCAGCTGTTGATAATCATTCATCATCAGTACTGGTGAAATCCTTCTACAGGAAGAATAAAGACTGTCGCTCCGCCTACTTCAACCTCTACCGGATATGGTACCTGCCCCTCCATTGTAAGATCAAGAGTCACCGGTGCAGAAACATACTGTTTACGCGACTGGCAAGTTTCTTTAATCAGCTCAAGTGCTTCCTCTACTCTTTCATCATCAATCCCTATAATAAATGTACTGTTTCCGGCTTTTAAAAATCCACCGGTCGTAGAAAGCTTGGTCGCACGAATATTTGCATCAATGAACTCATTGGCTAAACGATTACTATCTTTGTCCTGTACAATAGCTAATATAATTTTCATTTGACATCACCCTTCTAATTTCTAAAATATTCTGGATAGCGATTGACAATTGCTTCAAATGTTAGTTCCACAACTGATTCCAAACTCAATTTGGCATCAATCTTTTGAATTCTCTCCGGGTTTTCTTCCACCAGTTTCAGATACTCATGACGGACACGCTGATGAAATTCAAGACCTTCCGAATCCAGTCGATCGTACTGGTTTCTTCTGTTATTTTGTATGCGCTGAAGTCCTGTATCAGAATCAACATCCAAATAAATTGTAAAATCAGGAACCGTTCCTTCAATGGCAAATTCATTGATTTCTGCGATTGGCTTAACCCCAATCCTGCGTCCTGCCCCCTGATAGGCAATTGAGCTGTCCACAAAACGGTCACATAAAACAATATTGCCTTCTTCCAAAGCAGGAAAAACCTTTTCCACTAAATGCTGTCTTCTAGCTGCTGCATAAAGCAGCGCTTCCGTCCGTTCATCCATCTCCTGGTTTTGGGGGTCTAATATAATCTGACGAATCTTTTCTGCAATAGGAATTCCGCCAGGTTCTCTTGTTTTAATAATCCTCTTTCTGGCCGACAATGTCAGTCGTGGATATAATTCTCCCAATACACTGGTTTTCCCCGCTCCATCTGGCCCCTCAATTGTTATAAATAGTCCTTTTAAGCTCATATGCTTCATACTCTCTTTCAGTCATTATTAACTCATTGGTTTAATATATTTATTTTACTTGAAAAACAAACCTCTGTCGAATATCCCATTTAAAGCTCTCTGCGTCCTTCAACTGCTTTAAGCAGCGTAACTTCATCCGCATACTCAATATCACTGCCTACAGACAATCCGTGAGCAAGTCTCGTCACAGTAATTCCTGCCGGCTTAATCAGTCGGGAAAGATACATTGCAGTAGCTTCGCCTTCAGTTGTTGCATTCGTTGCAATAATCACTTCCTGCACCTCATCATCATGAAGTCTTTGGATTAGTGAAGGGATATTAATATCCTCAGGTCCAGTGCCTTCCATTGGAGAAAGGACACCATGAAGTACATGATACAGTCCATGATATTCTCTGACTTTTTCCATTGCCATAACATCTTTGGATTCCTCAACAACCAATATTGTACTTCGGTCTCTGCTCTGATCTTTACAGATATCACAGGGATCTTCTTCTGTAATATTTCCACAAATACTGCAAAAATGAAGATCTCTCTTTACACTGATTAAAGATTTAGCAAAGGTGTTTACATCTTCTTCTTTCATATCTATCGTATAAAAAGCCAACCGAGTTGCTGTTTTCTGTCCTATTCCGGGCAGCTTCATATAGCTCTCAATCAATCTGGCAATGGGTTCAGGGTATTGCATCTATACTTTAACTTCCTCTCATACCGGACGTATGCCGTTAGTACTTTAATTATCAAAAACCTGGATACTCGACTATTCGGTTTCATATCCGGTTAACTTCCAATGTTTAAGCAAATATTTGTCTGTAACTTAAAATTTCCTGTTATCAAATATTTTTCTGTGAATAGCAAATCTTTTTATTTCCCATCTCATCATTATACACTTAATTTGCTCAAGTGTTTAGTTATAACAGCTGATTCTTCCACATTATTAATTGTATTGATTTTCTTTTATAATTACCTCCAACAAATAACCTTTTAATAAAAGAGCACAGCAACCAATTCATCAAATTATCAAAAACTCGATTTTCTGCTTAATACAGATAAAACCACGTATACCGCACTATCATCATTTTAGCAAAGTTTGATGGCAGAAACAAAAAGAGCAATACACCTCATTAAACAGCCTGCTCAAACTCTCTATTTGAGTTTATCCATAATATTGGAGGCTGAATTGTTAATTTAGTACTCCAGTGACTTTTTTTTATTTTCACAATCAATTGGTGCCACCACAAAAGAGGTCTCTGTAATCCATTTTGCAGGATCTGGCTCTTGTCCCGGTGATACATGAGAACGATTCACCATAGGACCTGCAACCTGATACTGGTTGAATTCGAGCCACAAAGCAATCGCCTGTGTGACCTGAGGCATCTGCTCAAAGCTGCCGTTAAAGGTTACTGAAGCAGTCAGCATTTCGGAAGCATTGAAAAAAGTAATTTCTCTGTTCCCTTCATACTCTCTCGCTACTTCTATCTGCACCTCAACATCCACATCTTTCTCTCTATACTCTTCATCATGATAAATACTTACAGGAAGTGAAGCTGGAACAGCTTTTGCACCTAGCTGCTGGATTTGTTTCCATATATTTTCCCAGAGTTCCCCTTCATCCTGATAGGTCAGAAGCTTTTTTCTCATACTGGCTACTTTTCTTGCCGGTATTACCTTTAAGAGAACATTATACTTTTCTATATCGCTGCCTTCTCTTAATTGCGTTTGCAATTGTTGAATCATTTTTTTCTTTTTTACCAGCGTTTCCATCTCTTCATCAATTTCAGATTCTTTTTCCTCATAATATGAATTAACAATCTCTAGTTGCTCTTTTTCCAGAATCTCTTTGATAGTTTCCAGCTTTAAACCTACCTGTTGAAGTAGTTTTATCTGATTGATTTTTGTTATCTGTCCAGCTTCATAATAACGATAGCCTGATTGGAAATCAATTTTAGCAGGAATCAACAAATTCAATTTTTCATAATATCTCAATGTCCGTACTGTTGTATTGGATATTTTTGAGAACTCCCCGATTTTAAACATCTTTCAGACCCTCCCATCAATAACTTAGCCATTTTACATATCAGCATCGTCGTGCCTTTTGAACTACAGATCAGTATTTTTCTCATACCCATATATAAAAACAATCCCCTCACTCTCATCAGTATGAGCCATGCCTTAAATACAAGCCACGAAATTAAAATATATTTAGGACCTGCTTGCATTAAACACTGTCTAAATCAAGTTCCAAAAAACCCCTTAATCTGCCCGATACGTAGATTAAGGAGTTAAAAATATTTTTCTCAGTATTAAAAGTCAAAATTTTTATTAGAGTCCCGGAAGTCCTTTTGCATACTGTCCCATTGTTGCCTGAGTTTCTTTTTCAATTTTGTTTAAGCCGTCATTAACAGCCATTACAATAAGATCCTGCAGCATCTCAACATCTTCAGGGTCTACAACCTCTTCTTTAATCGTGATATCTTTTAATATACGATCACCTGTAAATACAGCCGTTACAAGCTGATTGGTTGCTTCACCAATAAATTCTTTTTCATTTAATGCAGCCTGACTCTTTTCCATTTCTTTCTGCATTTTTTGAACCTGCTTCATCATTCCCTGCATATTTCCCATTCCACGCATAACATTCTTCCTCTCTCATTCTAATCATTTACTACTTCTACTAACTCTGATCCAAATATGGCAACAGCCTCATCAACAACCTGCTGCTTCCCGGAGTCATCTTCAACTTCTTCAGAGATTAGCTGAATTTCACCATTGTTGTCGATTTCATCAATATCATGTGCCGCCTTCTGTCCTTCATTGTTTTGCTGAATAAAGGTCTGACGCAGCTTCGGCCAGCTGTCTCTTGTGATACAGACAATGCCCGGAGATGCATCAATCAGTCTGCTTAGATTATTTTGAATCGCCAGTTGAAGTTCATCATCTCCTGCAGCTCTGGAACAAACAATCTCATAATCAAATGCCAGCACAATGCTCGCTGGACTGCCGGCCACAGGTTCACTGGCTTTCAACATCGCCCGCTGCGTAACCGACATCATCTGCAGCAAATCATCCCAAACATTTTTTATATTGAGAAGGTCTTTCCTTGTAGCTTCTCTTAAGACTTGGTAAACACGTTCAGTCGGCACTTTAAAGGCATTTCGATTTGCCTGCTTTGGCGCAGTTTTAACTGGCTCGGAAGCAGTCGAAGCCGCCCCATTCTTTTTAAGTGTTTCGATTTCCTTTTGCAGGAACTGGATTTGTTTCTGAAGATCAGATACTGCCTGACCGCTGCTCTCATTTACTTGAGTGTGCTCAGGCAGGTTTACACTTGGCTGCAAAGCAGCTTTACCGGTCTGAGCCAGCTTGACTGTTGCCACTTCAAGATAGATTCCAGCGTGATTTGTAAAACGAATATCATTTTGCGTATCACTTAGAATTTCCATCAAATGATAGATTCGTTCAGGTGCCGTCTCTTCTGCAAGCTGTTTAAAACGATCTGTAATCGTACCTGTCTTCCCTTCAAGAAGCTTAGGTGCCTGTTGAAACATAAGCAAATCACGGGAATACAATAAAATATCCTCCAAAAAACGACTTGCTTCTGTACCGGCACTTAAAATGATTTCCAGTGTTTCCAGACCTTTCTCAACGTCTCCTGAGATACAGGCAGAAACATATTGATCCATCATCTCATAAGTCAGGCTCCCGGTCACCTGCAGTGCAGATTCCAGTGTCAGCATCTCGTCGCTGAATGAAAGTGCCTGATCCAAAATACTCAGTGCATCCCGCATCCCGCCTTCAGCTGCTCTGGCAATTGTATACAATGCCTGTTCTTCATAACTCAGAGAGCTTTGCTTTAAAATATAGGCCAAATGCTCTACGATATCCTGTGTATTAATTCGTTTAAAATCAAAACGCTGTGTTCTTGAAATAATTGTCAGCGGTATTTTATGTGGTTCAGTAGTAGCTAAAATAAAAATAACATTTTTTGGGGGCTCTTCCAGCGTTTTCAGCAAGGCATTAAAAGCGCCTGTGGACAGCATATGAACCTCATCCACAATATAAACTTTATAGTCAGCTTGTGTAGGCGCATATTTGGCTTTATCTCGAATGTCCCGAATTTCTTCGACACCGTTATTACTCGCCGCATCAATTTCAATAACATCATTCAAACGTCCTTCTGTAATTCCCTTACAAATTTCACATTCATTACAGGGTTCTCCATCCACACTGTTTTTACAGTTGATTGCTTTGGCAAAGATTTTTGCTGCACTGGTTTTACCAGTTCCTCTTGGACCGGTAAACAAGTAAGCATGAGAAGTTTTATTCTGTATAATCGCATTTTTCAATGTTTTTGTAACAGCTTTTTGCCCAACAATATCGTCAAAACGCTGAGATCTCCACACACGATAAAGTGCCTGATATGCCATTATTTACCCTCCTCTGAAATTTCACTATGTACTATTATACGTGATTTTAACCATTTAAGCATTAAAAACCTTTTATGATTTTCTATCAAAAAACAAAAAATTGCTCAAGTTCATCTGATAATGAATCCATAAAAAGTTTCAGGTTGACTGTCAAAATGAAAAATTCAACCAGAGGAAAAATTAGTCTTGAGCCAGTCTGATATAACGATTGGAAACATTCCTGTTTCAACTTATCAAGCCCCTTATTTTAAACGAAAAAGGAGCCCGAGGAATCATTCCCAAGCTCCATTTAATATTCAGTTTCAACAAATTAATCTTCTTTTTTTATTGAATCATCCATTGCACGGAACATCTGATTATAACGTTCTTCATCTTCCTGATTATCTCTGATTACTTTTGCAAGTGTAAAAGACGAAGAAATCAAACCAACTGAACCCATCAAGTAATACCCTTTTACCATCAAGGGTTCTTTAAGTGTGTATAAACCAATCAACATCAATGCTACAAAAAAGGCAAATGATCCCCAGCTCATAAATGAAAAAGCCGGAGTATTTCTGTACGCTTTCTTTTTCATTACTCTCTTCCTACTCTCCTTTTTAAAATTTGTGTTTCCTAATTAGTATACCAGTCCTTTCAAAGGAAAAAAAGAGTGGATTGTTGAATCTTGTACTTGCCATGTTTTACTCAAACAATATGAACCCCTTTGTAATGAACATCGATAAGTATAGCACTATAAATATCTCATTAATTTTTTTCCAGCTTGGTTAAAAAATCTTCAAAACTTTCAATCCTAGAATCACCCCTTTTAAATAGATCCGTTTGCATCAGCTGACCAAGGTATTGTTCTGACAGCTGTTCTATCCGCCCGCTTCTTTCTATTTCTTCGGTCTTGATAAGCTCTGCATCATAAAGATTAAGCACCCCTGAAAGTTCCGCAATCGAAAATTTCTGTCTATCTATTTCTCTGTTCTCAGTTGTTTTATCTGCGTTAGTAAACAGCAAATCAAACTCATATGTCCCTTCTTTACGCCGGCCAATAATCGAAATAAATATATTATCTTCAATAGTTTTAATACTCTTTTCCCATCTATTCAAAACAACTGCTGCGGCTTCCGTAATATCTTCTTTATTGGGACTTTGCAGCCGAATTACAGGAAAAGGCCAATAAACTGTCCCAATATTCAATAACGGAAAATCAGCAAGCTCAATATAACGACTGATACTCTTATGAAATAACGGGAATTGCTCCTTACCTCCTTCATAACAGCCATGTCTTATACTCCCATCATCTTTTAAGCTGATAAAATAATGCGGAAAAACATCAAGAATCTGAGTCATTCGATTAATTCCTCTCTTCCCATATTCCAAAGAGCTATGCTTTTCTGGAGAAATAAAGAATTGTTCAGAATACTGTTCATCAGTAGCGAACTGAAATCCCCAGCTTTCACCTTGGAGATTCATCCGAATAAAACGCTTCATACTATTTTCTGCCTTTTGTTCCGCATATCCTTCACTCTCAAAACAATAAGGACATTGAGGAGAGCTTTTCTCCTGAATACATGCGGCAGCAAATTCATTAGCCGCTGTTTCAGATGTCTTTTTCGTTTGATCAGTCATCAGTTTAAACGTCATTTCTCCGTAGCCTGCTTCAACTGTCATGGATTCCAAAGATTCATATTTCTTAACATACCCGCTCTTCCTGTTTAACTGATAAAAGTAGTCCGTCGCATCTTGAGGCGTTTTTGAATAATATTGAGCAAAAAATGCATTAACAACGGCTGGCGGCGGCATAAGAAGATCAAATAACTGAGCTTTCAGCACATTTTTTGATGCCTGATCATTCTCTATTTTTTTATTAGCCAAAGCATAGTTTATTAACTCGTCTACCATTTTTTCTGCTGTCCCTTGAAAGAGCTCCACTGTCTGTGATTCTTCCTCCAATAATTTTTCACCTACAAGTAGTAAAATTCTGTTTTTTAAGTAAAAACAATCCAATTCCATCCAGCCGCCGTTCTGAATAGAAAGAGATAGAAAAGCTTCTATTATCTGATTAAGGTTCATTGTTTAATCCTCCTCTTTCTGCAAATCATTCACGAAAGATTATCTCACTTTTTCCAATGAATTTCATTATATAACTATTTTATTAAAGGTTTACTTTCTATGACAAAAGAGTTGGCTTTTTTCGTATTTTCGTTCATAATGAAATATGTAGAATTAACTATATAGAGGAGATGATGTTATGAAAAAATTTATTTCCGGCCTGTTAGTCGGTACAGCTGTTACTTGTGCTGCTGTTGCCGGTCTTGCGTTTACTGTAAAGAAAACAGTAATTGATCCGATCGAAGAAAAAGAGGATATGATTGAACAAAACCGTAAAAAAGCAATGCGTAAACGTGTTACACGCTAAGAAGTCAACAGTGAAAAAAGAAATCAGCTGAACAAGCAGCCGATTTCTTTTTTTCACGTGCATCCATTTGGAGACTTGTCATCAGCTTAACGAAAATACTATTACAGGATTTTTTCTGAAATCCTGTCAGCTTCTCTCATATTCCACGAAAATTCAGTCCCACACTGATAATCTGCGCAGTCCGCCTCCGATGGCGACGCTTTTCACCCGTCTTTCTCCTCTTTATCATTTTTTTCTGTGGACTTCTTCCATGATTTCCTTCAAAACTACTGCATTATTCATCGTTTCATCCTTTGCACTATAAACAAATGTCACAATCGGCTCTTGCTTAAGAATAGCTGAAAGCTCCTGAACAGTTTCCGGTTCATTCAAAAGCTCTTTTTTATATTTTTCTTTAAAATCAGAGAATTTTTCAGGTTCATGATTAAACCATTTTCTTAACTCTTTACTAGGCGCAATAGCCTTCATCCAGCAGTCAATTTCAGCCTTTTCTTTAGTGACTCCTCGCGGCCACAAACGATCAACCAAAATCCGATAACCATCTTTTTTATCTGGTTTTTCATAAGCTCTTTTAATATAAATCACTTTAATCGCCCCTCTTCCATTGTAGCGTAAATCCCAAAAAATAAAACTATTTCCCTTTAGGTGAGAGCTCAAAATAGGATGAGTTCATAAATGTTTGACAGACCCCCTCTCTTTCCTAGGCTTTCTAAAGAAAAAAAACTGAAGCAAAGAGGATACAAAACTTTTCACGTTTTATCCTAAACTCTGCTTCAATCTTTGAAATGTTAAAGTGTACTTTTCTTTTTAATTTTCCCTGTCCAGCCCTCATAACCGTCTTTTAATACATAGATATCTGTATAACCGGCTTTTTTCAGCTTGCTTGCTGTCCGAATACTGATTGATCGTTTTTGGTCATATAGATAGATTGGCTGATCCTTCCGAAGAGACTGCATACTTGTTTTCAGCATGGAGTAAGGAAGACTGCGGGCACCCAAAATATGACCGGCATCAAATGCATCTTTTTCTCTGACATCAATGACCTGCCCTTTTCTCATCCCTTCCCTAAACTCGTCCTCTGTGATCAGCTTGGCTGACCGTTTCCCCAGAATATACATATACAGCGTATTGCCGACCATTGCCAGAAGAACCAAACCTAAAATAATATTTAACATTAATAACCCAGACATCTCAAAACCCTCTCTTACTCTTCAATAAATTTTAATGCCAGCGAAGCGGCTCCGATTACACCTGCCTCATTCCCCAATTCAGCTAACTTAATTTTAGTACTTTCCCGAACCTGAGGAAAAGTAAACTCCTTAAAGTAGCTTTCAACCTGTCCCCGTAAAAACTCTCCAGCAGCTGATACTCCGCCGCCAATAACAATGCTTGACGGATTCAGAATATTTCCGATATTGCCCAATGCCAGACCCAAATAGAAACAAACTCTGTCAACAACCATTAAAGCAAAAGCATCTCCATTTTCAGCATATTCAAAAACATCTTTACTCGTAATTGCCTGTCCGTCATCGACCGCTTGTTTCAGTTCAGCGTCTCCAGCGTACTCTTCTGACAATTTTCTTGCCAGTCTGACAACTCCGGTAGCACTTGCTACTGTTTCCAGACAGCCTTTTTTCCCGCAGGTACAGTCAAAACCATTAGGATCAACGGTTGCATGACCTATCTCTCCAGCACATCCGGCTGTTCCATGCAGCAGTACGCCTTCTGCAATAATTCCTCCGCCAACACCAGTGCCTAATGTGATGAATACCACATTCGGATCATTCTCCCCTGCACCCTTCCAGCGCTCCCCTAAAGCAGCTACATTTGCATCATTATCAAGAGCATAAACAATACCTGTTCCGGCTTCAATCTGTTCTTTCACAGGCTGAAGCGTGGTCCAGTTCAGGTTATAAGCTCCGATCACTGTACCTTTTTCCAAGTCTACACTGCCGGGAGTTCCCATACCAATCCCCACAAAGTCTGATTTACTCATTCCATAAAGAGAAATTCGATGGTTGATCGATTCAATGATATCTGGAACAATATGCGATCCCTCATCCAAAATATTGGTCTCAATGCTCCATTTTTGCTGGATTTCTCCATCCAAGGTCAAAATTGCAAACTTGATTGTTGTACCGCCCAAATCAATTCCTATGATCTTTTTTTCCATGTCATTCGATCCCTCTCTCTGTTAACCTGTTTTCTTCTATTTTATGCTCTCTGCTTAGGATTCGTCTGGCCTGAAGATAGATGTCTCTATCAATTAAATGTCCTTCATAGAGATTCTTTAATTCAATTGCCATCAGTTCAATATCATAGATTCGGGCGCCTACATAAATATACATCCCAAAACGCTTGAACAGCTGCTGAACATCATATAACGTTTCCATGATTAAAGCACTTCCTTATTATACAAGTTAATTGTAATTTTTAAAACCTAAGAAGAAACAAACAACAAAAATGAATGCGATGATCATTACCGAAATAATTCGCTGATGAATATTAAAATTTTCAGATTGCTTTGGAACAGCAGCAAATGTCCCGGCGAGTAATCCTCCAAGCAGACCGCCAATATGACCTAAAATATCAACAGATGAACTGAACAGATTAAAGAGCAGTGTTATTCCAATAAAGACTGAATAACGCTGAACCATAAATCGAATTGCCTGATTATCACGGAAATGCCACCCCAGAATAATTAATGCACCAAATAATCCAAAAATAGAAGTACTGGCTCCTGCAGAAATTGTAAATCGTGAGCCGAACCCAAAGCTGACAAAATTACCAAGCAGACCGCTTGTAAGATAGATCAGCAGATAGCGCCAGTGTCCGTAAACACCTTCCACCTGAGCACCCACATAGTATAACGTAATCATATTCAGAATGATGTGCATCCAGCCAATGTGAAGAAACATAGGCGTAAAGAAGCGCCAATACTCATGATAGAGAACCACCCGGTCTTTTGACATTGCTCCCCAGTCCAGCAGTACCTGCTTGTTTTCAGATCCGCCAGACAATTCCATACCCAGAAATACAATAACTGTAATTCCAAGTATTACGTATGTAATAAAAGGCTTGCTCAAAAAATTCTTTACCTTCATTTTCGTTTGATAATCCATCAAATCCTCCTTATCGAATAAACAACTTGTCTACCCGCTGGTCAAAGCTTTCCGCCTGCCAGCCTTCCTGAATTTGTTCACTAAATACCAAACTGCAGCTGGCTCCCGAATACTGTTCCAAAATTCTGTCGTAATAGCCGCCGCCAAACCCTATTCTCAACCTGTCTGTTGTAAAAACCACGCCCGGAACAATCAGCAAGTCAATCTCCGCCAAAGAAATTACCGCATGTTCAGCCGGTTCTTCTACCCCAAAAGAAGACTTAACAAATGTTGATTCAGTATGTATCGAATGAAAAAACAATCCTTTTTTTTCTGTTTTAGGTACAGCCACTTTTTTGCCTTCAGACCAGGCCTGCTCTATAACCGGCAATGTGTTGAATTCAAAAGGCATGGACTTAACCACACCAATGGTTTGCGCAGCTATCCAGAGCTGATCTGAAAATAATTGCTCCCGAATCAGTTGTTCTTTGTTCTTTTTTATCTCATTGTTTTTATGAAGCCAATGTAAATTTGCTTTCCCCAATTTTCTGGTGCCTTTTTTATCCATCATTTTGCAACTCCTTCCAGCACTGCTTAACACTATTCATTTTCCTTCATTCAATTTATTAAGTTTATAAAAAAACAGGAAAAATAGCAATCAAATCACCCGGAGCAAATTTTTTCTTTTGGAGAATTTTCCAAAATGCAAGCTGTACTTTTTACGTTATTTTTCAAGCTGAAGCAGACACTTGAGCGATCCGACATTCTTATTTGTTATGGGCCTTTATCCAGCTGCTGATTTTTTCGTAGACCTGAGCTTTTTCTTTCTCCAATAATAGTTCATGGCGAAGCTCTGCAAACATTGCCATTGTTACATCAGTTACACCGGCTGCATTTAAGTCTTTTGCCACTTTTCTCACACCATTTCCGAAGTCTCCAACAGGGTCCTGCTCTCCACTGATTACGAGGATTGGCAGCGTTTTGGAAATGTTGTCAGCCCAGCCTTTTCGGTTTGCATTATGAAGGAGCTGAAATAATGTATGAAAGCCATTATTGGTAAATATAAAGCCTGTCAGAGCTCCTTTTTCATAGCTCTTTACATTTTCCTGATTTTTGCTTAACCAATTAAATTGACTTTCTTCCGGAAAATTTTTGCTGAAAGAACCAAAAGCCAAATGATCCAATAGATAATTGACTTTTTCAGGCTGTAAGCGATTCAGTACAGAAGTGAGTGCCAATATTGCTGGGATAACTGCTGCGCCTGTCCCTGTCCCCATCAGAATTGCTCCGTTCAATCGTTCTTTCTGATTCTGCTGTAAATAATTACGGAGAGCAAACGATCCCATACTGTGCCCTAGCATGAAATAGGAAATTTCAGGGAAATATAATTCTGTCCATTGCTTAACGAGATGAATATCTTCTATAACTGTTTTAGCAGTCTCGCCTTTACCGAAATAGCCATATTTAGGATTGACTTCATCAACAGATTTTCCGTGACCTAAATGATCGTGTCCGACAACCACGTACCCAAGTCTGTTAAGCTCGGCTGCAAAATCTGAATACCGTTCAATGTACTCAGCCATTCCATGAATAATCTGAACAATTCCCACCGGAGACTGCTGCGGCTCCCAATAAACAAGGTGCAGCCGGGTCTGTTTATCTGAAGACAGTATATACGTTGATTCCATTGCTCTCCCTCACCTTCTCTCAATCCCTTTTATTATATCGGATTGTGAATCATTGAAGTGGAAATTCTGTACTTTTCTTTTATAATTTTTCTTTAAGATTCTTTAACCACGGAAAAAAGACTGGCATAATGAGCCCACACGAAAGGGGATGAGGCATCAATATGCCTCATCCCCCAAAAGCCGAATAAACAGGATTTCATCGTTTGCATGTTTCGTTCTGATTCCTGATACATACCATTTAAAATATGTATCTCCGGCTCTCGATACACTTTGTTTCGATCTCCCCAATTTCTAAATGGAAAGCCATTAAGAATTGAAGGATTTCATTTTGATTCTCGATACATACCATCTGGTTTTTGCAAGCTTCCCTGCAATTATTTGTCATGAATCATGGGAAAGAGTAGTGCTCCTAAGGTTCTCGCTATTCTGCGATCCTCATCGCAGTCTTTGTATGTAGAGAAAGCATCACACTTAGACCGCTTTCCTGACAACAGCAATTGTTTAATCTTCTGTATTTTCTTTTGCCTTTACCACCGGCATCCAAACTTCAAAGACAGCATTTTCAGGGTTGCTTTCAATATAGAGTTCAATATCCGGACCATTTGTATATTCATAGCCGGAGCTTGGCAGCCAGTCTGTCACAATTCGTTTTTCCAGCTCCTGAATTGCATGAGGCATCGGTCCGCTGCCGGAAAAAATTGCCCAAGTATACCTTTTCACAGTATATTCCGCCAGACCTTCCGGAACCGGCTGATCACTGGCAACAGCAATGTAATATTCCGGTTCATCCTCATTGGCGGCAAATCCGGAACTGACTCCCATAACCCCTTTTAACTTCTGATTCATCAGAGGAACTATCTTTGACAGTGTCCCATCTGTGGAAACCTTAGACCAAAACTGAGGAACCTCTTTGAAATTCTCCTCAATTTCTTTGGAAAGGGGTGTCCTTGCTCCCACAATTCTAAATGCTTCTTTTGTTTCAATACGGTACTCCATTTCAACATCTCCTTTAATCGAAATTTGAAATTTGATACGCGGATAGTTTTTTAAACGAACACCTTCTTTTTTTGCCTGAGAAGGGGTAATCCCATGAATAGCTTTAAAAGCCCGTGTAAATGAATTCGCTGATTCATATCCGTATTTCACAGCCACTGTCAGTACTTTATCTCCCTGCTGCAGTTCTGCACCGGCAAGTGAAAGCCTCCTTCTGCGAATATATTCCGTTAACGGCACGCCTACAATATAAGAAAAAACTCGCTGATAATGATACTCTGAACAACAAGCAATCTTAGCCAGCTCCGAATAATCAATTTTTTCAGTCAAATTTTTTTCTATGTAGTCCAAAGATTGTTCAAGTCTGTCTATCCATTCCACTATTATCAACTCCTACTTCTATTCTACTTTTTTTGCATCTGAAAACCCTACTTTATCTGCCCGAAAAAGAAGGATTTAATTTTATCAGCATATTTTTGTCTGTAAAAACACTCAAAACCCAATGTATTGAAATTTTTGAGTGTTTAGATTTTATCTCCTATATGAATAATCGGATTAATGGAGACAGTAAAATAGTAAAAATAACCGCTCCAACTATGCTAAAGGCAGCCTGTGAAGCTGCCGTACGCTTTGCAAAACTATGGTCAGCAACATGCCAATTCCTGTACCCAGAATCGGAAAATCAGATACTTCAACCATTAAATCAGCAAGCTGAGGTATATCCTATAATGACACTATACCATTCTCCATTAATTTCAAACCATAAAACAAACAGCCAAAACCAAAAACTATCTGTCCGATATTATTAATACACTCTTTTTTAAAAAAAGAGCTAATGGAACCGACACCCATAATGAATAGTGCATATTCACTTAAGTTAAACTCAATACAGAAAACGATTCTCCCAGTATCAACATTAGCCCCAATGATTACGCCAATCACCTAGCATAGAAACATCCCCCCAACTCTTGCCAAACCAACTGTTAATACTGTTGTTCCTAAACTGCTTTGAACAATTGCGGTTACAATAAGATCGGCAAAAACATCTCCTAATAGTGTAGGAGTAAATGTATTTAAAATTTCCCGCAGAGAATCCCCTGCTGTTTTTGAAGTCCATCTCCCATATACATTATTCTGAAAAGAAAAATCCCCGGACCTCCCAAAAAAGAAAGACTATTTCCTGATAAAACACTTTTTGTTACTTCTCACTCAAAAATAAACCCCGTTTAAGAGTAAAAAATAGAACGGAGGTAAATACAATAGTCGTAAAAAAAATAGACCGATTCTCTTTTTATCTTGATAAACAATTAATAAGGGAAAAATGTCAGCTGGTCTGCGGATTACCACCTTTGACCAGCTGACATAAATAACAGATCTCTTAATTAAATGTGATGACGTGTTTCAAGCCGACAGCCTGCTTGGCATTTTGCATGGCAGTCATAAAATCATCAATAGAGTAACATTCCGTAATCAGGCGTTTAACTGGAATGCGCCCACTGGCAATTAACTGTTCTGAAATACGGTAGCTGCGCAGACTGGCTCTGGTACAGCCGTAAACTCTCAATTGCTTGTAATGCAAAATATTCGTATTCAGCGAAACATTTTCTTTCTGCTTCGGAAGCCCTCCAAAAAAGAGCAGACGACCATTCATTCCCATATAGTTGAAGCTAGCCTCCTGAGCCTGCGGAGCTGGTGCTGCCACGATGCACAGATCTGCTCCCTGACCATTGGTTTCCTCCATAATCTTATTCTGTAAATCCTCACTCCCCAGAATTACCAGCTCCGGCACCAGTTCTTTTGCTGTATTCAAACGCTCTTCCTGAAGATCATTCATAATAATTTTACCAGCTCCCTGACTCAAAGCCAACATTGCATGCATGATACCGATAGGTCCTGCGCCGATAATCAACACTGTATCCCCTGGGAAAACTCCTGCAATTTCCTGTCCATTAAATACACAGCTGAACGGCTCGATTAATGCTGCCTCTTCAAAGCTGATTTCATCCTGAAGCCGTGTGATATTCCCCTGACGGATTGCTCTTTCCGGTATTTTCAAATATTCAGCAAAGCCGCCCGGCAGATTGATTCCAAAGGCTTCATAGTGCTCGCATAAATGCGTATTTCCACTGACACACTGATTACAAATGCCGCAGCCCATATTTGGAGCAATTGCGACACGCATTCCTTTTTCGCAGCCTTTAACTTCAGAGCCAACCTCTTCAATCACTCCTGCAATTTCATGTCCTAATGTCAATGGATGTCTTTCATCCACATTGGTATAGCCATTTTTAACCATTCTGACATCTGTTCCGCAAATAGAAGCAGCCCTCACTTTTACCAGTACTTCAGAAGAACTGATTTCCGGTGTATCCACCTCTGTGACTTGAAGTTTTTCTTTTCCTGAAAGTTGTGCGGCTTTCATCATTTTCTGAGACATCCTTATCCTCCTAATCTATCTGTACCACTCGTTTTTCAAGTAGCGACGTTAAACCTGCATGAACAAGTTTTACTGCCATCATTCCGTCATAGCCACTAACCAGCGGCTCTGTATCTGCTGCGATACAGTCGACAAATGCCTGATCCTCTGCCACATACGCATCTTGAAACAGATATGTCCAGCTGTGCATTGCCGGCCGAACAATTTCTCCTTGCCGATTAGCGACAACCAGCTTATGTTTACTTTGATCTCCAATCAGTATGCTGCCTGTTGTACCCAGTATTTCCACGCGAGCATCATAACCATATTGAACATATTGAGCACCATCCACAGCGCCCAGTTTGCCATCAGAAAACTGCAAATTCATGGAAACCGTATCATAGTAATCCGGATATTCTGCTCGAACTTCCGGTGAACGAAAATTTCCGCCAATGGAATAAATGGAGATTGCTTCACTACCTGTAAACCAGCGCAGGGTATCCAGATCATGACTGTTCACTTCGCCAATAGGTCCATTACTTTGAGAGATGTCATACATCCATGGTTTTGGTTCACTTGGACCATGGGTTAGAGATTTAACCAAAACCACCTCGCCAATTGCTCCGGAATCCACAATTGCTTTTGCCTCCTGAAAGCTTTCATCAAATCTGCGCATGAAGCCCACCTGAAGTTTGATGTTATTTGTTTCAGCTGCCTGAATCATTTCCAGACATTCCTGCTCATCCATTGCCAAAGGTTTTTCACAAAGAACATGTTTGCCGGCTTCAGCTGCAGCAATGACGATTTCTTTATGATAGACTGTCGGCGTGACAACCACTACTGCATCAACTTCCGGGTTCTCTATCGCTTCTCTATAATCTTTATAAATATAATCAACGGTCAGCTCCTTTTGTGCATTCATTAGAGATTCTTCTGAAGGATCACATAAAGCAATCAACTTGCCGCCCTTTATTTTAGCTGCCATATTTCTGCCGTGAATCATACCAGCTCGTCCTGTACCGATTAAACAAATATTCACCATTTTCACGAATTTCCCCTCCGCCTGTTCTCTCGTTTACACTTGTTCCCTTTTCTTGACACCCGCCAGTTTCACTGCTGTCACCAGAAAACCGCTGATTGCCGTTCCAACTGCCAGTGCAATGATATAGAATAAAACATTTGTGACTGCACCTGGGATCAAAAATACAAAAAATCCGCCATGCGGAACTGCAATGCCGCAATTGAATATCATTGACAGAGCCCCGGCAATCGCTGAACCAACTGTAACTGAACCTAGCACTCGTATTGGATCTGCTGCCGCAAATGGAATGGCTCCTTCAGAGATAAAAGACAGCCCCAATACCCATGCCGACTTTCCTGCTTCTCTTTCTTCGTTTGTATACAGCTGTTTTCCAAGTATAGTAGAAGAAAGAGCCATTGCCAGAGGAGGTACCATTCCAGAAACCATGACAGCTGCCATAATCGTGCTGGTCTCACCTGCCCCCAGATTTGTCAGAGAAGCGACACCAAAGAAGTATGCTGCCTTTCCAATAGGTCCGGCCAAATCAACAGCCATCATGGCTCCTAGTATAAGCCCCAGTAAAACAGAATTAATCCCTGTTAAACTGTTCAACCAGTTCATTATCCCTTCATTAATTGCTGTGATTGGAACACCTACAACAAACTTCATAATTCCTCCGGCGATTAAAACTGATAGAACTGGAAGGATTAATACCGGCAGCAAACCAGAAAAAGCTGCAGGCAGTTTTAAGAATCGTTTTAATACTAAAATTGTATAACCTGCCAGAAATCCGCCCAGCAGGGCTCCTAAAAAGCCGGCATTCATTCCCGAAGCAACCATTCCTGCGACCATTCCCGGAACAAGACCGGGCCGATCCGCAATAGAGAAAGCAACATATCCACCCAGAACTGGCCACATCAGCCCCATCGCCAAGCCGCCCAATTCATTAATTCCCTGAGCAAAATCTCCTTCGGCATTGATTCCCCCAAAAGCAAATGCCAGTGCAATACACAAGCCTCCGGCAACTACAAATGGAATCATATAGGAAACCCCTGTCATTAAATGACTGTATATCCCTTTACCTGACTGTCTCTCTTCCTTCATATTTTCTGTTCCCGAACCCGTTTGATAAACAGGTGCTGAAAGTGATCGTTCCAGCAGGCTGGGTCCGTTATTAATTGCTTCGTTCACATCCACTTCAATCAGCCGTTTTCCATTAAAACGCTCTTTATTGACCGTTGTACTGGCAGCAATCACCACTGCATCAGCAGCAGTAATCTCATCTGTGGTAAGAACATTTTCAGCCCCAATAGAACCTTGAGTTTCAACTTTGATTTCATATCCTTTTTCTTTTGCAGCCATTTCCAAATTTTCAGCAGCCATATACGTGTGGGCAATTCCAGTGGAACATGAAGTAATTGCAACTATTTTCATTCTATTTCCTCCTTAGTCTTTCTTGCATCCAACCATTTCAGTGTTGATCTCTTGCATCATTAGAGAATAATAGCTGTTACTGTTTACCACGGAATATTTCATTTGAAAACTCCTTGGCAGAGTAAAATTTCTACATGTCAATAATCGAATAAATTTCTTCATTACTGACAGCATTCATCAACTGTTCTCTAATCTCCTGATGCATCAGCTTTCTGGACAACTGGCTCAAAATCCTCAGGTGTTCATTATCAGAATTTTCCGGGACTGCAATTAAAAATAATAAATGCACTGGACTTCCATCCATGGAATCATAAACAATTCCCTCTTTGCTTCGACCAAATGCCAGACTTGCCTCTGCAACTGATGTCGACTTTCCATGTGGGATGCCTACGCCAAATCCTATACCAGTTGTTGCTTCCTCTTCCCTCTTCATTACAGCATTCAGATAGACAGGCAGATCTGTGACTCTTCCGCATGCAGCCATTTTTTCAGCCAGCTCTTTAATCCCTTCTTCCTTATTTTTACTCTGCAATTCTATGATAATCAGTTTTTCAGACATAAGCTCTTTTAAACTCATCCTTTTTCCTCCATGAATTCTTTATACGCTTCAACAATTGGAATTCCTGAACTCGTTCCCAGTCTTTCCGCTCCTGCTTCAACCATTGCCAGAGCTGTCTCCAAATCACGAATGCCTCCGGCAGCCTTAACTTTCACCTTATCACCCACTACCTCTTTCATCAATCTCACATCAGCCAGTGTTGCGCCGCCTGTACCAAATCCAGTAGAAGTCTTTACAAAATCAGGCAGTACTTCTTTCGCAATTTTACAAACAGCAACCTTTTCTTCATCAGATAAATAGCAGTTTTCAAGAATCACTTTGCTCAATATTCCTTTTTCCCGACACAACGAAACGATCTCTTCCATTTCCTGTCGGATGTAAGTCAAATTTCCATCTTTTAACTCCCCTATATTAATTACATAGTCAATTTCATCTGCACCATTACTAATTGCATTGGCCACTTCAAAGACTTTTGTCTCAATCGTCGTCTGCCCCAAAGGAAATCCAATCGCTGCACCGACATGAACAGGGCTTTCCTTTAAAAGTTCTGCGCAATGCTGAACAGGAGATGAGTTAATTGCCACCATTTTAAAACCATAATTATTTGCCTCCTGACAAAGTTTATTAAACTCTGCACGCTGTGCATCTGCCCTTAATAAGGTGTGATCAACCAAATTTGCTAATTCTTTCACTGATAAATTGACTGTCATTTCATTTCCTCCTCTTACTTGAATACGATTTCATTTTATCACGAACTTTCATTTTGTCAATAAATAAAAGAAAATGAAAGTCAAATCATTTTCAATTGCTTTTGAAGAAAAGAAATAAGAACAGAAAATATCATCATTTTTTGATGGTATTTCTGCTCTTTTCGTTCACTTCATTCTTTTTTCAGGCAGTTAAAACAGTCAAGCCTTTAGCGTTCATGGAATGCTGATCCGTTTCTTTGACTCCTTTATCTGTAATAAAAATATCCACATCAGCAGTTCCGGCAAATAGTTTGAAACTTTCTTTCCCAATTTTGCTGGATTCACAAAGCAGCAGCTTCTGTCTTGCGATGGAAAACAAAATCTTTTTGAGTTCGGCTGTGCCTATATTTGGCGTAGAGTAGCCTTTCTCTATAGAAAATGATGTTGTCCCAATAATTGCTTTATCAACCAAAAATGTCCGTAATGATTCTATCACCATTTCTCCTGAAGTATACTGAAATCCATTTCGAATAATCCCACCGATAAAACAAATCTCATGCTCTGTTTCCTCGCTGAGCATGGAAGCAATCTGCAAATCATACGTAAGAATTCTTAGACCCTTAATCTGGCTGTGTACCAAAGCTTCTGCAAAAGCCAGACAGGAAGTCCCAGTATCAATAACCAGAGAATCGCCATCGTTCAGCAAACTAGCTGCTTTACGAGCAATCTGCCTTTTTTCAGCCGTCAGTTCTCTGACTTTGGGCTTATCTTCAAAACTTCTTTGCGGATTGCGAATCGCTCCTCCATGAGTTCGTGTCAATAAATGCTCTTTTTCAAGTTCACGCATATCCGTTCGAATAGTACTGCCCGAAACCTGAAATAATTCCACCAAATCTATTACCTGAAGCCGTTCCTGTTCTTCAAGCAATCTCAATATCTCAGCCTTTCGTTCCTCTGCATATAAAAATTTATTTTCTTCCAAGTCTTCACATCCTGTTATTTGCTTTTATTTACTGTTACTCAAAATGGTAGCATGAGTTTGCCTGAAAAGAAAGCTGAACAACTTTAAATCTTTTACTCATAACAATTCATAGATCTTCAAACTCATTTTCCGGTAAAAACAAATAATGATTGGAACAGAAACAGCTTCTGTTCCAACCATTATGCTCGATTATATGCAGGTTAGATCATAACCATCCAGATTCCGCCGGCAACCACAGCTCCAATAATCGGACCAACAATGGGTACCCATGAGTATCCCCAATCTGATTCTCCTTTTACTGCAATCGGCAGTATTTGATGAGCAATACGCGGCCCCAAATCTCTTGCAGGGTTAATAGCATAACCTGTAGGACCTCCAAGTGAAAGTCCAATGGATACGATTAGAATCCCAACAACAAATGGATTCACTCCGTCAGCGAATGTGTGTTGAGAAAATGCAAGCAGCCCAAGGATCAGAACAATTGTACCGATAGCTTCAGTCACTACATTTGCCGGATAATTGCGAATTGCAGGACCTGTAGCAAACGTCCCTAAGACAGCACCCTTATCTTCTGTCTCTTCCCAGTGCGGAAGATAAGCCAGCCAAACCAAAATTGCACCAATCAAAGCACCAGCCACTTGAGCAATGGCAAATGGAATAACCGCTCCCCATTCAAAATTCCCTACCACAGCCATTGCAATGGTTACTGCCGGATTCAAATGCGCCGGCCCCATAAATCCTGAAATATAAACAGCCATTGTTACAGCTGCTCCCCAGCCTAAAGCAATGACAATCCAGCCTGAAGCTTCTGCTTTACTTTTTTTCAAATTGACGGCTGCACATACACCGTCACCTAAAAGTACTAAAATAAGTGTTCCCAAAAATTCACTGAATAGTTGTGTCATGTTGGATGTATCCATTTTGAGGTCCCCTGCCTTTCAGCTCAGTCAAATCAGATTTAGCAATTGTTTCATTCAATTTTTCCCGATACTCTTTCGTCTCTGCCCCTGTCCAATGATAATAATCGGCCATCGCTGCAACAACCCCTTCTTTCACCTGATCCAGCGAATCTCTCATGAATAGAAGATGATTTGTTCTGCGAACCAGATAATCTTCCGGTGTCAGTGTCATTTCTTCTTCAAGTGCATAGTATAAGCTCAATGTTTCTGCTAATGTCAGGTATTCAGCAGGTTTTATTTCATCGATACGTTCAAACAGCCAGGCGACATTTGATCCATATAAATGAGCCAGGTATAAAGCTTCTTCCTCACTTAATCCTTTAGCTATACCTTCATCTGCCAACTGTTTTAGTTCTTCCTCAGCATTTTCCGGTGAAATTTCTCCGCCTGAAACAGGGTAATTCTTAGAATCAATCAGTTCGAAACCGCTGTCATATTCGTCTTTTAGAATACGCTGAATTTCTCTCATCGCTCCTTCAGCCATTTTTCTATAATCAGTTATTTTTCCTCCTGATAACGTTAGCAGCCCCTCTTTGGATCGTTCCAGCAAACTGCCTCTGGAAACAGAAGACGGATTATTCTCACTTTCTGATAATGAATCTTCCAGATGTTTCAGTGCACTTTCTACCTCCAATCGTTCGATTTCCTTCTTTTGAAACTTTTCGACTATTGAGATTAACTGGTTAAAACTCTCATCTGAAATCTTTCCATTATTCCCGCCATTATAATCTGACCCGCTGTTGCCTGAAATCAAAGGTCTTAAGCCTGCCCAGCTGGCTTCAATGTCCGTGATCGTTAGGTTTGCCTCAGGATAGCGTGAATTAACCACTTCCAATAGATAATCAACATCCGCCTGAGTTACTTCCGGACGCTCATAATCCCCGGTATAGTCTGTATCTGTTGTGCCAAAATACGTTTTCTGTTCTCTGGGAACAACAAAAACCATTCTGCCGTCATTTTTACCGGTATCAAAATAAGTCGGCTGCGGAACATGGAGTCGACTGCTGTCAACGACAAGGTGGACCCCTTTCGTTGGACGAAGCTGAGGAATGATTTCCATTTCAGTAGCAAGTCCCCGAACGTTATCAGCCCATGGTCCGGACGCATTAATTACAACTTTTGCCTTTATTTCAAATTGATCTCCCGTCAGCAGATCTTCTGCCTTCACACCGCTAATCTTTCCATTACCGTCAAAAGAAAAACCAACTGCTTTAACTCGGCTTGCCAGATAACCGCCATCCTGTGCTGCACGTTTGATATTTTCAATAACCAGGCGGGCATCATTGTTTCGAAAATCCAGATAAACTCCGCCTCCAAGCAATCCTTCTTTTTTCAGCTGCGGTTCTCTTTCAATCACTTCTTCTTTTGTCAATGTATAGTTCTCATATTTTGTGCCAAGAACACCTGCCAACCGATCATAAAGATCCATTGCCACCTTTACAGAAAACATGTTAAAGGTTGCTTTTGGTTCATCATAAATTGGCAGAAGCATTGGATCAGGCTTGGGAATATGGGGAGCAATTGCCTGAACAACCGCTCGTTCCTGAACTGTATCAGCAACAACCTCAACATCAAAATTTTTCAGATAACGGATACCGCCATGCACCAGTTTTGTAGATCTTGAAGATGTGCCTTCAGCAAAATCCTGCATCTCAATCAGTCCCGTTTTCATTCCGGAAGCACTAGCCTGCAAAGCAACACCTGCTCCCGTGATACCACCGCCGATAATCAGTAAATCAAGGATTTCTTCTTTCATTTTCTCGATATATTGTTTTCTCTTGGCTACTGAAAATGACATCCTGCACCCTTCTTCCTATTTTGGTTTATGTTTGAACATTTGTGTTGCTTTTACAGCTTGTTTCCAGCCTTCATATAAGTCTTCACGTTCTTCTTCAGCCATTTTCACTTCAAAAACCTGCCCTTCTTCATGGAAAGATTTCAGCTCATCCAAATCTTTCCAGAAGCCTACAGCAAGTCCTGCAAGAAACGCTGCACCCAATGCAGTTGTTTCCAAATTTTGAGCCCTTTGAACGGAAGTATTCATAATATCCGCCTGAAACTGCATAAGCAAATCGTTATTAGCTGCGCCGCCATCTACTTTTAAGACAGGTATATCAATACCAGTATCGTTTTTCATCGTATCAATGATATCTCTCACCTGATAAGCCACAGCCTGCAATGTCGCTTTCACAAAATCTTCCCTTGTTGTTCCTCTTGTTAAGCCAAAGACTGCCCCTCGTGCATCAGAATCCCAATATGGTGCACCCAGACCGGTAAATGCCGGAACTACATAAACCTCATTACGGTTAGAAGAAGCTTCTGCTGCAGCTTCAGATTCTGCTGCAGTCTGAATCATTTTCAGACCGTCCCTTAACCACTGAACTGCTGAACCTGCAACAAAAATACTTCCTTCCAATGCGTAATAAACTTTTCCATTGATTCCATAGCCGATGGTAGTTAATAAATTATTATCTGACAACTGCGGTTTTTCTCCGGTATTCATTACTATAAAGGAACCTGTACCGTACGTATTTTTAACCATTCCCGGCTCAAATGCCATTTGTCCGAATAAAGCAGCCTGCTGATCTCCTGCCATGCCTGAAATAGGAATCTCACTTCCATAGAAATGATAGGTCTTTGTCAGTCCATACACTTCTGAATTTGATACAGCTTTTGGAAGCATCGCTTTTGGAATATTCAACAGCTTCAATATATCCTGGTCCCAATCCAGTTCATGAATATTGAAAAGCATCGTTCTGCTCGCATTTGAATAATCCGTTACATGGGTTTCACCACCGGTTAATTTCCACACCAGCCAGGTATCAATTGTTCCAAACAGTAATTCTCCTTTTTCAGCCCGTTCCTGTGCGCCGTCAACATGATCCAAAATCCAGCGGACTTTTGTGGCAGAGAAGTATGCGTCAATAATCAAACCAGTTTTCTTGTGAATCATCTCTCCATGTCCAGCTTGTTTCAGCTGATCAGCAATCGGCGAAGACTGCCGTGACTGCCAGACTATCGCATTATAAATCGGCAAACCTGTCTCTTTATCCCAGACAACGGTCGTTTCGCGCTGATTGGTAATTCCGATTCCAACGATATCTGTTGGTTTGACTTCGGATTCAATCAGTGCCCCTGCAATAACTGACTGTACTGAATTCCATATTTCATTTGCATTATGCTCCACCCAACCGGCTTTAGGAAAATGCTGCGTGAACTCTTTTTGGGAACTGCCGACTTTATTGCCAGCCTTATCAAAAATAATTGCTCTCGAACTTGTTGTTCCCTGATCAATTGCCATGATATATTTTTTCTCTGTCATGTTGCTTCCTCCTGTTTTTAATGAAATCGCTTTCCTTTTCTATCATAAAAGAAAACACCCCATTAAAAGTGTCATATTTTTTTTAATTTTAAAAATTGTTGATAGTTTTTGATTCCCCCAGATTCAAATGAGAGTGAGACAGAATAAAGTTCCAAATGCTCTTCGTATCTAACCTCAAATAAACGGCGGTACAAAAGCAAAAATTCTTTTTGCAACGAGTAACCGCAGAAGCAGCTCCTTCGGGATTAAGCCCAACGATCCTGAAAATATGAGGAGCTCCGAGTCCTTCACCAAGTAGGTAACAGGCGTCATCTACTCTGCTAAAGCAATCCTAGTGAAGCCTGTCAACTCTCGTATGTTTCATACGTGGAAGTTGATGTAATCGAAGCGCAGTGTATCAATTCTCAGCCATTTATTCTATGAATAGTGTTCCTTGACAATTTTCGGATATTCCTTCTTAATTCTCGGAGCTGATCGCTTTTGTCCAGACCTCAAGTTAGCTATTACTTTTTTGATATAACTGCCTGATTTTTTTCTTGATTTGTTCAATATCATAGGCTGATCCCAGCTCTGAAAGAACATAGAGGTGCTGACCGGATGGATAAGCTTCTCCCCCCATTCTGTTAGTAATAATTAAATCATAATTCTTTTTTATCCGGTATTCCTCAATCCTTACCCCGCTTACATTTTTTAAGCTCAAGATTAAAACCTGAGTCAGTGCGTCACGATATAATGGGTCCATTTTCAAATCAATGCCAATTTGAAGCTCACTCATCATCTCAAAATCAATAATTGCAAGCAAACTCACATACTTTACCAGCGACCATTCATAAAGACTGTTGTTCTCTTCATAAGACAAACCTAAAACATCCAAGCTTTCAGACAGTAATATTTTTGAAAAATTCATTAAATGGTGTCCTGAAAGTTTTTCTTCTTTTTCCCAAATATTGTCCTTGTCAAAAATTTCCAATTCTCCTTTAAAAAAATAAAGTCGGCTGTGAATTTGAGAAAAATAGTAAAAAATCTTTCTTTCAAGTGTCGGAAAAAATTTTTGAGGCCGATAATAGAGAACCGCATGTTCCAGCATGAATGTATCCGCCAATGAAGTCGGTGTCCGTCTGCCTCTTATTTGTCCGTACCTTTCAATATCCTCTTCCGAAAGAACAAACATACTCGTTAAAAAGATAAAATGCAGCATACTTTCTTCATTATCTATTTCAAGCGGGTAACGGCTGAAATAGCGTAAAATAAAAGAGCGCAGCTGTTGAAACATCGGATCAGCTTCGTAGCTGGATGATTTTTCTGTTAATAAACGATAAATTTTTCCAGGTACTGTAAGCCTCCTCTTGCTGATTGTCAGCCAAAGGCTGAGCTTCAATCGACTATCCTGAGCCAGCGTTATAGTCAGCCGTTTTTCAAGTGAATTGATCATTCGTTCATTCTGAGCGTTTATAGTTGCTTTTAAATGCTTTTCATATGGCGTAAGGAACCAGTAAATTTGAAAATAAAAATAACGGATTTGAAGTTCTTCTCCTTTTAAATGACCGTTCTTTATTTGAATGTCAAATTCTTTTAATACAGTATTCAGTTCTCTTATCTTTCTAAAAAGAGAGGACTCGCTTATCATAAATTTATTTGTTAACTGGATAATTGTAAACTCCCGGTGAATAAACAAATAATCAATCAACTGAAATTTAAGTGACTGCTGAAGATAGTCATTAATTACACGTGCCATACTAAAATGGGCTGCCAGTTCTACCTTGATCTGCTGCCCATCATAAAAAAGACAACAATCATTCCCATAAACTTTCAGTCCACAATTCAATGCCTTTAAGTCATTTTCCAGCGATGCCTTGGAAATATTGAGATACTTGATTAATGCTGCATCCGAAATTTGCCCGCCTTCCAGCACTACTTTCTTTAACAGCCGAATCTCCCGAGCTTTCTTTTTATCAAGTAATGATTCAACTCTCATTCTGCTCCTCCCATACTCCTTTTATTCCCAATAGATTTGTAATGTCTAAAGGACTTGAATAAAACGGATGGAAAAAATATTCTTTCTGATACACTTCCTCCAAACATTGTCCGACTTGAATACTCAGTGCCAAAGTATTGATTTTTTCGAGAATATTGTCCTTTGAAACTAGCTGTGCACCTAATAATCTATGCGTGGCTCTTTCAAAAATGAGCTTCCCTGAAATTTCTTCACCTGAAAAAAGACTGCTTCTTTGTTTTATGTGAACAGAACCTACTTCTTGCGGATAAAACAGACTTTCTTCTTCGGTCAAACCTGTACTAGCTATATAATATCCAACAGCTCGCGTTCCAATGGTTCGAATTGAGCCGATAAATTCCGCTGTCGGAACTAATAAATTCTGCGAAACAGCCAGCCCTGTTCGAACGGCATTATTTACCAGTGGAATATAAAATGATTCCCCCAACACTGAATGAGCGATTTGAATACAATCTCCTGCGGCAAAAACATCCTTTTGAGAGGTCCTCAGGTACTCATCAACCAAAACAGTTCCATCGATGTGTCTTTTTATTTTAGAATCAAGATAGGATAAATCAGGGCGAACGTTCATTGCAAAAACAGCAACATCACTGAAGTATTCTTCCTTATTTGTATGTATGCTCAGTCCATTTTCAAGGCTCTCAATTTTATCTATAGGCTCATTGAAATGAAACAGTACACCTCTTTTCAACATCTCTTCGTAAACAGGCTGAATCATTTCTTTATCGAAATATTTGAACAACAGATAATCCATACTTTCAAACACACAAACTTCTTTACCCATTTTCAACAGACTGTCGATTGCTTCAATACCAATCTGACCACCGCCTATTATAGATACTTTCCGGCTGCTTTCCAACATTGGCAAAGAATGACAACTGTCTTCAAAGAATTTGTATTTTAGGACTTTTTTAGAACTGCTGCCGGATATCTTTTCTGACCATTGACTGGACCCTGTAGCCAGAATCAATTTGTCATATGAAAATAAATACTCCTGTCCCTTTTTAATATAAGTTAAAGCATAATTTTTCGTATGCAGCTTAATCACTTTTGATTGAAGCATCAACTGAATATTCTCTTTTTGCAATTCACTTTCAGTAATAAATCGTGCTTCCTTTAAACTGGCGATTTGATGATAGGCAAATAAATTTAACCCTCCGGGTAAATAGCCTATTTCTGATTGCTGATCAATAATATATATATCTGCTCTTTTAAATTTTTTTCGTACTCCAAAGGCTGCAGCTATTCCAGCAAATGAAGCCCCTATAATAACTACTTTCAATTTCAATTATCCCTCCCAGAAAGTAAAGCGCTTTCTATCAGGATAACATAGCAGACTGAAATGGACTATAAGAAAGAAACAACAATAGCTGTTTTTTCTTCCAAATTGTTCTTTTTCATTTGTATTTATCAAATAAATTAATCGAACCTTTATTTTTTTATTGCGAAGGACAAATTATTTAGGTATACTATAAGACGTAGGATAGAAATATTTAACTTGATATAAATAAAAGACGGCACTTATCTATTTGGCGCCAACCAGATAGTTTAAGCCTTGTACAGACAGCTGCCACTGCCGATACAAATGCCAGTAGTCTTCAGCTTTTCATACTAGTTTTTTTGTTTTGCCTGAAATCTTTCTTTAGAAGTTTACTTTTCTCCTTTCCCAAATTTCAGGTATCGGAAACTATGTATATTTGTTGTGAACTATTGACGGTATTGGAGCAGCAGCTCTGATACCGTTTTTTTCTATCCTGCTAGTTGTATTGAAGGAGTTTCTTTACAGCAGCAGGGAATGAAGCCAGACAGGCGGGAACTGTTTTCACCAGCACGACCCAATGAAAATACTCAACCCTAATCCTGATTTCTGTAACCTGATCTGGTCATTTTAAACAACAAAATAAAAAGGCACTTCATCCCCTGGCGCCAACCAGACGATGAAGCCTTGAATAGAGAGCTGCCACTATCTATCCAAGTTGCCCTTTGCGAGTACCGAAGTACTAGCGATCTTTATTGTACCTAATTTTCAGGAAAATATCTAGCATCAGTAGAATATTTCTATGAAATTAGGTAATAAAGTTTACTTACTCTTTGAAAAAGCGAATGGTGTGGGTGGATCTCAAGCTACTCATACCATTTTTTGTTTTCTGCTGAATTGAATCTCCTTCAATCCTAAATTTTAGAGCTGAGCAAATAAAAACTAAGACGCATGACTTTTTTGTACAAATTAGGAAATAAGCTGCTTTGCCAGAGCTCTTCAGTTAAATAGTAATTATTTCCAAGTCTCTGTAAATCGCATATCCTGCACTACAGCTATCTTGACACATTATTGCTCAATTGAATATCCTGCTTACTCGCTTCTTTTCTTCAAGCTCTATCTTCAAATAATCCAAAACCTTCAAACTCAGGTCCGTGTACAGGATGCTCTTTTGGTCTGCCATCATGTTGACAATCAAAATGATGGAATCTGCCCTTTCTGCCTTTCCCTCCGAATCCTCTTCGACCATATCCATTATGCTTAAAAAACTTCTTCGCATCTTCCGGAAGCTCTTCATCAAGTTCTCTTGTAATTTTTCCGATTATTGATTGGAACTGACTTTTTTCTTCATCCGACAAGATATCAAATACGGATGTTTTCTTTTCTTCATCCATTTTCGCAACTTCTTTTCTCCCAGCTTCAGTCAGTGTAATCTCAGCAGCTGTTGAATCTTTTTTAGATACCTCTACTATAACCTTGCCTTTTTCACTCAAATGCTGTAAAAGCTGATTCAGCCATTTTGGATGCATTCCAAGAAGAAAACCAACTTCTCTCTTATTCATTTGCGGCTGTATCGTCAACAAGCTTAACAGTCTTCGCTGCTCTTTAACTGAAATTCCATCCCCATCTTTTTCTCTTCGCTTCCAGGTATAATACTGATGCATCGTTCTCTCGAAATTAAAATAGTCTTTTATTAGTTGATCATCAAAAAAATTTTTCATCATACATTCCTCCATCCAAATATCAAGGTACCTTACAAACTATCATTATACAGGTGCCTGATTTATTAAACAAGTACCTTATCTTTTTCTTAAACTTTTACTTGGTTAACTCAATAGAATATAAAAAGAGGCCGCCCTTTTAGACTTGCCTCACTTTGTAACTTGAAAACTCTATTTTGTTTGTAATTCTTCTTCAAAAACATCTGTGACCTGATTCATTAGATTTCCTTAACCCAGATGTCCTTCATCTTCACCAATCAGAAACTGAGTATTTTCAGCGTACTCTTATCCGGAACCATTGGTTTCAAGATCATCTGTATCTTCGTAATCAATTTTTGCATCTTTCGTTCCATGACAGAATAATAGCAGTCTACATTGAATCCTTTCCGGCATTTTTGATAAATCATAACAGTTCACCCAGCTTAGCAGCAAAGGTAACTCTTACGGAATAAACATTCCCCGTTCAAGTTTTGAAGAGGCTCAATCATTTTCTTACTCACCACAAATTCTTTAGAAATATTCAGCTGTTCAAAATCTTCCAGGTCCTGTAATCATCAAAAAACTGAGCTTCTTCTTTGGCTGCTGTTACTATCTCATCAGGATAATTCATAACCTGCAGCAGCTGCAAAGCATTTCGTGTTGTTGCCGGTCCTGCTTTTAATTCGTAATCAAATGTAATTCCCTCTTCTTCCACACGTTCTTCAAAATGTACATTTTCACAGGAATGCTTTAAGATTTCGGTCAGCTCTATATCATGGGTCGCCACAAAGGCCAGAGAAGGGTATTGCTTCAGCCAGTTAATAATGCTGGCTGAAGCAGCAATCCGTTCAATCGTATTGGTGCCTTTGAGTATTTCATCAATGAAACAGTAATTACGTTCTCCATGTTCAACCTGATCCAATACTCGTTTGATTGATTTGATTTCTGCTACAAAATAGCTGTCGCCTTCAAATATATTATCTTCAATCGCTATTGATGTTAAAACATGTCCTCTCTCCATCTTAAAGCTGTCTGCCGTTACAGTTTGTATTGTCTGGGCTAAAATGCAGTTAATTGCAATACTTTTTACATACGTTGATTTTCCAGAAGCATTAGAACCGGTAACTAGCGTATTATGCTCCCAATCAATAGGATTGGCAACTGCATTGACATATAATAAAGAATGGTAATTGTTCGTCGCAGTTATACCTCCTCTGGCAAATTCAGGCTGACAGACTGCAGGCATAAATAAACGGAAGTTCAGTACAGCATATGCCATTTCCATTTTTCCAAGAATATCCCATAACATTATTGCTTCTGAACGATGTCTGGCCAATCGCTTCAATACAAAATTATAGGAAATAAACGGCAGCATTAAAGCCATATTGACATAGTCAAAGATAATTTCAGCTTCGGAATTGGATTTTACTCTAAAAGAGAAGCCAACGAACAAAATCTTTTTCAGCGGACTGAGATTTTCTTTCAGCTTTTTTTGAACGGGTGTTTCCAGCTTGCTTAAATCTTTGGCTATCCCAAGTGTACGAACAAAGTAACGGAGACTGCTCAGTTCCATTTCCATCCGTTCCTTTTTGATTAAATAATAAACAGTATTAAAGCAGATACTGCCAAGTGAAACAGCCGCACCAAAAACTTGTCCAAAACTCAAGAAGAGAAGACCTGTGAAGGGCAGCAGCCCTAACAACATATATAGATAAAAATGAGGCAATTCCTTCCCTTCTGTTGTTGATAAATAATGTTTCACAAAATTATTATCTTTCTTTCCCAGCTGCGCAAATTTAAATTGTATTTTCTCACGCATCTCAGGATTGTTTTGATAAAAAGTGATCAGCTGTTCCATTTTTTCAGCCGACTGACTGTTAAAATCAAAGCTTCTAAGCTGATGATACAATGCTTCTGACCCCACACTGGAATAGGTTGCATTAACTGCTTCAAAGACTTCCAACATATCTAAATCATTCCAAGTAATATCGTCTACTATGCTGTCCGCTTTTTGGTAGGTTTGAGCAGAATGCCATGCTTCTTTTAGGCTGTCTTCATTATCCAAACGGCTCCAAGCCGGCTTTTTCCCCCACTGATATCTAATTCTCAGTTTAAGTTTATGCTGTGAAAAAAGCTCAATCATTATAATCAAGAGTACAACAGCCAGAATAGCGCCAATCCCTAACAATACACGCTTATCCATTTAACCATTCCTTTCAATTCCTTTTAAGTGTACCACTATTCATTATTTTCGTGAAATCGGGTTATACATAGCCGAAAAAGCATATTTTACTGATAATTAAATGATATTTGCAATTATCCTTATTCATTCAGAACCTTATTCTTGACAAAAAAGTACCATAATGAGATTCTTTTCTCCTAATAAACAAAATAAAGGTAACTCAAAATAATCTATGAAAACTCTGTACTGAATAATCAGTGCACTTGACAGCTAGCCTTCAACATCGATCGTGCTGAAGAAAAAAGTACAGTAAAAAAGTGCGTCAGAACAACAGGCTTAGCTTAATGATGCTCACTGTAAATTGTTCGTTTCACTGCCTTAGATAACAGCTGCTCTTTGACACGAGGATGAAGTGTCAAAGCAGATGAAAACTGCATTGCTGTTAGGTTTTCAGAGCATTTTTTAGAATATATTTTGAACTGCCCAAAATGAAAAGCGGAGGTTTTTTATGGCAACAATGGTTTTTGTGAATTTTCCTGTAACTGATGTACAACGCTCCACTGAATTCTATCAAAAATTGGGATTCACACAAAATAAAGATTTCTCAACAGAAGAAGCGAGTGCTATGGTTTGGGATGATAATTTTTGGATTATGCTTCTTAACCATGATTTTTACAGTAAGTTTATCAATGGTAAAAAAATTGCAGATACAAAAACTACCAGCAGTGTTCTGACTGCATTTAGTTTAGAAAGTGCAGAAGCTGTGAAAAAATTTGGCGAAACAGCAAAAGCAAACGGCGGTGATTTCTATCGAGTAGACATGGGCATTCCAGAAGAACAAATGTATGGACTGGAAGTACAGGATCCAGACGGAAATACATTGGAGCCGTCGTGGATGGCGATGTGATGAATACTGTCTTTTAGTATCAAGAAGAACAACAACGTGGGATGATTCATTTTATCCTACGTTGTTTTAATTGTACAGACACCAAAAAATATACTTCTAAAAATTGCAAAGTACTTTTACATTTAAAACGATCGAATAGAAGGCTAATCATTAATCGACAAATCGCCACACGTCAGACTATCTAGCAAGTGACTCCGTTGATGTTATAATTGGGCTAACTAGGGGAGTTTACTCAAATGAGCACTGTTCAAAGCTGCTCAAGAGAACAAATAAGGTTTCAGTTATTCTCATTTGATGAAATCATTGATAGTGAAAATCCAGTTCGAGCTGTCGATGCTCTCGTTGAATGACTTTGCTTATCTTAGATGGCATCGTGGAGTATTAAAACAAAATCCTGGACAGCAGCCATATAACCGTACAGGGATAAAAAAGTAATACAGACATTTTCCTGTTTACTTAAAGAACTGAGTTCTGTTGACTCAGAGACAATTCTACTTGGTCTCGTTTACAACTTCAAACGATTGATAAATATAAAGAAAGTTTCAGAAATCGTAAGGTTGTTGGCAACCCAATGATCCTGAAGCTTTTATTTTTTGTTATTCTGATGTCGTTTGGAACTATGATTGAGTAAAATCGAAAGTAGATTTTTTATATTGAAGTATTTGTTAAACAGTCTGACACACGGCTCTCGTATACGGTGGTTCAACTTTATATCACATATACTTTTTGATACTGTGTGACTACTGGCAATAAACCGAAGCGTTCCAGTCTACAATTAGTGATTGTTGTACACAACACCACCCATGAATTGGCTATTCTTTCTGCTGCTTTTCTTGAATAGCTAATTCTATAAGCCTAATTTTTATCCATTCCCAGTTTGATTAAACTCTTTCGTCTGTTTTTGGGCGTTTTCCATTGTTTCCAAATATACATCCACAGCTGTTTAGATGAAACCTTATTTCAAAAATTGAAGTTAGTACTTGTGCAATCACTTGTTGGGTTACTCGGTCTATGACTGTTGGAATCCCCCAACAACCTATCCCCTTTCATTGACCTTGAGATCGTTACCTGTCGTACTAGCTGTGACTGGTATTTCCTCCCAAGTATTTTGCGACGAATCTCTTCCATTTTCTAGTGAATCCACTTATTTCATTAATTTTCTAACCATTAATTTTTGTGAAGGAATTAGTAAAATGCCTATAGCGACAAATAAAAATACGACAATATTTATTATCAATACTATCATTCCGTTCTCATACGTTAGCATTGGGCTAGTAAGAGGTTTCATGCTGCTTCCGCCTGATAGAATATGAACTATATCAATGTAACTCAGTAGGATAAAATGTTTAAACTTATCGCTTACAAAAGCATTTATTACTTCATATTGACCAAAAATTAACGGAAATATCAAAACAGATATGTTTAGTATTAAATTATCCGATAAGATTGATAACAACAACCCGAATAAATTAATAAATACCAAAAATAGAAATAGAAAAAGTACTGCTTTGAATACAAACTCCCCTGTAGATATAAGCTTTATATCTGCATTATTTTGTATAGTTGGAACAGGATAGTTCAATGCTCCTATTCCATTTTTTATAGATAGAATAGTCAGAATAATTAAAAATGATCCTGTTACGTTAACAAAACTAGATATTATATTTGCTAAAAATTTGGTAAAATACGTTTTTAAATACGAATTAGGAGATATACAATATAGTATAAAATTATTTTTTCTGTAGTCTAAATTAAATACATATGCTACATGGAAACAAATTAAAATCAGTATAATTAGCATTAATTGCGGTGTAGATACTATCAGATTTAGATACTGTATTCCTTCTAATTTTTTTGTATCGTCACTTTTTTTATCCATATCATTATTTTTTAGATACTCAAGTATAGCAACCGTAATTTTTTTATCAATTAATGAACCTGCATGCAGTTTACCTGCTTCCATATCTTCTAGATTTTTCTTTTCAAAATTGAGTTCATTTTTTAATATGTTCTTAGTATCCTTTTTTTTCATGGATTCAACAAGCTCTTTTAAATAGCCGTTTACTTCCTTTATATCCTCAACTGTTTCTGCTGCTGTAGGATCATTCTTTATATTTTCGAGAGTTGTTAAATTTGCATTGTAGTTGTTTTCATAATATTTTAAATAATCAAATTGAGTATTCCCTAAAAATAATGGCACACATATAACAAATAACAACATGGAAAACAATATGTATATTGTTTTCTCTCTATATATTTTTATTAGTTCAAATTTTAACATTTAGTCTCTCCTTTTAGTTACATATAATTCATTGTATTCTTCTTTTAACAATTCATAATCTAAAGGAGCTGTTTTCAGAACACCATTATTTAAGAAGTAAATATTGTCACATAGTTTACTTATTTCAAAAATGTTATGAGAGGACAATAATATAGTTTTCCCTGCACTCTTTAGAGTTAAGAAAATAGTAGCTATATTTTCGATATTTTCAATGTCTAATCCATTTATTGGTTCATCAAAAATAATGAACCTCGCTCCACTAGAAATAGCGACAGCTATTAAAGCTTTTTGCTTCATGCCTAAAGAAAGATGCTTTATTTTTTTATTTTTATAACTTTCTACACCGACCAAATCAATAATATTTTCTAAATCAGATTTATATTCCCATAATTTTGCTATGAACAACATGTTTTCATAGACTGTTAAGTTAGAGAATAATTGATCCGAAGTTTCTAAAAAAAATATATTTCTGTTGAACTTTCTCCTGTTTTTCAAAGTCTCCAAATTTATCTTTATTTCACCTGATTCAATTGGAATAATATTAACTAATGATTTAAAAAGAGTTGTTTTTCCCATTCCATTTGGAGCTACAACACAATTTATGGAGTTTTTTTTCAAACTCAGAGATAAGTTGCTTATTATCATTTCTTTTTTTATCTTTACATGAAGATTACTAATTGTTATTAATTCTTCCAAAACTGTTCCTCCTTAAAATTAGAAATTCCATTCATTTTAAATGTAATATTAAATTAAATTAACAAAACTTTTATTATTGATAATAATATGTTATCATGAATTAACAAAAAAACATATAGTTGGAGGTTTAAAAAATGAAAAAGAATCTTATTTATGGCTTTATTGTAACAATTTTGTTGGGAAGCAGTTTGTTGTTTGTTTCATCAGTTAATGCTGAAGAAGTTATTCAGCATGATGCTTTAATAGAACTGCAAACAGAAATTGGCAGTCAGTCTATCAACCCAAAAACCAGAGCTTATGTTACCACAGTATTGAGATATTTCCATCAGTATCAAACTAGATTAACAGGGAATTGGGCTCCTAACCTACATGGGTATATCTACGGAACTATTAATGTTCAGAATGGATATGCTGCAAGTGGATGGACTCACCTAGGAACGACCAGCAATTCTAATTGGCTCACCTTAGAACACAAATTTGCTCAAAATTATAGAGTATGGTAAAAGAGGAAACATTTTCTAAAAACAGAAAACGTTAACAATTTAATCTATAGCAAAACTAACTAAGTTGTTTTGGTGATAGAAGGATTTTCATGATGAATAGATCGGGTTTTTATTAAAAAAATAGGTGGGTAATTTCTACAGTTGTAAAAATTGCTTGCTTATTTTTTGATCATTGGCTGGTGTCGATTGAGAGGAACAATCTTTCGGTACACTAACCAATAGCCCTCGGCAAAGTATATTCTTTACGTTAATAAAGCGCATTACTCTTTACTTGGACATCGCTCCCGTTTATGGCAAGGTGGACGAATTGAACAGGGGAGGAAAAAATTTTATGACTTACGTTAGCATTCAAAAAGAAAAACGTAAAGACGGAACTCTTCTGGGAATACAAAATCATAACGATCGGAAAATGTCCCCTCACAATAACAAAAAAGTGAGTCATTGAACGTCATACTCAATATATGAACCATTAATCGTAGTTAAATAAGTTGTTATGTAATCAATCCTATGTGCGGAAAGGGATTGAGCCGATAAATAATAAACTTATTTAGTTTCGCGGTATTTCGGTCGCTAGATATCATCAAATTAAACAGTATTTTATACTAGCAAAAATAAAATTTACTAATCATCTGTCATGGACTATCAACAAGTATTTTACTGATGGCATTCAAAATGACAAAGAAAATTTCTCATAAGCTACGGCGCTGTTCACGGTTCTTTTCTATTTAAAAACTAATATCGCTAAAAGACATGAATGTCCTTTACCAAAAGATGTACCCTGTGATAACTTTTATTTCCAGATCAAAAGCAATGATAGAAGAGTTGGTATCATTAAAAAAAATTTTTTGTATTATTAATTTTGGTTATTTGGGGATTTAGGGTAAGTTGTACGAAGAATGAAAAACAAAATGAACAAGCTGAAACACCTGCACCCGTTGAAGAAATTCTACCAAGGAAGATTAGAGGGGAGATACTTTCAGTGAATAAGCTGGCATTAAAAATAAAAGTAGATAATAGCCAGATTGAATCAGATAATGGGATTTTATTAGTAAATACATCAGAATATTTATCAATGGTTTCAAGGTCAAAAATAGGCGCTACGAGATGATAATTGTCCGCTACTCTTCAAGTAAAACGGGCTCTCTATTTTTTACAACTATTCCACAATAAATACTAATTTTTAACAACCGTAACAATTCGACCAAAATACAAATAATTAAAAATTTTCAAAAAGAATGAACTTTCTTATTTTTATTAATATTTTTCAAATTTTGAACACTATATGAAAGCGTTTAACGTAATTATCAACAACATGAAGTAACAACGATATATTGACTAATAGAGAAACTCATGCTAGCTTTAATTTGGAAACAAAAATATAGATTTAGGGAGGTTATTATGAAAAAGTATTTTGTGAAAATGGTAACTTGTTTTAGTTTAGGAGTCATTTTGACATCCCTAGCACCGGCGGGAACAGCTTTGGCTGCAGAATATTCTACGCCAGAATTGTCTGCATTTTCTGGGCCAGAAATTTCTTCAAGAACTGGAGGTTATATTGCTAAAAATCATCGAACAACTAATTATCGCGTGACTTCTGGATGGTATTATTCACATACAGTTAATTTTGCAGTTAGCCAGTGGGGAGTAACTGTTAGCAGAAGATATAATGTTTTCCGTAGAAATGTATCGTATACAGCTCAATATGATCTATACGACAAATACAGTAATAGATATATACGAACTGTATCTACTAAGCATAATAGTGTTGAAGAACAGCACAGATTGGTCTATTAGACAGGGGGCGTTATTATGACAGAGAAAAGAGACAATCTTTATTTTCATATTTATCTAGCAATCTTTCTGTATCCTGCTTTACCAAGAGTACAGATATCTACGCTTTCTCCATTTCTGAATATATTGTTTGATATAAAAAAAAATGCAGTCCCTTTTATTGTATTGCTAATGCTTTTCATAACCATTCAAAAGATTCACTTCAATAAATTTAAAAAATTGAATCTAAATAATATGATTGTTTTAGTTTATACTCTCTATTTGCTGTCACATAGCCTATTTTTTATAGTTCTAAATTTTATATGAACAAAATAAAGGGGTGTTGTGACAAAAGTAGTCCTAAAATAATCAAAAAAGAAAAATGGCAATCAAAAAGCTGTTGAAAGATTTCGATTGCCGTTTTTCTTTGTCTTTTCCCCGTGCTCTGGCAGCAAGCTCAGCCACTGCTCCTCCCCAGATAAAATTAATCAGGTTGCCATGGATTCAGACATACTTTTGCAAGTCTCATGTATGACTCCGGATCTGATTCAAAAGAAGTTCAAGAAATACTTGAACATATCGATATTGCAATCACCATGAACACATATACGCATGTATCTGAGAAGAAACTAAGCACTGCAATTGAACGGCATACACAGTATATGAACTTTTGATTGTAGTTAGCCACGTAGTTAAATATGATTTATAAGCAAAATAAAAAAGCTAGAACCCTTATCGCACAAGAGTTCTAGCTCACAAATAAATTTCTTACTTAGTCTCGCGGTGTAAAGTAACTTTTCTTTCACGCGGGCAGTATTTTTGTTTCTCCAAACGATCTGGAGTGTTACGTTTATTTTTGCTTGTAAGGTAGTTGCGTTCTTTACAAGAAGTACATTCTAATGTGATGTTTACGCGCATTTCTTTCCCTCCTATACTTGATTCATTGATATCTAAGATAATTCTTAGCCTCAAATATCATATCATGTTTACTTTTCAATTACCAGCCTTTTTACAGATTTTGTAAAGTGAAACTCCTTTACAAAATCATTGTTTATACATTTCAGCATACGCATTAACAATTGCATTAACAACATACTGATTTGCCTTGTAATTTTCAGTATCATTGTTTAGTCGCGGCAAAATTACGCTGATGGCAATTTCAGGATCATCATAAGGAGCATAGGCAACAACATTACTATTGATTAAGTCGCTGTGTACTGTCCCATCTTCATCTCTATAAAAAGCCTCTGCAGTCCCTGTTTTCGCTCCCATTTCAAGTGCTGCTTCAGCCATATATCTCCCTGTAGTGAATCCGCTGGTTCCATACACAACCTGATGGAATCCTCTTTGAATCAAATCCATCTGCTCAGCTGATATATTCACTTCATTCAACACTTCAGGCTCAATCTTTTCTACAAGCTCTCCGATAGTGCCATCAGAATTATTATCATAAATACCGTCAACAATATGAGCCTTCATCCGTTTTCCGTCATTCGCAATCGTCCCTACATACTGAGCCAGCTGCAATGCAGTATAGTTATCATACTGACCAAAAGACAAATCCAGTAAATTACCTGCACTAGGTGCATAATCAGGATCATCAAAATTACTTGGTACAAGTCCCGTAGATTCCCCAGGCAAATCAATACCTGTTGAGACGCCCATTCCATATTCAGCATAGGTTGTTCTCAAAATATCAAATACTCGTGAATCTCCTTCTGTATATGGAACAGTCATATTATAACTATATTCTGTTCCCAACATTCTAAGAACCAGCTGCATCATATAAACGTTGGATGAATACTCCAGAGCCTGCTCTGCGGTTACCTCTATCCTATTGCCCAATACCGGGTTAAAGTTAGATGATTTCAGATTACTTCCCCCAATTTGAAACGGCTCATCAATGAACGATTCGTTCCCATTGATAATACCCGCTTCATACCCGGCTGAAATAGTAGCCCCTTTGACAACTGATCCCGGTTCAAAAGCTTTGTTAATTATTGACAGAGGATCTGGAGTTAATGCATTCGTAATGAGATCACGATTATAACCCACCATTGCCAGAACTGCCCCTGTTTTAGGATTAGTCACTGCAACATAGACTCCATCAGAATAAGGTGCCTTTCCAGTTTGCAGCAATTGTTCATACTGTGCTTTAACAACCTCTTCCACTTTGGTTTGAAATTTTGAATCAATCGTCAGCTTCAGATTTTGTCCCTTCTCTCCTTCAGAAACAAGTGTCTGACTGGTGACTTTGCCATTATTGTCAACAACCAGCTGAGACTTCGATTTCGTCCCCTGAAGAACAGATTCATATTGTTTTTCCAAATAGCTGGTGCCCACACGATCATTTCGAGCATATCCCTTTGCCAGGTACTCTTCCACTTCTTCTGCCGGCAAACCGGATTTCTCAGTGGAGACAGTTCCTAATATCGTTCTCAACAAATCACCCTGAGGATATTCTCTTGTCCAGTCCATGCCTGTGGATACGCCGGGAATTTGAGCCACATGTTCTCCAATTACTGCGATTTCGTCTTCTGTAACTCCGTCATTCTTAATAAAGGTTGTGTTCAATTCAAGAACAGAGTTCATTTTTTTGAATATCGTTGCTGCTTGAAGCGTATACTCATCAAAATTGATTTCTTCCTCTGTTACTTTATCTACAGTCAGAGAATACAAGGTACTTTCATTTGTAATGGTATTGCCCTTCTCGTCAGTTTTATCCTTATCCGTCAAACGATCCTGTGCTGCTTTTAGATTTTCACTATTTGCAAGCCAGTAGTCCTTTTTATCTCTTTCTGTCAGTTCCTCTGCCGGAACATTGATCAACTCATTAACACGATTGGCAATTTCCAAAATATCCTCTGCCTGAACATTCTTCCCTCGTGTATACGTAATTGCCAAATTTGATTTATTGCTTACCAAAGCAGTTCCATTCACATCATAAATTTCCCCTCTGGGAGATGCGCTCTCCACTTCAAGATTGGAAATCTGACTGATTCGCTCCTCATAATCTGCTCCTTCAACAATTTGAAGATAGCCCAAACGAACAATCAATGAAACAAACAAACCAAAAATAATAAAAAATAAAAAGTTCAATCGAAAGGGAATATGTGATTTCCTTGCTTTATATGTACTTGGTTCTTCCTGATTCTTTTTCCATTTATCTAAGAAATTCATATTTTTCATAGTAGTTTCCTTTCAATACTCAAAAAGTCCTGCTTTCTTATTCTAACCAAAAATATCTAAAATTAATAGTGGTAATAAGCATCGTAAGCAAATATTTAAAAATTTCTTCTGAAAATCAATTATTATTATGAGAAACAAACAACTTCATCTTTCCTGTTGAAACTTGATCAAGTGCTGAGAAAAGTATTTTATAAGACTCGTTTAAATTACACAAATTATATTAAATATATCAAAAATCACTAGTGTTGCATGAAACATTCAACGTTTCATGCAACACTAGTGATATAGAATAAATTCTGACAAATTTATCCTCATCAGAGCGTTGTATACCATCCTGCTAACTTATTACTGCGTAAGCAGAACTGACAGCCTGAGACAAGCAAAGAACGATCACACCCTCAGTCTATCTACTAAAGTTTTTCACTTCAGCTGCCATACTTTCAACAAAAATATTTGTGTCTTCCACAGTTGTCTCTTTACTTCCGTAACGACGAATATTAACAGTCGCATCCTCTACTTCTTTATCACCAATAACTACTTGATAAGGGATTTTTTGTGTTTGAGAGGCACGAATTTTATATCCCATTTTCTCATTGCGATCATCAACCTCAACCCGCAAGCCTTCAGCCTGCAAGCGTTCTTTCAAGTCATAAGCATACTCTGAATGAGCTTCTACAGAGACAGGGATGATTGTCGCCTGGATAGGTGCCAGCCAAGTTGGGAAAGCTCCCTTGTAAACTTCTGTCAGGTAAGCAACAAAACGTTCCATTGTTGAAACGATCCCACGGTGAATGACAACTGGACGATGTGTATTTTCTCCGTCTTCCCCAACATATGTCAGATCAAACCGTTCAGGAAGCAGGAAGTCCAATTGAATAGTCGAAAGTGTTTCTTCCATTCCCAAAGCTGTTTTTACCTGAACATCCAGCTTCGGACCATAGAATGCTGCTTCTCCGTCTGCTTCAAAATATTCCAGCTCCATTTCATCCATTGCTGCTTTCAACATAGTCTGAGCTTTCTCCCACATTGCATCGTCATCGAAATATTTATCAGTATTATTCGGATCACGATAACTTAGACGGAAGCGATAATCAGTAATATTGAAGTCTTCATAAACTGCCACCATTAATTCAAGTGTCCGTTTGAATTCTTCTTTAATTTGATCCGGTCGAACAAAAGTATGACCATCATTCAGTGTCATTTCCCGCACCCTCTGCAGCCCGGAAAGTGCTCCTGATTTTTCATAACGGTGCATCATTCCAAGCTCTGCAATACGAATCGGCAATTCACGGTAACTATGAATATCATTTTTGTAGACCATCATATGGTGCGGACAGTTCATTGGACGCAAAACAAGCATTTCTCCATCTCCCATATCCATTGGCGGGAACATATCTTCATGATAATGATCCCAGTGGCCTGAAGTTTTATACAAATTCACATCAGCCATAATTGGTGTATAGACATGCTGATAGCCTAGACTAATTTCTTTATCTGTAATGTAGCGTTCAATTGTACGGCGGATTGTTGCACCTTTAGGTAACCAGAATGGCAGACCGGAGCCTACTTCCTGAGAAATCATGAACAACTCCAACTCTTTCCCAAGCTTTCGGTGGTCACGTTCTTTCGCTTCCTCACGCATTTTGATAAATTCTTTTAAATCTTTTTTGTCAAAGAATGCTGTACCATATATTCTCTGCATCATCTGATTGTCAGAGTTTCCGCGCCAATATGCACCAGCTACAGACAACAGTTTAAAGACCTGAATCCGACCTGTTGACGGAACATGAACTCCTCGACATAGATCTACAAAATCTCCTTGATCATAGACCGTAATCACTTCATCAGCCGAAAGCTCACTGATCAGCTCAACTTTATACGGATCATCAGCAAACAAATCAAGTGCTTCTTCTTTTGTAACTACTTTACGGACGATGGGGTTATTCTCTTTGACAATTTTCATCATTTCAGCTTCAATAGCCGGCAAATCTTCGGCTGTCACAGGACTTTCCCCGTTATCAGTATCATAGTAAAATCCTGATTCAATAGCAGGACCCACCCCAAATTTAATGGATGGAAATAGGCGGCGCAGAGCATTGGCCATCAGGTGAGCAGTTGAATGACGCAAAATTCCTAGAGCCTCTTCGTGATCTGGAGTAACAATTTCAATGACCCCATCTTCTTCAATCGACCGCTCCAAATCGATCAGTTCTCCATTAAATTTTCCAGCTAACGCTTTTTTAGCCAGACTGCTGCTTATTCCTTTAGCAATATCCAGTGTAGTGATACCAGCCTCAAACTCTTTGACTGCACCATCTGGAAAAGTGATTTTGATTAACATGGTAGATATTCCTCCTTCATCGCTGATTGAATTTTTTTCTGCTTAATGATCCTTTTAAATTTACTGATTTTATACATTTCATATTATATCAGCTATCAGGATAATTAAGAAAAACTTGATTCAGAATGCTTCTCCAACTTCTTAGTCCCGTCACTAAATAAAAAAGCCCCAGTATCTATGTTAGATACTAGGACGAATATTTCGTGGTTCCACCTAATTTTAAACAAAGTAAAAAACCCTGTTCCTTAAATGTGGTAACGGTACAACCGCCTCTGCTTCAACAAAGGTTTCAAAAGTGGTCATCCCCTGCGCATATCCGGAAAACTTTCAGCTGTGTTTTTCCTCTCTGTAAGACTGCATCTCAAGTTCAGTTGTCTTTTTCTTCAATCATGTTATGTACCCATTTAATCACTTCTCAAATAAAAAAGCAAGCCCTTCGTGAGAATAAAAATTAGTCTTCTTTTCAGAAGCTTTTTATTCAACGATTTCTGCCCAACAAAAGTCTTCCAAGAATACAAAAAATTAACTAAAAAGAGCTTCTGAAGCTGAAAACCTCAAAAGCTCTTAACTATTTTCGTTATTTTTAAACCGGTGTACCATAATCAACCGGCTTGTCGAATTCACCTGGAGCATCATCATAGATAGTACCGTAAATAATAACAGGCATTCCCGGATAAGAAGCGGCAAATAATGGAGCCATTACATTTCCCGGTGTATTAATACAGCCATTACTTCCCAAGGTTGTTTTGTAAGCTTCTTTATTTCCAAAATGTTCCAATTTATAATCTGCATCGTGTATACCAATTTGTGTAACAACTCCGCCATAGCTCAGTAACGGCATCCAATAGCTTACAGGAACATCATAACTTGAACCATCCAGCATCTGACCTTTAAGGCTTGTATTTGTATCCTTGTAAAGAATCGTGTGGAAACCCGGTACAGTTGCAGTTCCTTTATGATAGCGTCCAGTAATAACAGGAGTCTCCAAAGTTTTTACGCCATTTTCAAAATAATACATCATCTGATTATTTAGATCAATTTCTATATATGTCTGATTAACAACCGATGACTGATTAACATCTCCGTCAATCACAGCAGTAACTGTTTCTTCCAAATTAGCACTATCTAATGCCTGAACAACTAAAGGGATCGTTTCAGCAACATTCAATGACCAGCCATAGCTGCCATTATTTTTATATTGTCTCGTTTCACCATGCACATTGGTAAATGTGATTGGCTGACTGACAGCAGAATACTCCAAACTGATCTGATTTAACCAGATTTCAACAACACCTGTATCAACTTGACCTTCATCATTGATGAAGCTTTGCAATGTTTCTTTCGGAATCTCTACTGTTTTATCGCTGACAGCAACAGTTATTTTCTTATTCTCTTTTTGCGTGAGAGCAGTTAATTGCTTCTTCAAGTCTTCATTGTCCTGCAGTACAGCCGGTTTCTGATAAAAATCAGCTACATTATAAATATAGTTGCCGGTATTTTTCTCTACGTCAGAAATTATTTTATTCATAAGACTCTCTTTATCAATGACCGTTCCATTTTCTTCAGGAACAATTTGGAAGCCAGTATCCAAACGCTCAATTCGTGCATCTTTGCTTGGCGTTCCTTCAGCAAATGTCAACTCGTTCAGTTTAGCTTCCAGTTCTGTCTTAAATGACTCATTCAAAGGCAGTTCAATTGACTGGCTTCCAATATTTTCATTCAAATATTCTTTTGTAACCGCATATTTTTCAGGAATTTGGATTGTCTGTTTTTGTCCATCAGCAGTCTCAATCACGATATCTCCGGCATCAGTATTCAAACTTTTCAATTTTTCCTCAGCAGCACTTACATTTAACCAGCCTATTTTCACACCATTTGCTTCTGCAGTTGGTAAAAAGTGAGACTGAAAAAATACATATCCTACCACTAAAACCAGCGTAAATAAAGTTACAGCAGTAACAAGAGGGATAGCTATTGTCTTATTTTTAGCTGTGCCTTTTTTTATCGGTTTATCCGGATCAGCCTGCTTTGTCTCTTTAACTGGCTTATTTTGTTTATTTCTTTCCGAACGAGTAGTGATATTTTTTTCATTCATTTTAACAAACTTCCTTTTTTTATCATTTGATTTTATGGTCAAAATTCCCAGTTATTTCACTCTTGATAAATCAATTATCTCTAGAACTATACATTTTTCTATTCTACCATATAATCTCGAAGGATCGTAGACTTTATTCAGTTATTTTATGAATAAATTTGGAAAATACATCAATTTATCACTTTTATTTTTTTTAATTCATTATATATATCTTTAATCATATAGGATTCAACAAGTGATTTCTATTAATTTGCCTGAGAAAATAGAGTATTTCCCATCGAACCTCAAGAATTAATTAATGAGTTTAAAAATTATTTAAAGTGCAGTGAAAACAAGACCTTTTCGTACTTTCTCGTTTACACTTAATAACGTCAGACTATCATTACAAAAGTCAAATTATTTAATTCAATGATTAACAAAGCCTACCCTGCCTGCCAAAGTAACGGGGTATAATGACTAGCAGCAAAGAGGGGAATGAATGAAAAAATTAAAAAAGTACTAGCAGTTATTGTTATTTTGTGCAGCATATATATTGGCTCCATATTTTTTCTGATTTTAAAGGGCACAAAAGAAATACCAGCAGCTGAGCCGGATACAATCCTTATTCTGGGAGCACAAGTACGAGGTCAGAGTAAAGAAACTGCTTATCCCAGCACAGTGCTGAAAGAACGCCTAAATACAGCAATCAGCTATATTGACGAAAATCCTCAGGCGGTTATCATCGTTTGCGGCGGACAAGGTTCCGATGAACCAGATTCCGAGGCAAATGTTATGGCAGGCTATCTGATTGCCAACGGTGTCAGCTCATCAAGAATCATTCGCGAAGATCAATCCACCCGAACAAAAGAGAATATTACCAATGCGCTGGAAAAAAGAGACTTGGGAAAAACCGTAATTGTAACTAGTGATTTCCATATCTATCGCTCTAAACTCCTGGCAAACCGCTTAGGAATTGAGGAACTAAGCGGATTACCTGCCAAATCTGAATCCTCTGTTACAGCGAGAATGTATGCCCGGGAGATTATTGCACTTAGCTATGCAGTCCTTTTTGACTGGTAACAACCTTACTCAGAGACAGACAACAGAATGAATTAAAAAATAAGTGTGATTTTGGTAATTACCGTCAAAACCACACCTATTTATTTTAGAAAGAATCACTTTGAATAATCGATTACTTTATTTCACATGCCTTCTTTTTCTTCTCTTCCAGAACATAAGGGAACCAGCCAAGCCGGTCATAAGCATTCCGGCACTTTGTCCGGCTGTAGAGTCTTCTGTTCCTGTATTTGGTAACCTTCTTTTAGAACGAGTGGTTGAAAGTTGATTTTCAGGCTCAGCTGCAATACTTACAGTATTTGTATAAACAGGCTGTGCTTTTTCCACAGGTGCAGTCAAAGTAATAGGTGCGGACGGTACTTCTCCTGACATGGGTGCTTCGATCACTGTTGGTTCTGTTGGTTCAGTAATCTCGACTGGCTGTTCCACTGGAGCCGCAGCTTCTTCTACTATTTCTGGAGCTGTGACTTCTGGAATGATCGGCTCTTCTACAGCAGGTACTTCTTCAATCACTTCAGGTACCTCTATAGGTTCAGGAGCTGTTACCTCCTCCAAATCATTTAGTTCGGAAGGAGCTTCAGGAGTGATAGAAGCCACTGCTTCTTCACTGTCCCATTCCACATCCGTTACTGGTTGAGATACACCTGGCTCAACAACAGAATCAGTTGGTGCGGAAGCACGAGCTTCTGTAAGAGTTGCCTGAGTAATGCCAGTGAGGTTATCATTAATTGTCATTTCTGAAACTAATGACGGTGCTTCAATTGCAGGAATCTCGTATTCTGCAACAGGTGAAACTGCTTCTGGCTCATTGAGTACTTCTGGTTCTATTGGTGCAGCAAGCAGTTCTGGAAGTTCCTCCTCAGTGGGTTCAACCGGTATCAATGCCAAAGGTCCTGGTTCTGCTCCAAGTGTTTCAATTACCATAGGAGGAATTTCCGAAATTGGATCTTCTACATCTTGACCGCTTAAATACCTTGTATAGGCAACAAAATTCCCAAGTGAATGAATCCATACGTATATAGAAGTTTTTTTCGAAATAGTAGCATAGTCTCCAAATTCATCCAAATTATTTTCTATTGTTGATCTTACTCTTTTTAGGATATTATTGGCGTTCGTTGGAAGCGGATCAGTCTCCTCACCCATTATTACACTGTTTTGAGTTGCATTATTAAATACTTCAATAGCATCAGCTAACGCTATTTTGGCCAATTGCCATTCAGCTGAAACCTCCCTCAAATAGTCTGCAAGTTTTTCAAATTCCGTCACTTGATCATTTGAAAAAGTCTCGTAAGTATCTATAAGCAACTGACGATTTTCCGGAGTATCTTCCATCTCCAACAATATTTCATCAGTTAAGCCAATTAAACTATAATTCTGACTGACTGGAACATTGATTACTGCCACCCAATCATCTAAATCATTATTATAAGGATTTTTTTCTCCCCATCCTTCTGTATATTTTGTAAACGCCTCTTGATAATCAGCATATGCCTGATAATATTGTTGATAGATTTCAGCATTCTTAATATTATTTGTCATCGCTGTGCCAGCCTCATTAATATAGTCAGCCAGCTCATCACTAAACGACTCCGGAGTATAAACAGGACTTGATGAATTTCCTAACTTATTGTTATAGTCATCGCTTGCAGTCTGGTATGCTTGAATATCTGACCAAGAGTCTAAAGCCTCAGTTAATTCAACTTTTGCATTTGCATAATCAACTTGCCATACCTCAATCTCAGCTGCAATATTGACAAGATTTTCCTGTGTAATGGAAGGAAAATTATTCATTACAGAGTTCATATTTGTCACAGCAGTACTAATTTTTTGTTCAGCACTTAATGCAACTTGATACGCACTTTCAACTACATCATATAATCTCTGTACTTCATCATATTCCTCTTTTGCAGTTGTATATTTTACTAACATAGCTTGATATTTTGTGTTTGCCTCTGTAAATTTGTCTGTAAGTTCCAGTAATTTATCTTTTGCTTCAATATAAGCGCTTTGAGCTGTATTATGAGCTTCAAAAGCATTTGTATATGCCTGATTCACTTCATTATACTTAATTTCCAACGCAGAGAACTCCATCTGTAAATCATCATACTCTCCCTGTACTACTCCATACTCTGCTTCATGGAATACTTTCTCATTCTGAGCATCGCTAAGTTTACCTAAAGCAGTTTGGTAAAGAGCATAAGCTTGATTATATTTTTCGTTCAATTCAACATATGAAGCTGCTAAAGCTGTGTACTCATTTTCACGAAGCTGATAAACAGCTGCAACATCTGCGATGGCTTCCTGAGCAGATATATAGGCTGCAGATACAGCGGTATATTCTGGCTCCAAAGCTGTCAACTGCGCAGTTACTTCCTGATACGCAGCTTTTGCTTCATTATATTGCGCTTCCAATTCGCTGTATTGAGTTTGAACAGTGACCATTAAAATACCAAGACTGTTATAAATTGCTTCTAGCTGAGAAAGTTCTGTTTGAAGTTGAGTCAGTTCATCCTTAAGAGACTGCTGCTCTAACAATAAACGGTCGTATTCTGATCGGGCTGCTTCATATTGCTGATTGACAGCATCATAGAAAGCTTTTGCAGCAATATACTTTTCTTCCGTCGCTTCGTAAATTGCTGAACCGTTGATAAATTCTGCTAAAACAAGATCATAAGAATTATTTAACTCCATATATTCAGCTCTTACTTCATCTGATTCTGTCAAAGTTTTTTGATAAGCTGTTTCTGTTTCTGTATAAACCGCCATTCCTTCAGCATATTTACTGCTTAAAAACTGATAATCTCTTTCCAACTCCTGATAGTCACCTTTGGCCTGCTCCAGTTGAGCTGCTAAAGTATCATACTGTTGTTTAACTGCTTGATAGGAAGTAGTAGTTGTTTGATAATCAACAGACGCTGTTTGATAAACTGTTTGTGCTTCTTTGAATTCAACACTTAATTGATCAGCCTGAGCTTTAACTTCCTGATACTTTATATTAATTTCATTATAGCGATTATTATTTTCATTGTATGTTTCTAAAGCAGATTGATACTCTGCCGTTCCTTCTTCATATTGAGCAAGAAGTTCTTCTGCTGCAATTCGTTTCTCGTTGTAAGCTTTCAGCTCATTTTCATAAGCTTCGAGTTGTGTATTATGAAATGCCCTTTGCTGATCATAGGCTGTTTTAGCAGTCTGATAAACAACTGTCTTTTCTTCAAAAGCTGTTTTTTCAACTTCATAAGCCGTTCGCTCGTTTTCGTATTGACTAGCTAATTCAGTTAATTGAGCAGACAATGTTTCATAACTTATTTTTGAAGCTTCATAGGTCTGTTTGGTCGTTAAATAGTCATCCTTAATCTGATTATATGCAGCAAGTTGCTTTTCATAACCGCTGATTAAAGCAGTTAATTTAGCCAAACGCGTTTCATATGCCGTCTTTTTAGTTAAATATTCATCTTTCTTTGTATTGTACTCCTCTAACAGAATATTATATTTGCTGAGCTCCTGATCATATTGTGCTTTTTCTCCAACATAAGCTATTTTAGCAGCCTCTAACTCTGCTTTTATCCCCGCATACATCTCTGCAGCCTGATTAAAAACTGTTGCTGAGACAGCATAACTATCTTTCTTATTAGTATATTCATTCAGTAATGTTTCATAAGAAAATTTCCCCTCATTGTAATCTGTCAACTGAGTATGGTAAGCAAGTTTCGCATCATTATAAGCAGCCTGAACCTCTTCATAAGCCTTAGCAGACTCTTCATATTCAGTACGCTTGCTTTCATATTCCATGCGTAGTGATTCATACGCAATCTTTTTTGTTTCAACATCATTATTTAATGTTTCATATTCAGAAAGGGATGTAAAATACTTATTTTGTTTAGCGATAAAAGCAGATTTCATCTCTTGGTAAATAAGCTGTTCAGCTTCATAATCAGCTTTTGCTGTATTGTAATCAGTTACTGTTGCTTCATACTCGGCTTTGTTTGTTTCATAAATTTCTCTTACAGCATTATAATTTTGAGCTGCAGTTTCAAAAACAGCTGCTTGATCTTGATACTCTGCTTTCAATGTCTCTAATTCAGTTTTCAATTGTTGTGCCACAGCATATGTAGCATCTGCTGTATCCTTCAATCCATTGTAATCTGCAAGAGCCTGATCATATGTTACTTTAGCTGTTTCATACTCATTTCTTGCATCCTGATATTCAACCAGTGTATTCGCATAATTTCGTTGAACTGCAACTTCTGCTGAAGATGTAATCTGCTCAGCAAAAACAGACAACGAACGAATGGGAGTTACTGCCCCCATGAGAATCGTATTTGAATACAATAAAAACTTAAATGAGCCCTTTTTTAACGAATTATTCATTTTGTATTTCATTCCCTTCTTTTTTTTAAAAAAATTTTTAGATCAAATCTATAAAATAGTTGATTTAAAAGATATTTGTATTTACATAAAATTAATTATACAATACATATTGGCGTTTTAATTACCATACTTTTAGAGATTTTTCTAATTTTTTGAAAAGACAATATACTTGACATAAAGAAGACAACAGATTAATATAATATGTTTCATTTAATCTAAAAAGTATTTTATAACAGTTCTCTTTGTTTATTCTCTAGTTTTTAACTGCTTTTTCTAAGCCCGTCTTTGATATTTTGAGCTCATAACTATACTCTTTCCATCCCAATCAATTAAAGTAAATTATTTTCCTTTTTTTAAAAAATTTGAGGTTTTTGCCAGTTCAGTTGGATTAAGCTTCGTGTTTTCTCATTTTTTTATACATTATGCTAAATTATTGAGAAAACATTCATTTCATGTTATTATGAATTCAATCTTAGATTTCATTTTGTGTTTCCCTTCGTATTAGTGTGTGATGCGGAGGGTTTTTTATTTTTCATTCAAATAAAAAAAAACCTACTGTCGGGTTCGTTAATTGAACCGACAATAGGGTTTCATAATTTTTATTCTCCTAAGTCCACGTTATGGTGAACCTTTTGAACATCTTCCAAGTCATCCAAGACATCAATCATTTTTTCAAATTTCTCTAAATCATCACCTGTTAAAGTTACTTCATTTTGAGGAACCATTTCCAATTCAGTGACAGAAAACTCTTCAATTCCTTTTTCTTTCAATGCTTCCTGAATAGCATGCAAATCTTCCGGCTCACCATAAACAATGATTTGTTCATCTTCCTGAACTACATCGCGTACGTCAATATCTTTTTCCATCAGAAACTCAAGAATATCATCTGCATCATTGCCTTCAAATCCAATAATCGCCGTATTGTCAAACATGTAGGAAACTGCGCCGCTGACACCCATATTCCCTCCGTTTTTCCCAAATGCTGCCCGTACATCTGCTGCCGTACGATTTACATTATTTGTCAACGCATCAACAATCACCATTGAACCATTTGGGCCGAATCCTTCATACCGCAGTTCAGAATACTGTTCATCACCTGAACCTTTTGCCTTTTCAATTGCGCGGTCAATAATATGTTTTGGTACATTGTATGTTTTAGCTCGATCGATTACAAACCGCAGCTTTTGATTTGCATGGGGATCAGGATCACCTGATTTCGCTGCAACATAAATCTCTATTCCAAATTTTGCATAAACTCGGCTGTTGTTTGCATCTTTAGCAGCTTTTTTCTCTTTTATATTTGCCCATTTACGGCCCATATTCTCACTTCGCTTTCGTCTTATTCTTATTGTTTGCTTTGCAGCCTTTCTTATTATACTTGCCAGAACAAGTTTTGTTAAGCATTTTTTATTCGAATGGGAAATCGTCCGCTATTTTGTTCAGCAATCCCATTATTCCCCAACTGATAAATTCTGTCGCATTTAACCCCTATTTTAAAATATTTTTCTGTATTCTTCATTTGTTTAGTCAGGATTGGCAATTTGCTCTTCTTTTTTTGTATTTTTAGATAGCTCTGACCTTTTTCAGTCATTCCCAGAATATTTAGATAGCTGTTGTTCCATCCTTGATAGATTTCTTCAGCAGAAATATTCGTTAGGATATAGACTGCCAGTCGTTGAAGTCGTGTCCATGTATAGCGTTTCGTTTTAACAGATTCTATAAATTGATGGAACGTCTCGGCTTTCAATGCTTTCTCTTTTAAACGATACTCAATTCCTTCCGTCATCTGATAAATCTGCTGCAGTTCCTCATAGGACGAACTAATCAGACGATACTTCAAAAGCGGCCAATAATCTTCCCATGATACTAATTTTTTCTGTGTCAAATCTATTAGTGTCTGGTCAGGAATAACCATTTTCAAAGCTCCCCATTGCCCTTTAAATGCGCCATTTCTGACAGCAGTCGCACTAGCAAATTCCTGATGAATCTTTTCTTCATTATATTTTGACACATTTCTTTTGATAGGCAGCAATGACATGGGATGCTCATACTGAGCATTCTCTTTTGCATAACTCAAACCCAATATATGGTTTGGAGAAGAAAAATCCAAATGCAGTGATGGATACAATTCTTGAAAAACTTGTGTCATCTGTCGTGAATAACTCAAATGCTGCTGATTTATTTCTTTGTATTTTCGCTCAATTAACTGCTGATTCGCTGCTGTAAATTCTCCAAAACTCTGATAATCATTCTCCGATGGACTATCCGTTCCGAAACATAAAGACTCACAGTTTAATGCCTGAAGCAGTTTTACACCGCCACGAGCAAAATAATCTGCCGATTGAACTGCCCAGTAAAATGGAAGCTCTACAACCAAATCAACACCATTCTTTAAGGCTTCAGCTGTACGCATCCACTTGTCTATAATTGCCGGTTCTCCTCTTTGAAGAAAATTGCCGCTCATAACTGCAACAATCACTTCTGCCTTAGAAGCTTCTCTGGCTTTTTCAATATGATAAGCATGTCCATTATGAAATGGATTATATTCAACAATTATTCCACAAGCTTTCATTGACAAACCTCCCTCACCAATAAGTTAAAAAGCTGAGAAGGCGGCTTTTCGCCCGCTGCTTCCCAGCTTTATTATCTGTTTATTTCTGACAAACGAAAAACCATCGAGTCGTTGTTTCCTTTGGTTCCTCATCAGTAAAATCCCCATAAACCTGAATTTCTGAAAAACCGCTGCTTTCCAGCATCATCAAATAATTATCCAGTGAATAGGTCCGCTCCTGATGCAGCTCATCTCTTCGAATAAAGACTTCTCTTCCTTCTTCCTGCTTCACAAAAAAAGTCAGAAAGTGTTCAATGCTGTGCTCTTTTTCTCCCGGATAACTATCCCAAAGAAAAGCAAACTCTTCTGTTTGATAATGATAACTGTAATCAGGAAAAATTTCATCCATCTGATAAATGGAGTGAACATCAAAAATAAAGGTTCCCTGATCTTCCAACGCCTGATAGACCTCATCAAATACTTGTTGAACATCTCTTCGACTTTCCATATAACAAAGAGAATCTGAAAAACAAGTAATTGCTTCATACTGACCAACTTCCGAAAGCTCCAACATGTCTCCCTGTACAAATTGAATGTCCATGTCTTTTTCATTGGATCTTTTGCTGGCAATTGCCAGCATTTCCTCTGACAGATCCAAAGCAGTAACTTCAAACCCGGCTTCAGCAAAATCAACCGCCAAACGTCCAGTACCACAAGCCAGTTCCAAAATACGTTTTGTCTGTTTTGGTAAATGCCTCATTGAAAAAGCCAGCCATTGTTCATACAATGCTTCATCCATTACTTCATCATAAACAAAAGCAAAGGTTTTGTAGGTCATGTTAGCTTACCCACTGCTCTGTATTTACCAATGGTGCATCTGACCAAAGTTTTTCCAGATTATAAAAAGTTCGTTCAGAAGTTTGAAATACATGAACGATCACATCTCCAAGATCGATCAGTACCCATTTCCCGCCGTCTTTTCCTTCAATTCGTTTAACTTCAGTTCCAGCCTCTTCTTCTTTTTCGATGATTTCTTCAACAATTGCGTTGATTTGCCGCTCACTGTTTGCCTGACAAATCATAAAGTAATCTGCCAGCAATGAAATGTCTTTTACTTCCAAGCCGACAATCTCTTCCGCTCTTTTTGAATCCGCTGCTTTAACAGCAATTTCTAAAATCCTCTGACTATCTATGATTGTTCCCTCCTATTTTCTGTTCACAACCCACTGATTATATGTTTCAATCGTCTTTGGGTAAATTTTCTGTTCCTGCTCAACTAAATGAAGCAGTGTGTGCTTCGTTTCATAAGCAACTGCATCGTCCAAACTTATCAATGCAATCTCTCTGGCTTCCTGAACACCAGGAAATGTTCTGTTCGGCTCAATATAATCGGCAATATAGATGATCTTAGCCAGCAGACTCATTTCTTCTGCACCGGTTGTATGCAAGCGAACAGCTGTTAAAATTTCTTCATCATCTATTCCCAGCTCTCTTTGAATCATATCTGCACCTACAAGTCCATGCCAAATTGCATTTCCATAATTCAACAGCTCAGGATTATAGCCGTCTCTTTCAATAATCAATTGAAATTCATCATCCGGACGTTCTTTTGCATAATCATGGACTAATGCTGCAATACTCGCCTTTTCCTGAGAACAATTGTACTTTGACGCCAGTGCAACAGCTGCTTCTTCAACACCTAAAACATGCTGAAACCGCCGTTCACTCATCTGCATCTGCACTTTCTGCATCAGCTCTTCCCGTTTAAAAGGAGTATATCTTCCACTAAATTCCATCAACATACAATCCCTTCTCGTAGATATAGTTTATCACATTATCAGGAAGAAGATAGCGTACAGTACATCCCTGAGCTATTTTTTCTCTTATCATACTTGAACTGACATCCATTTGAGGTGTATCTACCCAAATAATCGGATAAGGTGTTTCCACATCATAATTAGGACGCCGTGTTCCAACAAAATTCATCATCAAAATCAATTCATCAATCTTATACCAGGTTGGTAAATAGTTTACCATGTCTCCGCCAACAATAAAATAGTAATCCGTATCGGGATTATTTTGAATTAACGCTTTCATGGTATCGTATGTATAACTTTTACCTTTTCGAATTATTTCAATTGGTTCTACTGCCAAATGACTGTTTCCTTCAACAGCCAGCTCCAGCATGGCCAGACGGTGACTGCTGTCTATAGTCATTTTCTCATCCACATGGGGAGGTAAATAGGAAGGCATCAAATACACTTTATCCAAGCCTAACTGTTGGTAGACCTGCTCTGCCATCATTAAATGGACATTATGAACCGGATTGAAATTTCCGCCAAGAATTCCCACTTGTTTTCTTCTTTGAAAAAGCTTCAATTTTTCCTTAACAATTGGTTGAGTTCCTCTTATCGCACGGGCAGCTGCCTTCATCGATTGATTCCTCCAATAACTTTGCTACTTTGCTAGGCCCTGTCTGAAAACTCTAGTGGCGAGTACTTTCCAGACACATCCTAAATTGATTTAACTTCTTTAGAATATTTCTGATATTTTTCTTTAGACGATGGCTTGAATACAACCAATACACGTCCAATCACCTGAACAACATTACAATGAATCTTCTTTTCCAGTATTTCAGCCACATTTTCTGCCACTTCATCTGTATTCTGCAATAAGCTGACTTTAATCAATTCACGTTTTTCCAAAGCCTCATTGATCTGAATAATAACTTCTTCATTCAATCCGCCTTTGCCAATTTGAAAAATCGGCTGCAGATGGTGTGCCTGGCTACGTAAATAACGTTTCTGTTTTCCTCTTAATTCCACAAAAATCCTTCTTTCCATTGTTGATATTTTAAATCAACGCTTTTCTCTTTAATACTTCCACACCTTTTGGCGCCCAACCCGCCACTACGGCTGCTGATTGGACCGTAATCCAGCCTAAACCGGCAAAGACGATATCTGTTTTTTCTTTAATCGAAAATTCAAAACGCACCAGCTCCGGAAATTCTGCGACTTCGTCCGGTCTTGGCGGCTGGAGCAGCCCGCCTAAATGTTTTTCATAAAAGCTGTCAGCATTAGCCAGCTTTGTACGATGAATAGTCAGGTCATTTGAAGCATAGGCAATGAACGAACTACGATTTCCCTGAATAAAATCAAAGCGGGCCAGCCCGCCTAAAAATAACGTCTGCTCCTGATTCAGCTGATAGATTTTTGGTTTGATTTCCTTCTGCGGCGCAATAAGCTTCAAGTCTTTCTTTCCAAGATAATAAGCCATTTGATGACGATGGATAATTCCGGGTGTATCTATCAAAAAATGACCGTCAGCCAAAGGTATCTCTATTTTGTCTAATGTCGTCCCTGGAAACTGAGAAGTGGTAATAACATCCTTGACACCTGCTGTATTTTTGATGATCTGATTGATCAAGGTTGACTTTCCAACATTAGTTACACCAACAACATACACATCCCGACCTTCACGATACTTTTCAATCACAGCAAGAAGCTCATCCATTTCATGCGCTTTTTTTGCACTGGTCAGCAGTACGTCAACCGGACGCAAGCCCTGCTCGTGAGCCCGCTCTTTCATCCACTGAATCATTTTTCCTTTTTTCAACGACTTAGGCAGAATATCTTTTTTATTCCCCACCAGTAAAACAGGATTATCCCCAATAAATCGGTGCAGTCCGGGAATCAGCGAACCATTAAAATCAAATATATCTACTACATTAACAATCAGTGCATCTTTGCGTCCCAGTTCGTTCAGCAGACGCAGGAAATCATCATCGGTTAAATGAACATCCTGAATATCATTATAGTGTCTCAATCGAAAACAGCGCTGACAATAGACATCACCAGTTTCCAGACCCTTATCAAGAGCTGCTTTCGGAGTGTACCCCAGTTCATTCGGATGCTCTGTCTGAATAACAGCTCCACAGCCGATACAATGAATTACTTCGTTCATTCGAGTCCGCCTTTCCATACCATATCAGGATTTTTCTTTGTCAGCTGCTTCATAATCAATCGCTCAAAAAAACGATTAATTCTGGTGTTCCATCCATCCGTGTCCACAATTGGACGAACTAAAATACTGCGGACTCCTGCAGCGTTTGCACCTCTGATATCAGTCATGATCTGATCACCAACCATGACAAGCTCTTCAGGTTTTAAATTCAGCATCTCTTCCGCTTCCTTAAAGCCTTTTGTTAAAGGCTTCAACGCTCTGGAAACATAGGCCAATTCAAAATTTTCAACAGCACGCTTAATTCTGCTGGCTTTGTTATTAGATATAACAACGACTGGAAATCCGGCATTTCTCATCTCTTCGATCCATACCAGCAGTTCTTCTGTCCCATCAGGATTATTCCAGGCAATCAGTGTATTATCTAAATCTGTCAAAACAGCTTTAACACCTAGCTTCCGCAGCTGTTCAGGTGTGATTTTATAAATGGCATCAACCATCCAAGTAGGTTTAAATTTTGAAAACATGTGGACTCCTCTCACTATCTATACAATAATTCTTGCTCTTCATCAGCAATTTCGCCGGAAGCGAACAAATAGCGGGACAAAATCTGCTTCTGATATGAAGCTGCATGACTTTTGCCCCGACCTCTTCTGTAGTATTATACTGCATTTCACTAAAAAATTCTATAAATGCCGCTGAGGTTGCTCGACAAAGCTTGAAATTCTTTAGAAAGACAGACTAAAATAAATAAAATGAAGCCATTCGGAAAGATTAACCGAAAAAAGCAGCCCTTCCACACCCTATTCAAATTTTACAAAACTGTTATCTGTCTATCAGAAACTGCAAATAAAAGAGAGAGGGACAGAAATAAAGTTCCACTCTCTCTTCGTATCTACCCTCGAATAAACGGCCGTACAAAAGTAAAAATTCTTTTTACGACGAGTAACCGCAGGAGCAGCTCCTTCGGAATTAAGCCGAACGATCCTGAAAATATGAGAACCTCAAGGTCCTTCACCGAGTAGGTAACAGGACTTCAGCTACTCTGCTAAAGCAATCCTAGTGAAGCCTGTCAACTCTCGTATGTTTCCTACGTAGAAGTTGAGGTGCTCGAAATGCAGCGTAGTGTATCCATTCACAGCTATTCATTCTATGAATCGTGTTCCTTTACAATTTTCGGATATTCCTTCTTAATTCTCGGAGCTGATCGCTTTTGTCCCACCCTCGTTGCCATTGCTCTATAAAACTTTTCCAAGAAAATCTTTCGTTCGACTGTTTTCAGGATACTCGAAAACAGCTTCAGGTGTTCCTTTTTCTATAATTTTTCCTTCATCCATAAATAGAACAGTATCTCCCACTTCTCTGGCAAATCCCATTTCATGTGTGACGATCACCATGGTCATTCCTTCTTTCACCAGATCGTTCATCACATTCAAAACTTCGCCAACCATTTCAGGATCTAAAGCGGAAGTAGGTTCATCGAAGAGCATAATATCCGGTTCCATCGCCAATGCTCTGGCAATGGCAATTCTCTGTTGCTGACCTCCTGACAAAGATTGAGGATAATCATTGGCTTTCTCTTCCAAACCGACTTTTTTTAACAGCTTTTGTGCCGTTTCTTCAGCCTCCTCCTTAGACAATTTTTTCACCTTGATTGGAGACAGTGTCAGATTCTCAAGCACAGTCATATTTGGGAAAAGATTGAACTGCTGGAATACCATACCCATCTTTTCTCTCATCTTAAATATATCATTTTTCTTATCTGTAATATCTGTTCCTTCAAAAAATATTTGTCCGGAAGTAGGAACTTCCAAAAGATTCAGGCAACGCAGAAATGTACTTTTACCTGAACCGGAGGGACCGATAATCACAGTTACTTCTCCTTGAAGCACCTGATAATCAATCCCTTTCAGAACTGAAACCTCTCCAAAATTTTTATGGAGATCTTTAACAGTAATTACAGCCTTTTCCACAAAAATCCCTCCTAACGATGATAGCCTTTTCCTAATTTTTTCTCAAAAGCAGCCAGTGCTCTTGATGTCAGGAATGTCATGACAAAATAGATTGCTGCTGCAATATAATAGGGCTCCAGTGGAATATAGGTACTGGAAATAACTGTTTGTGCACTGCTTAAGAGCTCATTAATACCAATAATGGACAGTAAAGAAGAATCTTTAATTAGAATAATAAATTCATTTCCCAAAGCAGGAAGAATATTCCGTAAAGCCTGTGGTAAAATAACATACCTCATCGTCTGAATTGGGCGCAGCCCCAAAGAATGTGCTGCTTCTGTCTGTCCATAGTTCACTGCATTAATTCCTCCACGGACAATTTCAGCTACATACGCACCGGAATTTAGAGACAGAACAATCATTCCTGGAACCAGACGACCAAAGTCAATTGTCAGAATCCCAATCGGCATATTAAAAGAAGGAAACAGATTCTGCAGCAGACCGAAACCAATCAATACTTGAATCAGCATTGGAGTACCGCGAAAAATTTCAATGTAAATATTCGCCAGCCAACGTAGCGGTGCTGCTTTGGATAGTTTCAACAAAGCAATTAATACCCCCAGCATTGTCCCAAAAAAGACAGTTACCAGCGAGATTATAATCGTTACCGCTGCCCCGGATATAAAATATTGAACATAGGTTTCTAAAAATGAAAAATTCATTTCTCTTCCTCCAATTTATTCTTCACTGCTTTTATCAGATAGTTCCATCGCAGCCTTAACATATTGATCAATAGAACCATCCGCAATCATTTTTTCTAAAATCACATCAATTTCTTTTTTCAGATCATCCTGACCTTTAGAAAATGCAATGGCAAATGCTTCATCTTCATTGGAAGTCAGTTCGATATCCGCCATCATTAAATCAGGATTCTGATTAATATAAGATTCAGCAATTGTTTCTTCCAGTACCAAAGCATCTATTGAACCTTGGTTTAACTCGACAATTAGATTTGGTACGCGCGGAATAGAAACTTTCTGTGTATCAGGAAGCTGAGCTTCCACAACGCCTTCTTGAATTGAGCCTTTCTGTGCACCTACTTTTTTCCCATTCAGTGAGTCAATGCTTGTAAATATATCTTTATTGTTCTTATTGATCACAATTTTTTGAGGCGGATTGTAATATGGAGTGGAGAAATCAAATGTTTTTTTCCGTTCCTCTGTTGCTGAAATACCTGAAACTGCAATATCAACTTTATTCTGCTGCAAAGCAACGAGAACTGCATCAAACTGCATATCCATAAATTCAACTTCCACGCCAAGTTTTTCTCCAATCGCTTTAACCATATCAATATCTGAGCCGACGATCGTATCTTTACCGTCGACCAGTGTTTTAAATTCAAAAGGGGCAAAGTCTGCCGATGTTCCGACCACTAATGTCCCCTTCTCTTTAATTTTCTCCAGTGCACTTTCTGAGTTGGCACTGCTGCTTCCGGTATCTTTAGTCTCCCCATTCCCTCCACAACCTGCTAATACAAACACTGACAAAGCGGCAATAATGACTGCTTTCAATTTTTTCATACTGAATACTCCTCCTAAAGTTAAATGATTAAGTGGGTTTATCATACCACAACAAAAATGAAATTTCATCCATTTTAACACTTTTTTTGAAAAATTATTCATTTTAATAGCTATAACGATACTATATGCACAATTTTATACAAAAAAAGAGAACCGGTCATCTAAGTCTCCCGGTTCCCTTTCATAGCTATTCACTTCTGACATATACTTTAATTCCTGCTTTTTGAAATCAAAAGTTCCGAAAACGCTGGTAACGATTCTCTGTCAGCTCTTCTTTCGTCAGCTTACAAAGCTCTGTTAACTTACTTATCAGGGCTTTCTGCAGCATTCGATTAATTTTGGATTGTCCCAGCAGTTCTCCATTCATTTCTTCAGGAATTATTTTGTCAATGACTGTCAATTCTTTCAGTTCTGCTGCTGTTATCTTCATCAACTCAGCAGCCTCTTTAGCGCGGCTCCCATCTTTCCAAAGAATTGATGCAAAACCTTCCGGAGAGAGTATCGCATAAATTGTATGCTCCAGCATCCAAACCTCATCGGCCACAGCCAATGCCAAAGCACCTCCACTGCCGCCTTCCCCGATGATAATTGAAATGATTGGAACTGTCAGATCAGACATTTCCAAAAGATTCCGGGCAATTGCTTCTCCTTCACCGCGTTCTTCTGCCTCAATGCCGCAGTAAGCCCCGGCGGTATTAATAAAAGTAATTACCGGACGATTGAATTTTTCTGCCTGCTTCATTAGGCGTAATGCCTTTCGATATCCCTCAGGGTGAGGAGCACCAAAATTTCTATCAATATTTTCCGGCAGGTTTCTGCCTTTTTGAATACCAACAACAGTAACCGGCTTTCCGGCAAGCAATGCAACACCGCCGACAACTGCCTGGTCATCTCCAAAGTAGCGGTCGCCGTGAAATTCGATAAACTGATCAAAAATTGCATCGATATATTCCAATGAAGTAAAACGATCCTGAGATCGGGCTAAAGTAACGATATCATTTGCTGTTCTTTTCATTATGATATCCATCCCTCCATCGTGTGCATCTTCAGTATGCTTCCCAGTACTTCCCTCATTTGATTTCTGGGAATAATCTTATCAGCAAAACCGTGCTTTAATAAAAATTCTGCCTTTTGAAAATCTTCCGGCAGTTCCTGACGAATCGTCTGTTCAATCACTCTGCGTCCGGCAAAACCAATCAGACTTTGAGGCTCAGCCAAAATAACGTCGCCCTCCATGGCAAAACTGGCGGTTACTCCTCCAGTCGTTGGATCAGTCAAAACCGTAATATAAAGAAGACCTTGTTTGCTGTGGCGCTTAACTGCTGCAGATATTTTTGCCATCTGCATCAACGACATAATCCCTTCCTGCATACGAGCACCTCCGGATGCTGTGAAGATCACAACTGGAAGCTTTTCTTTTGCTGCCCGTTCAAACAGACGAGTGATTTTCTCACCAACAACTGTCCCCATACTACCCATAATGAAATTCGCATCCATCACGGCAATTGCTGTCTCATTTCCCTGAATTTGTGCCCGACCCGTTAAAACTGCCTCGTTTAAATTGGTTTTCTCCTGCATAGACTTAATCTTTTCATGATAGTTAGGAAAACTCAAGGGATCTTTTGTCTTAATATCATTATCCCATTCATGAAAACTTTTTTTATCTACGGTAACCGCCATTCTCTCCCACGCACCAATTCTAAAACTGTAGCCGCAGTGTAGACAGACCTTTTCAGGCCCCATATCTTTTGTATAAAGTGTTTGTTTGCAGCACGGACACTTAGCCCACATATTATCTGGAACAGCCGGCTTTTTATTATCAGAATGTGATTCACGGTTCGGGTTAATCCGAATGTACTCTTTCTTTTTAAATAAAGCCATGATTTTATCCCTTCTTATTGTTCAGTTTCAGGTTCCCATGAAGGTAAAAAGATTTCCTGTAAAAAGCTTGTATCATACTCCCCAGCCAATACTTTCTCATGAGTAATCAGATCCAGCTGGAACTCTGCATTGGTTGTCAGACCTTCTGTTACTATTTCACTTAACGCACGCTGCATTTTCATAAAAGCATCCATGCGGTTTTCTCCATGAACAATCACTTTCGCAATCATAGAATCATAATAAGGGGAAATCTTATAACCTGTATACATAGCGCTGTCAACACGCAGGCCCATTCCTCCGCTAGGCAGCAGCAAATTACTTATTGTCCCAGGGGACGGTGCAAAATCGAACGCAGGATTTTCAGCATTTATTCGGCATTCAATTGCATGTCCGGTTATCCTTACATCATTTTGAGTAATAGATAACTCCTCGCCGGCAGCAATTTTAATCTGTGCTTTAACCAGGTCAAATCCTGTAACCATTTCAGTAACCGGATGTTCTACCTGAATACGAGTATTCATTTCCATAAAATAAAAGTTTCCGGTTTCATCCATCAGAAATTCAATGGTTCCGGCATTTTGATAATTAACTGCTTTTGCAGCCCTTACCGCAATTTCGCCTAAATAAGCCCTTTTTTCATCTGAAATAGCAACGGAGGGTGACTCTTCCAATACCTTTTGATTATTTCTCTGTAGCGAACAATCTCGTTCGCCAAGATGAATAATATTTCCATACTGATCGCCCAGAATCTGAACTTCAATATGTCGAGCCGGATAAATAATCTTTTCGATATACATATCCCCATTGTTAAAAGCTGCTTTCGCTTCCTGCTGAGCGGAGGTAAAGTGACTCGGCAATTCATCCTGAGAAAGGACCTTACGGATTCCTTTCCCCCCACCTCCAGCTGCTGCTTTAAGCATCACCGGATAGCCGATCTTCTCAGCAACAGACAATGCCTCTTCAACCGTATCAATCACACCAGGACTTCCAGGAATGACAGGTACCTCTGCTTCGATCATTAATTTCCGTGCATTGATTTTATTTCCCATTGCATCTATTGTTTCTGCCTTTGGTCCAATAAATGTAAGATTACATTCTTCACACATTGCAGCAAACTGGCTGTTTTCTGAGAGGAATCCAAAACCTGGATGAATGGCTTCTGCGTTTGTCACAATCGCTGCACTCAGTACATGCTGAACCTTTAAATATGAGTCTCCCGCTTTTGCAGGTCCAATACAAATCGCTTCATCTGCCAATTGGGTATGCAAAGCTTCCCGATCTGCTTCAGAATAAACCGCTACAGTATGAATACCTAGTTCTCTGCATGCACGAATAATCCGGACCGCAATTTCACCGCGATTAGCTATTAATATTTTTGAAAACATCATCATCTATCCAATCATAAAAGTTAGTTCTGCTTCTGCTACTTTTTTTCCATTTACTTTAGCTATCCCCAGACCAGTTCCTGCTGCAGATCTTATTTTCAAAATTTCCACTTCAAGAGATAACGTATCGCCGGGTACCACTTTTTTTCTAAAACGAACTTTGTCCATTGCGCCAAAATAAGCAGTCTTTCCTTTAAATTCCGGTTTTGACAATAACGCCACTGCACCAGCCTGTGCCAGAGCTTCAACAATCAGAACGCCCGGCATCACAGGTTCTGATGGGAAATGACCCTGAAAGAAGGGCTCATTGATTGTGACATTTTTTTTTGCAACTATTTTCTCTCCAACTGTTATCTCTTCCACTCGATCCAACAATAGAAAAGGATATCGATGCGGAATGATCTCCATGATTTCCTGAACATTCATCTTATACAAGCTCCTTCTTTTCAATCAAACTAAAATTAAACTTCGGTTACTTTGAATAATGGCTGTCCAAACTCTACAACCTCTTCATTTCCAACTAAAATCTCAGCAATCGTTCCATCTACAGTAGAAGTGATTTCATTCATCAATTTCATTGCTTCAATAATGCAGACTACATCACCCTTTTTGACTGCGTCACCAACCTTCTTAAAAGCTTCCTTGTCAGGAGCAGGCTGTAAATAAACAATCCCTACAAGAGGAGAGGTAATTTCTTCCTCTGCAGCATTTTCTGATTTAGATAGCACCGCTTTATTTTCCACAGCAGCAGCTTTTGTTTCTTCGTTTTTAGCAGTCAAAAGTTCGCTGTTCATTTCTATTGCAGCATTGGAATGCTCTTCCTGCGGCTGAATTCTTTTTTGTGAGATCGTATTTTTATTCATATATAATTCAAATGAACCTTCTCTTAAATCAAATTCAGTCAAACTGGACTGATCAAATTTTGCTAAAAGCTCTTTTACTTCACTAATATCCATCAGTACTGTTCCTCCCAACGTTTCAGACAAATGACTGCGTTATGTCCCCCAAAACCAAGTGAATTGCTTAGTGCATAATCAAATGCATGCGGCTGAGCTTCATTAGCGACTACATTGATTGTCACTTCCTCATCCTGTTCCTTCAATCCAATTGTTGGAGGAATGAACTGATGCTGCAGTGCATTAAGCGTTGCAATCCCTTCAATTCCACCGGCGGCTCCCAATAAATGTCCCGTCATACTCTTTGTACTGCTGACCCGTATGTCATCAGCTGCTGCTCCCATCGCCAGCCTAATCGCTTTTGCCTCGGCACCGTCATTAGATGGCGTACTTGTACCATGAGCATTAATATAACCAATCTGTTCAGGAGTAATCCCTGCTTCGGTCATTGCCAGAATCATTGCCTTGGCTGCACCGCTCCCATCAGGTGTAGGAGAAGTCATATGATAAGCATCACAGTTGGCACCATATCCGACTATTTCACCCAATATTGCTGCTCCCCGTTTTTGCGCGTGTTCCAAAGACTCAACAATAAATACTCCAGCTCCTTCTCCCATCACAAAACCATCACGGTCTTTATCAAAAGGAATAGAAGCCCGATCTTTATCCGTTGCTTCAGATAATGCAGTTAACGAAGCAAACCCGGAAATTCCGATTTCCGTAACAGAAGCTTCCGTTCCGCCGGCTAGAATCACATCTGAATAGCCATGCTTAATGTTTCGGAATGCCTCTCCAATGGAATGTGTAGCGCTGGCACACGCAGTTACAACTGCTGTACAAATGCCTCTAGCTCCTATACGCAAAGCAATATTTCCTGCTGCCATATTGGCAATTGACATGGGGATAAATAGAGGGCTCACTCTTTGAGACCCTTTATCATGCATACGAATCACCTGATCCTGAATCGTCTGTAATCCGCCTATCCCAGATCCCACCATCACGCCAAAACGATCAGCATCGATCTCCTCTGCATTCAGACCGCTCATGTCCATGGCCTCCAGTGCAGCATAAATACCATAAATAGAAAACATATCCATCCGTTTCCCATCTTTTTTGACAAAATATTTTTCAAACGGAAAATCCTTCACCTCAGCCGCCAAAGAAATCCCCGTTTCTTCCGCATTAAATTTTGTTATCGGACCAATTCCATTTTTTCCTTCTTTTAAACTGTTTAAAAAAGTTTCAGGATTATTTCCTATTGGAGAAGTTACTCCATAACCCGTAATTACTACTCGGTTCATTCAACTATTCCTCCCAACCGATTTATCCATGCATCACTAAACCGCCGTCTACATTTAGCACCTGCCCGGTAATGTAGGGACTTTCAGCTAAAAATACAGCAGCTTTTGCTACATCCTCTGCCTGACCATAGCATTGTAACGGAATCTGACTTTTTGTCTGTTCTTTGATTTTATCGGAAAGAACATCCGTCATCTCTGTTTCAATGAAGCCAGGAGCAATCACATTACAGGTAATCCCTCTTGCAGCGGCTTCACGGGCAACAGATTTGCTGAAGCCGACAATCCCGGCTTTACTCGCAGCATAATTAGCCTGACCAACATTCCCAATCAGACCAACCACACTGGATATATTGATAATACGTCCGCTTCGTCGTTTCATCATTCGCTTAATAGCATGCTGCGTCATATTAAATGTCCCATTCAAATTAATCTGAATACACTGTTCAAAATCTTCTGGGGACATTCGCAACAGCAGCTTATCCTTTGTAACGCCTGCATTATTAACTAGAATATCCACAGAACCTAAACTGTTTTCTGCTTCTTCCAACATCTTTCCGGCAGTATCAAAATCAATAATATCTCCTGAAATTCCGATGCAATTCACGCCATAAGCTTTTATTTCGTTTATTAACTCTTCAGAAATTTCCTTACGCCCATTGAGAACGATATTTGCACCTGCTTCAGCAAACGCAAGTGCAATCGCTTTTCCCAAACCTCTGGTACTTCCTGTAACAAAGACATTCTTTCCTTGTATATTCATTTAGTTATCCCTCTTTTAAAAGTTCTAAAGTTTCTGCCAATGTAACACTGTTTTCCACTCGTCCAGTAATGATCTCCCGATCAATTTTCTTCACAAACCCGGTCAATGTTTTTCCCGGTCCAACCTCAATAATTCTGGTGACACCTAAGCGCTTCATTGTTTCAATGCTGTCTGCAAATCGAACAGCTTTCATGACCTGGAGTGTTAAAAGATCACAAATTTGATTTCCCTCCATCACATCAGCCGTTGTATTGCTGATGACAGGGATCTTCGGTTCCTGAAACGTTATCTTTGCCAATTCTTCTGCCAGCTTTTCAGACGCTGGTTTCAGCAGTGCTGTATGAAACGGTCCGCTTACATTCAGCGGCACCATTCTTTTTACACCCTGCTCTTGCAGTAAATTAACCGCATAATCGACTGCAGCTGTTTCTCCTCCAATAACGATTTGCTGTGGTGTATTGTAGTTTGCCGGTGAAACGACTCCCTTACTCTCTGCATTTCGACAGCACTCTTCAATTAACGCTCTATCAGCATTCATTACGGCTACCATTTTCCCTGTTCCGGGCGGAGCAGCTATAGTCATAAATGCACCTCTTTTTGCTACCAGCGCCACTGCCTCTTTAAATGAAACAGCCTCACTGGCTACCAGCGCACTATATTCTCCCAAACTTAAGCCTGCTACAACATCCGGTTTAATACCATACTCTGAAAGAATACGATAAAATGCCGTGCTGACCGTTAAAATTGCCGGTTGAGTATACTCTGTTTCATTTAGTCTATCCGTTGGCGAAAAACAAAGCTCAGCCATATCATAATTTAAAATTTCACTAGCTTCAGAAAAAGTATCTCGAACAACCTTTTCCTGATCGTAGAGCTCCTTACCCATTCCTGTGTATTGAGCACCCTGACCACTGAATACAAAAGCTGTTTTCATGTGTTGTCTCCTTTGATAATTCTAAATAAACTCTTTTTATTAATAGTTCGTGTGCAATTACCTCTGCTAACTATTACTAATGCGAACAGTTTCCGACACAAAATCAAAATAATCCTATCCGCTGTTTCCAAATTCTGATTACAAATATTTTTGATACTGTCCCTTAATTACCTCGGTTGTTTCTTCAATCAGAGAGTGGATAATTTCCTCTGCTGTTTCCTCTTTTTTTACTAAGCCGGCTATCTGACCAGCCATAACTGAACCAGAATCCATGTCTCCTTCTACCACTGCTTTATAAAGAGCACCCTGACCCAACTCTTCAAATTTTTTCAGATCTGGATTTTCTTGTTTCAGTTCCAGCTTCTCCAATTGATCATATTCTCTGGTTAATTTATTCTTTAACGCCCGAACTGGATGACCGAAGTGCTGACAAGTGACTACTGTATCGATATCTCTTGCTTGAATAATTTTTTGTTTATAGTTTTCGTGAACTGTACATTCCTTTGCCACAAGGAAACGAGTCCCTATTTGTACCCCGTCTGCTCCAAGCATGAAGACAGCGGCCATCCCTCTGCCGTCTCCAATACCTCCAGCTGCAATAACCGGAATGGATAAAGCATCCGCTACTTGAGGAACCAAACTGATCGTGGTCAATTTTCCTATGTGTCCGCCAGCTTCCATTCCTTCTACGATAACGGCATCCGCACCTATTTTCTCCATACGGAGCCCCAACGCAACTGATGGAACAACCGGAATTACTTTAATGCTATTCTCTTTAAAACGCTTCATATATTTACTTGGATTCCCTGCTCCTGTCGTTACTATCGGAACTTTTTCCTCACAGACTAAATCTACAATCTCTTCAGCAAACGGCGACAACAGCATTATATTTACAGCAAAAGGCTTGTTTGTCATAGCCTTGATTTTTCTAATTTCTTTTTTTACCACTTCTTTAGGGGCATTTCCACCAGCAATGATTCCCAATCCGCCAGATTCAGAAACAGCACCTGCCAGTGATGCATTAGCGATCCAGGCCATTCCTCCCTGAAAAACAGGATATTTTATGCCAAGCAACTCACATATTCTTGTGTTCATCTGTTAATACATCCTTCATCATTTTAAAACGATTCAACTACAATAACTGTTTTCAATCAATAGTCCTGACGTTTAGGTCTTAATAAACCACAAGACGAAAGCCGAATTTCGACAGGCAGGTGATATTATACAAAAATCTGTTTCTTTTTTGTATAAATGCCCACTCTTGGAAATTCAACACTTTCGCCTTAATCTCGTTACAAAATCTTTTATTCTAAATTAACTGTTTTTTTGTTTCTCTACATAGGTTACTAAATCCTGTACTGTCACGATGCCATCTTCTGTTTCAATCTTCACATCAAAAGCATCTTCAATTTCATTAATAATTTGGAATAAGTCCAAGCTGTCAGCATCCAGTTCCTCCTGGATATTTGTTTCCAATTTAACATCTTCCAGTTCTTTTCCCAGTTCTTCTACAATAATTGCTTGAATTTTCTCAAATACCATGTGTATATTCCTCCAAAAATTTAAGTTTAATTTTATATGTGAACAGATTTTACAGTGTCAGAAGCATTGTGCCCCATGTTAACCCACCGCCAAATCCTGTTAACACCACTTGTTGTGTTGAATCTAGTTTAATAATCCCCTCATTCACTGCTTCATCCAATAAAATCGGAATGCTTGCTGCTGAAGTATTCCCATATTTATCCATATTAGATAGAAATTTCTCTCTTGGAATCTTCAGTTTCTTGGCTAGTTTATCAATGATTCGAATATTTGCTTGATGAAGCAAAAAATAATCTGCTTCAAAGTCATGTTCATCTACAAGGCTTTGAATGTTCTTACTCACATCATTCATTGTAAAATCAAAAATTTCACGCCCGTTCATTTTTAAGAAACTGCTACTTTGCTCTCTTTTATTTCCCTCTGACTGGTAAAACGGACTCTCATTAAACTGAAAACCAGAAGTCAATGCGCTGCCTCGTTGCCCATCTGACTGAAGTTTTTCAGCCAATAGATGCGGTTTTTCCACAGCCTCCAGAATAACTCCGGCAGCACCATCTCCAAAGAGAACAGCACTAGTTCGATCTTCCCAGTTCAAAGCCTTGGACAATGTCTCTCCTCCAAGAATGATTCCTCGCTTATAACCGCCGCGAATCATTTTTTCTCCAATACTCAGTGAATAAATAAATCCTGAACAGGCGGCACTAATATCAAAAGCAAATGCGTTAACCGCCTTAATCCCCGCTTGTACCTGACAGGCTACAGAAGGCATCTGATAATCCGGTGTGATCGTAGCGACAATAATAAAATCGATTGTTTCAGGATCAATTTGAGATTTATCCAAAAGAACCTGCGCTGCTTTAATACATAAATCTGAAGTATTTTCGCTTGTAACGACATGACGGGAACGAATCCCTGTTCGACTGCTAATCCATTCATCCGAAGTATCCATAAACTGACTTAGTTCCTCATTTGTCACGTTTCTTTCTGGAAGATAGCTGCCTGTATAGGTTATTTTTCCGTATTGATTCATTCTTTCCCCGCTCTACTTATATTCTTGTAAAAAATCATGAAGGTTCTTCAAAGCTTTTAATAATGCTTGTTCTTCCTTCTGATCCATTCCGCTTAAAATATTTTTGACCATTTCACGATGGAAATGCTGATGAACACGGTAAAGCAGTTTTCCCTTTTGGGTCAAACCTAACTTCACTACTCGCCGATCATCTTCACTGCGAATGCGCTCCACATAATTTTTTTTCACCAAATTATTGATAGCCACAGTTAAAGTTCCTACAGTAATCGAAAGCTCTTTCGCTACTTCTGATGAAGTCTTCCTTTTATACATGCCAATCGCTTCAATTGTATGCATTTCAGTGATTGATAAATCCTTGAATTTTGATTTTTTTAATTCTGATTCCTCGATAGTCAAAATATCATTGAAAACATTGACAAGATAATCATTGATTGTTTCTAAATCTGGTTCCATCATGCACACCATCCGTAATTAATTTGATTATCAAATGTTTTGATGTTCAAACTATATCGTATTCATAAACTAATTGCAAGTATTTTCATGTTTTTTTTACATTATTCGAAAAAACAGTTGTGGTATCAGTGTTCGAATTGAATCAATCCTCTCTATTTCATCTTTCATTTTCAGAAAAGATTTGACAATTCATCAAGAACTGTCTATAGTGACTTTAGTTTGATCATCAAATTAATTATATTTACATTTAGAAAAAGGAGCTTACCTATGATTTTAGAACCATTAATAATGGATAAATTAATTGCAAAGGTCCCCATCATTCAAGGCGGGATGGGTATTGGTATCAGTCTGGCAAATCTAGCAGGTACTGTTGCCAAAGAAGGCGGGATCGGTATTCTGTCTACCGCACAAATCGGTTATCAAGAAGAATTATTTGAGAAATCACCTATGCGGGCAAATATGGAAGCAATAAAAATTCAATTTGATAGAGCAAAAAAAATTGCTGAAGGAGGGATCATCGGATTTAACATTATGGCAGCAACCCTTCACTATGATCGTTATGTTAAGCGCTGCGTTGAAGTTGGCGCAGATGTTATCATTTCCGGCGCCGGACTCCCAATTAATCTTCCCGAACTGGTGGCAGGCAGTCAGACAAAAATTGCACCAATTGTCTCTTCAAACAAAGCAGCTAAAGTATTGTTGGGGTTATGGAAAAAAAGATATAATAAAACAGCAGATTTCATCGTGGTTGAGGGACCAAAAGCAGGTGGTCATTTAGGATTCAAGGCAGAAACTATTGAAGAGGATATTGAGGGCATGGATGACGAATTAAAGAAAATCATTGCAACTGTCAACTCTTTTGCCGATGAATTTGGAAAACAGATTCCCGTTATATTCGCAGGAGGGGTTTTTGACCGTTCAGATATTGACCATTATATCGCTTTAGGCTGCTCCGGTGTTCAAATGGCCACCCGTTTTGTGGCTACAGAAGAATGTGATGCCCCCGAATCATTTAAACAAGCATACATCAATGCAAAAGAAGAAGATATCACTCTTATTAAAAGTCCGGTGGGTATGCCAGGAAGAGCTATTAAGAATCTTTTTACTGAACGAATCAAAAATAAACAGATTCCTATAGAAAAATGTCGAAACTGCCTGTCTTTTAAACACTGTGATCGTAAAACAATTCCTTACTGTATCTCTGAAACGCTGCTGAATGCTGTGACAAATAATCCAGAGAATGCTTTGGTTTTTGCAGGTACAAATGCCTTCAAAATTCAAAAGCAGACAACAGTTCATGAAATATTCAAAGAATTGACACTTAACAGTTAAAGCTTCCTTACTAACAAACAAAAACAGCCAGTTGGACAGACTGTTAAATGTTATTTTTTAGCTAACATTTAGCAGTTCATTCCATTCATGGCTGTTTTTTACTCTATAAATGATAAGACAGATGAAAGCATTTCATTTTAATTGTCCTATTAAACAATGAGTTTTGTATACAACTAAAAGATTTTCAGCTATTCATTACTGGATTAAGTCGTAAATCTCCATAGCTACAATATCAATATTGTCAAATTGATAAACTTGCTGACTGTCTGTTTCTGTCAGTTCAAAAGTATCCGTCGTTTTATCAAAACTAACTAAGCATTTTTCAACGCCTTCACGCTCAAAACGGCGAACTTGTATTTCATTATCATCTGCTTCTGTCATTGCTTCAAGTCTTTTGATAATCGCTACTAATTGTGACTGCTTCATAAACTTGACCTCCCTCGGCGAACTAAGTTTCATTCCTGTATCATTGTAACAAAACATTGGCTATTGTGCATGGATTTTCGCCATTTTTTTTAACTTTTTTGATGTTCTTTAATAATTTTCTTTAAATGTTCATTTTAATCCCACCAAAGCTTTATAAGCGCCTGAGTCCCGTCATCTTCAAATCCTTTATCAGCCAAACAAGTGTACAGCTCTTCAGCAAGCTTTGTTGCCGGAAGCTTCAAATTCATTTTTTCAGCCTCATCCAGGGCTATTCGTAAATCTTTAATAAAATGCTTAACAAAAAATCCAGGAGAATAATCTGCTTTTAAAATTCTGGGAGCATAATTGTTCATTGACCAGTTCGATGCACTCCCGCCGCCAAGTGTTTCAATTACCTTATCCAGATTAAGTCCAGACTTTTCAGCATAAACCAGCATCTCAGACATTCCAGTCATTGTTCCGGCAATCATGATTTGATTCGCCATTTTGGTATGTTGTCCTTTCCCAGATGAACCTTGAAGATTAACTGTTTTTCCAAACGTTTTGAAAACAGGAACAACTTCGTTATATGCATCTTCCGACCCGCCAACCATAATTGTTAATGTTCCATTTTTAGCACCAAGATCTCCTCCAGAAACTGGTGCATCCAAAGCAGATCCCCCCCTTTCAGCTGCTTCAGCTCCAATTTTCTCAGCTAAAGACGGCGTGCTGGTAGTTAAATCAACAAGAATCTTATTTGTCACATCTGCATCAAATATCCCATCCTTTTTAAAATAGATATCCTCAACATCCGAAGGAAAGCCAACCATTGTAAAAATAATCTCACTGTTTTCAACTATGTCTTTTGGGGTATCTCTCCAAACAGCTCCTTCTTTTACCAGGTCGTCTGTTTTACTCTTTGTACGATTATAAACAGAAACTGTTAAATTATTTTTCATCATATTCATTACGATTGAATGGCCCATTACACCAATTCCGATAAATCCAATTTTTTTCATACTTGCATCCCTCTCAATAAAAATATAAAAACCCTATTTGTAGTATATCCTACAAACAGAGTTTTTTACATTTTTATTGCCTTCTTAGAGAAATAAATTTCCCTTTTATTTTTTCCATGGAGACCAGACTTTCTTTCTTATTACCATAATGCTCCTCATAATAGTTAAGTGTATCATTATAGAACCCAATCATTCGTTTACCAAAATAATCAGCTGAAATCTCATAAAGCTTATTTTCAACTACTTCCTGTTCATGAGGTACATTTTCATGTACATAATCAATAAAAGCCGACGCAAAATCCTCATCCTTTTCAAAAGTAATGCCCAAAGAACGATGATCCAGCAAATCATTTAAATAATCATTGCCTTCCACTACACAAGGTACACCCGCAGCGATAGCCTCAGTATAAGTCAGTCCCTGTGTTTCAGATGTTGAGGCGCTGACAAAATAATCAGCAGCTTTATAATAGATTGCTACACGATCATTGGGAACCTCTCCAATGAACATAACATAGTCTTTAATCCCCAACCTTTGAGCCTGCTCTTTTAACGCTTCAACATAAGGTCCATCTCCAACGATTACTAGTCTTGCTTCAGGAAATTCTTCAATTATCTGATCCATTCCCTTTAAAATGGTCTGAATATTCTTCTCATAAGAAATACGGCTCAGAGAAAGCAGAATCAGCTGATCTTCTGTTAGACCAATCTCTTTTCTAAGATTTTCGACCATCTCAGCTGTTATATCAGGACGTTTAAATTTCTCTATATCTATTCCTGTTGGTATAATCCGCATCGGTGATTTTACACCATATTCCTGCAGTTTATTTATTACCCTCTTACTCGGGCAAACTACTCCAGTCGTATGATTCGTGAATGCTCTTGAAAAATATTTGACGTGTGTCGGCTTCAGCACTTTACCCTTCGCAATATAATGAAGATACTCTTCATACATTGTATGATACGTATGAATAACGGGTACTTTCAATTTCTTACCTACCATTTTTCCCAATAAGCCGGCACCAAACTCTGTATGGGTATGAATTAAATCCAACTCCAATTCTTTAGCAATTAAATAGGCATACCACATACCTCTAACAACAATTCTACGTTCTTTAAAAGAGACCAGGGGAACACTTGGCATCCTGATAACATCTTCTTCAAATGCATCTGCATTCGGGTCAGTTGTTGTAAAAATATAAACCTCATGTCCCATTTTTTCCAATTCAAGTTTCAACGTACTTATTGAAGTTGCTACCCCGCTTATCTGGGGAAAATAGGTATCGGTGAAAAATCCAACTTTCACTTTTTTTCCCTCCATTAATTCCATATCTATTTCAAATTATTTACAACTCTATCTTTTTTCAGGAAAAGATGAGTTAGTCTTACAGACAGGATCGTCTTTCCATATCACAATAAAAACATTATATCACAAGTCAAAAAGAGTTTAGTCAAACTTAAGTCTTAAATTGTATATATCATTATTGAAATATGGAAAAACGTTGAAATATACACCCTTGCAAATAAATAACAACAACAAACTTACATAAGTGTTAGAAAGAAGTTTAAATGCTGCCAACAAAAAGATACCCCAACTAACTACTACGATTTTATCATCTCATGTCTGCTAATACAAAAAAAGCGAAAACCAATTAATTGGTTTTCGCTATACTCCGGCAGTAGGACTCGAACCTACGACATCATGATTAACAGTCATGCGCTACTACCAACTGAGCTATGCCGGAATCATCGCGCGGCGGCGTCCTACTCTCACAAAGGGAAACCCTTCACTACAATCGGCGCTAAGAAGCTTAACTTCTGTGTTCGGCATGGGAACAGGTGTATCCTTCTCGCTATCGCCACCACACTGGTGTTGGTGCTTATTTACTTTTGAGTGACTTCTTTATTCACTCAAAACTGGATAGATCGTTTCTCTTCAACACATTACTCACCTAGTTCATTCTTTTTCTCTTCCTATTCTTTGGTTAAGTCCTCGACCGATTAGTATTGGTCCGCTCCAACTATCACTAGCCTTCCACTTCCAACCTATCTACCTGATCTTCTCTCAGGGGTCTTACTTTCTTAAAGAAATGGGAAAT